>JBCCDT010000098.1:0-15672 GCA_039030635.1 Pseudomonadota bacterium
ACGCTGTCGCGCGCGGGCCAGGTGCTGCGGATGGATCCGGCCACTGTGGGCCGTCGGATCGCCCGGTTGGAGGCGGCTTTTGGGGCCGCTCTTTTTGCCAAATCACAGAATGGGTATGCGTTGACGGATGCGGGTCAGCGGCTGATGACCCCGGCGATCCGCGCGGAACAGGCGATGGAGGAGGCGGCAGGAGAATTGGCCGGGCCCACCTCGGGCCTCTCGGGGCAGATCCGCATCGGGGCACCGGATGGGGCGGCGAATTTTCTGCTCCCTCAGGTGTGCGCGGCCATCGGGGCGGCCAACCCGGAGTTGGAAATTCAGATCCTCGCCCTGCCCCGTATCGTGAACCTGACCCGGCGGGAGGCGGATATGGTGCTGGCCGTGAGCCCTCCAAATGCGGGGCGGCTGACGGTGCAAAAGGTCTCGGATTACCAGCTGCATCTGGCGGCGAGTGAGGCCTATCTGGCCGCGCATCCGCCGATCACGCAGGTGGCGGACCTGAAGGATCACCGCGTGGTGGGGTATATTCAGGATATGATTTTCGACAAGGAACTGGACTACCTGTCAGAGGCGGGGCTGCAAACGGTCGAAATGGCGTCAAACTCTGCCTCGGTGCAGCTTAACTGGATCCGGCAAGGCGCGGGTGTGGGGATCGCCCATGACTTTGCCCTGCCTGCATTTCCGGGCCTGCGGAAAGTGCTGGCGGATGAGGTGAGCCTGACGCGGAGCTTTTACCTGATCCGCCATGCCGATGACCGGAGGCTGGAGCGATTGAACCGGTTTGCGGAGGCGTTACTCTCGGGCTTGAGAGCAGAAGTTGTGCGGCTTGAAAGTACGGCTTAGCGCCTTCGTCAGGCCGTGGCGTGGCGAACCCAAGCTCTGATCAGCAGCGCTTTATCCATCATCCCCGACGCCCATCCGAGCAACGGCCTGCCATTGCAATTTCGCCAGGCCCCGGGACGGCCTGACGAAGGCGCGGCGGGCTGACGCCCTTGATCCCGCGCCGGGTCTACAGTGAAATCGCTTGCTCCAAATCCGCGATCAAGTCACCGGGGTCTTCAAGACCGATTGAGAGCCGCAACAGGTTCTCGGGGATCCCCGATTGTGGCTCAATCAGCGCGCGCAGTTCTACAAGGCTTTCGGTGCCGCCTAGGGACGTCGCGCGGTGAATGAGGTGCAACCGTCCGGCCACGGCCATGGCATCGCCTTTGACCAAAACCGACATCAGGTACCCCGCACCGCCGCACATCTGACGCTGCGCCAGCGCATGCCCGGGGTGATCTGGCAGTCCGGGATACCACACGGCCTCAACGCCTTCATGAGCATCCATCGCCTCGGCCACGCGCTGCGCGGTGGCGCACATCCGTTCCATACGCAGCGGTAGTGTGCGCATGCCGCGCATCAAAAGCCACGCATCCATCGGGCTCAAAAGCGCGCCCGCCTCGGCCCGCTGCGCGCAGATATCGGCCCAGATCGGCAGGCCCGCATCCCGGCAGGACACCACGCCCGCGAGCACATCACTGTGGCCGTTGATGGCCTTGGTGCCCGAATGCATCGACAGATCGGCCCCGAACGTGAGCGACTGGGTCAGAACAGGCGTTGCCGCGGTGCCATCGACGGCCAAGACGGCCCCGGCGGCATGGGCCAGATCGGCCACGCGGGCAATGTCGGCCACTTTCAGCCAGGGGTTGGAGGGCACTTCGATCCACACCAGATCGGCGGGCTGTGTCAAAGCGGCCTCAATCGCCACCGGGTCGGCGGCATCGACCGTGTCCACCACGATCCCGCGTTTGGCGGCAAAGCTCGTCAGCCAATGGGTGACACCCCAATAGATGCCCGATTGCACCACGGCGCGCGCGCCGGTGGGCAGGGCCTGAAACACCGCCACGGCCGCCGCCATGCCGGAGCCAAAGAGACGCGTCTCGGCCGCGCCTTCCAACTGGCGCAACACCTCTTCGGCCTGGGCCACGGTCGCGTTGCGATCCCGGCCATAGGCGCCCTGCCCTGTCAGCGCATAATCGGCATCCCGGGCAAAGGTTGTCGCGACCTCAATACCGGGCACGACAGCACCCTGCGCACCCGTTGCCCCACCGGCCCGCGCGGCGATGGTGGCGGGTTTGAGGGGTCTGTCCGTCACGGCGTGCGCCCCAATTGATCAAACAGGTAATCGCGCAGGAAGTCATTGCCGCGCGGGCCCAGATGCACTTGATCCATGTAAAGCGGCAGGCCGTCCATTTCGATAATGCAGGTGCCCGTCTCACACAGGATCTTATGGGGCTCCAGTATGGTCACGCCGTATGTCTCTGCGATCTCGGTCACAGCGGCATTGGTCTCTGCCTCGCGCGCCTCGTACTCCGCCAGCGTCTGCACCGGCAGCTGCGCGCCAAAGCGCACATTGCGCAGCATTGCGCGCGGCACCGAGGTGTCGAATTTCGGCATGGTCATGAAGAGATAGACGTTGTGACGCGCGCTCAAACGGGCCAGCGATTTATCCAACCGTTCCATGAAGGCGGGGAAATTGTCGGGCGCGACACTGCCATCTTCGAGGAACATCGGCACCTGCCCCGGCAGATCGCCAAAATGGCCCAGCCCGAGCGCCAGATAGGACCAGCGCGACATGAGGAATACATCCATCGGCTCAGCCTGATCGAGGTAATCGAGGATGGCGGCGTTGCTCTCGACGCATTTTTCCGTGGGCCCGCCGCCATCGATGGGCGAACAGCCAGGCGAGGTCGCGAGGAACCCCGCCTCATCGCGGGCGCGGCCATACTCATCAAAAGCCCAGAAGGAACTGTTGGCCATGCTGTCGCCCCAAAGGAAGAAATCCGGGCTCTCTTTGTCCGGACCAATGTCCGCGCCCATCCGGCAGAAAGCCTCAGGCGTGGTGTGGCCCCAGCAATCATTCCAGCCGTCATGGTTGGCATCGACTTGCGTCTTCAACACGGCCACGCGCGGGCCTTCGCCCTCATCGGCGCGGCCCGGTTGCTGCCACAGATACCAGGCCACGGCCAAGAGCACGCCAAGCTGGACGAAGAAATAGAGGAACAGTTTGTTCTTCTTCTTGACCGAGGTTTTGCGGAACGGCGTTTCAACTAAGTGGTAGGACAGCGACCCCATGACGAAAGAGGCCAGCATGATCATCACCCGGATCTCATCATTCATCCGCGTGCCGGAATAGATCACCGCCACGATCAACGGCCAGTGCCAGAGGTAGGTGCCGTAGGAAATCTTGCCCAGATAGACCATCGGTTTGATGGCAAACGCCTTGCCTGTCAGGCTGTGTTTTTCATCGCCGAACATCAGGATCAGGATGGTCCCCACCACAGGAAACAGCGCCACCCAGGACGGGTAAAGATAGCTGGAATTGAAGAGGAAAATGGGCGCGACAATGAACACCGCGCCGAGAAACGACGCCCCGCGCAGCCGTTCGGGCACGTATTTGTAATGCATAAGCAGGAACACAAGGCCCCCCACCGCGATCTGCCACAGCCGGTAGATGGTCGAGAAATACCGCTCATCCTTGGTGTAGATCTGATCGGTGGTAAAAAGCGTCAGCGCCAGCGACACCACCGTGATCAAGATCAGCGTCCAAACAAACGCCCTTGCATTGCGCATCAGCAACAAGACGATAAGCGGCATGGCGATGTAGAACTGCTCTTCGATCGAGAGCGTCCAGGTGTGCAGGAACGGGTTTTCCGCGTTGGGCCCGGCGAAATAGCCCGCTGACCCCATCAGGTTGAAATTGTTGGTAAATGTGATCGCGCCGAGGAAGTTTTCGGCGACCATTTGCATCTCGGAGCGCAGGTAAAACCAGTTGGCCACCAGCGCGATGATGAGAAAACACACACCATAGGCCGGGGCGAGCCGCCGGATCCTGCGCGCGAAGAAGTCGGTGACAGAGAAATTCCCATCCTTGAGACGCATATAGGTCTGGCCCAGGATCAAATAGCCTGAGAGGACAAAGAACACCTCCACCACAATGAACCCGCCCGGCACGCTCGGGAACCCGAGGTGAAACAGCAGGATCGTGATCATTGTCAGCGCGCGAACCCCGTCCAGTTCATCGCGATACGCCATGTTCGACATCTGTCGGTCTTTCAAATTTTATATAGTCTCCCGGGCCCCCCAAGGCCCGGCACCCCCGTCAATCGGCACAGATGCCATAGCAGCGCGGAGTTGGAGCTGACAACCGGTACGCCCAATTTGCGTTCCGCTGCGTCAATTATGCCAAAGCTGCGCAGATTGGTGCAGCTGGAGAAGACGGCCTGAACGCCTGTCGCCTGCCCGGCCTCTTGGATGGCGGCCAGCGTGGCGCTCTCAGATATGCGGGCCACGCGGCGGTCATCGCTCTCACCAAAACTGCGCTCGGTCACGACCTCAATTTCATGCTTGGCCAGATGCGTCACCATGGGCGCGACCACCTCGGGCGTATAGGGCGTGACCAGGGCAATCTTGGCGGCGTTGAGCGCGCGCAGAGCTGCGATGACCGCGCTCATGGGGTTGGTGACAGGCACGCCCGGTTGCACCTGGTGCATCTGATGCGCGACCGCGTCCGGGCCGATCACCACGGAGGCAGAGGTGCAGCCATAACCGATCGCATTCAGATCAGCCGGCAAAAGCGCGGCAGAGGCCACCATCCGCGCCTCCATTTTGGCGAGGTTTTCGGGCGTGACATCCGGCGCGCTTTCGATCCGGGTGTGAAAGAGCGAGATGGAGGGCGGCAGGACCTGACGCGCCTCATCTTCAAGCGTTTCATCGGTGCTGAGCACCACAAGCCCCAACCGGGCGGCCGGACGGGCAGACATGAGATCGGTCATGGGATCGGTCATGGTATCGGTGATGGGATCGGTCATGGCGTGGCCTTTGGGGCGCTGAGGATGCCGCCGCTCACCGCCGCGCGCACGCCCGTGGTGGACGGGCAGGATGTGGGCAGCCCCCGCGCCACGCGCACCGCGAGATAGCCAAAGGCCTGCGCCTCAAGCATGTCGCCATTGAGGCCGGCCTCCTCCACCGGAGCTACAGGGCAATCCAGCGCGGCCGCGATCATATCCATCAGCACCGGATTGTGCCGTCCGCCGCCTGTCACCAAGAGGCGCGTCGGCGGCTCTGGGCAATGCTCCATCCCGCGCAGGACGGCGGCGGCGGACATGCCGGTCAGCGTGGCCACCGCATCAGCATCTGAAAGCTCCCTCACCAGGCCGATCATCTCGGCAAAGGCATCGCGATCGAGCGATTTGGGCGGCATGCGGGAAAAATACGGATCATCGAGAAAGAGCTCCAACGCGCCTTGCACGACCTCACCTTGGCGCGCCAAAGCGCCGTCGCGGTCAAACGGCTCGCCGCGCCGTGTGGTCATGACGTCATTCATGGGCGCGCTGGCGGGCCCTGTGTCAAAGGCCAAAAGCGCGCCTGCCTCATCGGGGCGGTCCTTGCGCGGGTCAACCCAGGTCAGGTTGCCCACGCCGCCCAGGTTGAGAAAGGCCAGCGGCGCTTGCGCGCCCACCCATTTGGCGCAGGCGAAATGGTAAAACGCGGCGAAGGGCGCGCCTTCACCGCCCAGCTCCATATCCGCGCTGCGAAAATCCCAGACCACAGGGCGCTGCAAAACCTCGGCCAGCGCGGCCCCATCGCCCACCTGATGGGTCCCGCGCCCGCGCGGCTCATGCACCAGGGTCTGGCCGTGAAATCCGATCAGCTCGGCCCCCTCAAACCCCGCCAAAAGCTCTGCATGGGCGGTTTGCACGACGTCACGCGCGGCGGCCACGTCATCGGCGTGCCAGCGCCCCAAGGCGGCGCGTAATTCCGCGCGCTCAGCTTCGGAATAGGCGCGGTAGCCATCCTCGCCAAAGCCGAAAATCCGCTCACCATCGGTGTCGATCATGGCCGCGTCCACCCCATCCAGAGAGGTGCCCGACATCGCCCCCAACGCCCACACGCGACCAGGTTTCAACATGGCCATTTCCTTTGCGCAAAACCGTCCCTATACATGCCGCGCGAAAGCCAAACGGACAAGCCAAATGACCTACCACCCCAAATCGGATTTCATGACCATCATGATGGAGCGCGGCTTTCTCGCCGATTGCACCGATTATCAGGGCCTTGATGAGGCGCTGAGCACGGGCGTGGTGCCGGCCTATATTGGCTATGACGCGACCGCACAGTCGCTGCATGTGGGCCATTTGCTCAACATCATGATGCTGCGCTGGTTGCAGAAGACCGGACATAAGCCGATCACGTTGATGGGCGGCGGGACCACGAAAGTGGGCGACCCATCGTTTCGCTCAGATGAGCGGCCTTTGCTGGGGCCTGAACAGATTGACGCCAATATCGCGGGCATGCAACAGGTGTTTGACCGCTACCTTGAGTATGGCGACGGGCCTGCGGGCGCGGTAATGCTCAACAATGCCGAATGGCTGGATGGGCTGAACTACCTTGAATTTCTGCGCGATATCGGGCGGCATTTTTCCGTCAACCGCATGCTCGCTTTTGAAAGTGTGAAATCGCGGCTCGACCGGGAACAATCGCTGTCGTTTCTGGAATTCAACTACATGATCCTGCAGGCCTATGATTTCCTAGAGCTGAACCGCCGCTACGGGTGTCTTTTGCAGATGGGCGGCTCGGATCAGTGGGGCAATATCGTCAACGGGATCGACCTGACCCGCCGCGTGCTGGATCAGGAGATTTACGGGCTGACCTCACCGCTTTTGACCACCTCCGATGGGCGCAAAATGGGCAAATCGGCGGGCGGTGCGGTGTGGCTGAATGCCGACATGCTGAGCCCTTATGAGTTCTGGCAGTTTTGGCGCAACACGACCGATGCCGACACGGGGCGCTTTCTGAAGCTTTATACCGAGTTGCCGGTGGAACAGTGCGACCGGTTGGGCGCGCTTGCGGGCTCTGAGATCAACGATGCCAAGATCATCTTGGCCAATGAGGTGACCACGCTTTTGCACGGGGCGGAGGCGGCCGCGACGGCGGAGGCCACCGCGCGCGAAGTGTTCGAACAAGGCGGCGTGGGGGATGATTTGCCCACGCTCGAATTGTCGGCAGGTGAAGTGTCAGACGGCATTTCCGTGGTGCAGCTGATCGTACGCTCGGGGCTGGCGAAGTCAGGCAAAGAGGCCAAACGGCTGATTTCCGAAAACGGCGCGCGGATGAATGACGCGCCGCTGACGGATGCGGGGCTGATGCTGGATGCGGGGGCGTTGTCGGAGCCGGTGAAACTGTCGGCGGGCAAGAAACGCCATGCTTTGGTCAAGCTCACGGGGTGAGCCGCGCTTGTCAGGCCGCGGGCTGGCAATCTGAGCCACGTTCGGCAGACCTTTATCTTTCAAACCCGACGTCAATCTGAGCAAAGCGCCTGACCCACCACATCGCTAGGCCGCCGCGCCACAGGCGCGCCAATTACGTCGGCACACCTCTGGTGTGACGGGGCGGCCTGACGAGCGCGGCGGCCTTTGGCCTTGATCCCGCGCGGGCCTTTGGCGAAACGCTATCTAATCCCCAGTTTCGACAGCAACCGGGCCCGTTTCATCAGCCACCAACCGGCCTCGACCGGCCACATCTGATGGCCCTCATCGGCCCCCAAATCCGCAGCGGCGTGGAGCGGCCAATTGGGATCGTCCAACAGCTCACGGGCAAGCGCGATCATATCCGCCTGCCCCTGCGCCACGATGGCGTCGCAATGCGCCGCGTCCCAGAGAAAGCCCACGGCCATGGTCGGGATACCCACCTCTTCGCGCAGCTTTGCGGCAAAGGGCACCTGAAACCCTTGGGAAATTTGCATGCGGCGCGGGCGGTCCTTTCCGCCGATCCCGCCAGAGGAACAGTCAATCATATCAACGCCTTCCGCCTTGAGGGCGCGCGCCACAACCAAGGTGTCGTCCATCTCAACCCCGCCGTCGAGCCAATCGGTGGCCGACAGCCGGAAGGACACTGGCAACCGCTCTGGCCACGCGGCCCGGATGGCGCGGGCGACCTCAATGGCCAGTCGCATTCGGTTGTCCAGCGACCCGCCCCAGCGGTCCGTGCGTTGATTGGCAATGGGCGACAGGAACTGATGAATGAGGAACCCGTGGGCGGCATAAACCTCAAGCATTTCAAGCCCGGCCTGATGGGCGCGCCGCGCGGCATCGGCGAAGGCCCCGATCACGCGGGCGATGTCATCTTCGGTCATCTCACGTGGCGCGGGCCAGCCATCGGCATACGGGATCGCAGACGGCCCAATCGCCTCCCACGGGGCCTCGCCGCGCAGGGTTTCATCCTCGGCATCCACCGGCGTTTCCCCGTGCCATGGCCGCCGCTCAGAGGCTTTGCGCCCGGCATGGGCCAGTTGCACGCCCGGCACCGCGCCCTCGGATTTGAGAAACGCGGCAATGGGGGCCAGCCCGTCGACCTGAGCATCCTCCCACAGGCCCAGATCCCCATGGGTGCGCCGCCCGTCACGGGTCACGGCCGTGGCCTCCGCAAACACCAGCCCGGCCCCGCCAAGCGCAAACCGGCCCAGATGCACCATGTGCCACGCATTGGCATGGCCATCGACGGCGCGATATTGGCTCATGGGGGAGACGGCGATGCGGTTGCGGACGGTCACATCGCGCAGCGTATAAGGGGAAAACAGCTTTGACATAGGTTTGGTGCTTAGGCCGCCCGCGCGCGAAACGAAACCCCGGCACACGGGTGTTTGAACGGGTTGACGCGCGAGCGTTATATCAATACTTCATGATATATGGATATAAATACAGCCACCCTCGCCTTTTCCGCCCTGTCGCAGCCGCTGCGCCTTGAGGTGTTTCGCTTGCTGATCAAGGCGGGCGCGGACGGGATGCAGGCCGGTGACATCGCCACAACCTTAGGTGCCAAACAAAACACCATGTCGGCCAACCTGTCCGTCCTGCACCGCGCAGGTCTGATCCGAAATCAACGCGAAGGCCGCGTGATCCGATATTTCGCGGATTTCGATGGCACCAGGGGCCTGTTGCAATTTCTGATGCAGGATTGCTGTGGCGGCAACCCAAAAGCCTGTCAGCCGATCCTTGCTGAGATTGCATGTCATGTCTGAATTTCAAAAGGTTACATCATGACCTTCACCTTACCTCGCCGCCTTGCTGCGGAGGCTTTGGGCACGCTTCTTTTGGTGTGCACTGTCGTTGGCTCGGGCATTATGGCCGACCAACTGAGCGATGACGTCGCGGTGTCGCTTCTGGGCAATACGATCCCCACGGGGGCGATCTTGGTGGTGTTGATCACGCTCTTTGGCCCCATTTCGGGGGCGCATTTCAACCCGGCGGTCAGTTTTGCCTTCGCGTTGAAAGGCGACATTTCCGTCCCGGAGACCGTGCAATACATCATCGCCCAGATCATCGGCGGCGTCCTGGGTGCGTTTCTCGCCCATGGCATGTTCGCCCTCGACATCGTGCAAACCTCCACCACCATCCGCACCGGCGGGGCGCAGTGGTTGGCCGAACTGGTGGCGACCTTTGGCCTGATGGGCACCATCCTGGCCGGGCTCAGGTTCAAGGCGGACGCGATCCCGTGGCTTGTTGGGCTCTATATCACGGCCGCCTATTGGTTCACCGCGTCCACGTCTTTTGCCAATCCGGCGGTGGCCATCGCGCGCTCTTTCACCGACACGTTCTCAGGCATTCGCCCTGTTGACCTGCCGGGGTTTATCACGGCTGAACTGATCGGCGCGGCTTTGGCGGTGGCGGTGTTTGGTTGGCTGCTGACCTCCCACTCTGACGCAAAGAAGGCGTAAATGCAGGTTGTTATCCACCATAATCCAGACTGCGGGACATCGCGCAACGTGTTGAAAATCATCAGGGATGCCGGGTACGACCCCGTCATCATCCCCTATCTCGACATTGGGTGGACCCGCCCGCAATTGCACGCGCTGTTTGCCGCCGCGGGCCTGACGCCGCGCGCCGCGTTGCGGGTGACCAAATCGCCCGCTGAAACCTTGGGCCTTTTGGAAGAAGGCGTCGATGATGAGGCGCTGATGGACGCGATGCTTGACCACCCGGTGCTGGTCAACCGCCCGATTGTCTGCACCTCCAAAGGGGTGGCGCTCTGTCGTCCGTCCGAGGCCGTTCTGGACCTGCTCGATCGCTGGCCAGAGGGGCCTTATGCCAAGGAGGACGGTGAGGTGATCATTGATGCGGAGGGGCGTCGCATTGTCTGAGGACCTGCCTGAGTCGCTGTCTGAGCATCTGTTCGATCCTGACCACCTGCCCCAGACCGATCTGGCGCAGCTTTGGCCCGCAGCGCCCAGCACGCATGCCCCGCGGATCCTGTTGCTTTATGGCAGCTTGCGGGCGCGATCCTACTCTCGCTTGCTGAGCGAGGAATGCGCGCGGATCCTAGAATATCTCGGCGCGGAGACACAAAGCTTTGATCCCTCGGGCCTGCCGCTCACCGATGATGCGGACGCCGATCACCCCAAAGTGGCGGAACTGCGCACGCGCGTGACGTGGTCGGAAGGTATGGTCTGGGTCAGCCCAGAACGCCACGGCGCCATGACCGGGATCATGAAACTGATGATCGACTGGATCCCGCTCTCACTGGGCGGTGTGCGGCCCACCCAAGGCAAGACGCTGGCGCTGGCGCAGGTCTCGGGCGGCAGTCAGAGCTTTAACGCGGTCAATCAGATGCGCATCTTGGGGCGCTGGATGCGGCTGATCACCATTCCCAACCAATCCTCGGTGCCCATGGCCTATGAGGAATTTGACGAGGCCGGGCGCATGTTGCCTTCTTCCCGCTATGACCGGGTGGTCGACGTTATGGAAGAGCTGGTCAAATTCACCCTGTTGACGCGCGATCAGACGGCCTATTTCACCGACCGCTATTCAGAGCGGAAAAAAGATCACGACGCGCGGGCGGCCAAGGCATTGTCGAGCATCTCAAGCACCTGAGCCGGGTCCACATCGGCGGTCACGAACGCCTGCCCGATGCCGCGGGCGAGGATGAACCGCAGCGTGCCGTCGACCACTTTCTTGTCTTGCCCCATCAAGGCAAGAAGCGCATTCGCGTCGGGCAATTCCCCTTCAATATCAGATAGGTCCACCTTCATCTTCATGTCGCGAAGATGCGCGCGCACGCGGCTTGGTTCCTCTTGTGCGCAGAGCCCCATCCGGACTGACAACTCAAACGCCATGGCGCAGCCGATCGCCACGCCCTCACCGTGCAACAGGCGGTTGGAATAGCCTGTTGCGGCTTCAAGCGCGTGACAAAACGTGTGGCCCAGGTTGAGCAATGCACGGTCGCCCTGTTCGGTTTCATCCCGCACGACGATCTCGGCCTTCATCTCAACCGAGCGGCGCACGGCGTGGATCCGCGCGGCCTCATCCCCATCCGCCAAGGCGGGGCCATGGGCCTCCAACCATTCAAAAAACGCCGCGTCCCCCAGCAGGCCGTACTTCACGACCTCCCCGTAACCTGCGAGAAAATCACGCTTTTCCAAGGTTGATAATGTGTCCGTATCGGCCAGAACAAGGCTTGGCTGATGAAATGCACCGATCAGGTTCTTGCCGTGGGGCGCGTTGATCCCGGTTTTGCCACCCACAGAGCTGTCAACCTGCGCCAAAAGTGACGTGGGCACCTGCACAAACCGAACCCCGCGGCGCAAGACAGCGGCGGCAAACCCGACGAGATCGCCGATCACGCCGCCGCCAAGGGCCACGACCACATCGCCGCGCTCAATCTTTTCGGCCAGAAGCCACTCCACCGTGCGCTCAAAATGCGGCCAGGATTTGGTGGCCTCCCCGGGGGGCAGGCTCATGTGACTGGCGGAAATCCCCTCTGCCGCGAGCCCTGTCAAAAGTGCCTGCAAATGCAGCGCGCCGACCTGCGCGTCAGTGACAATCGCCACGCGAGGGCGGGACAAAAGCGGGCCGATCAGCGCGCCCGCCTGCGCCAAAAGCCCCGGCCCGATCAGAACGTCATAGGCCCGATCGCCCAGCGGGACATGCACCTTTTCCATCACGCCACCTCCAACACATCTGCACGGGTGAGCAGCGTGTCCACCACCCGTGACGCCATCTCATCGAGCGACAAACCAGGTTGCGCCATCACGCGCAAATCGGCCGTCTCATAATGCGGCACCCGCTCTCGATAAAGATCCTTGAGCGTGGCGTAAGGATTAGCTGTGCGCAACAAGGGCCTGGTATCTTTATGTTTTACCCGACCCCAAAGCAGGTTCAAATCGGCATTGAGCCAGACCGCGACGCCCTTTTCGGTGATGTTGACGCGGTTGCGTTCGGCCAGAAAGGCACCGCCACCCGTGGACAGAATGCCCGGCTGACTTTCCAAAAGACGGTTGATCACTTCGGCCTCCCGATCGCGAAAAAACGCCTCACCGTCGCGGTCGAAAATCTCGGCGATGGTCATCTTGGCGGCGGCCTCAATCTCGGCATCGGAATCGAGAAACGGGACATTCAACTTGGTCGCCAAGGCCCGGCCCACAGCGGTTTTCCCGGCCCCCATCATGCCCACCATCACCACCGTTTTGTGCAGCTTGTACTGGGCCGCCTCGACCACTTTCGGCACTCCCCTGCCAAAAAAAACACCTTTTGCACTGAATGACGTGATCTTGCCCAAAAGGCCAGCTATATTGCGGCCAGAAAAATACGAAGACGGGCAGACAAAAACAATGTTCAGGCTGATTAAATGGCTCATTTACCTCGGTATATTGGGGTTCATCGCTTTGGTCGTCTATGCCTATCTTGGTCCGTTTTTCGGGGCAGATTTTTCACCACCCGAGCGGGAAATCCGGCAGGATTTGATCCTTGAAACGCAGTAGGGCTGCGCTCATATGCGCGCTGGCCCCGGGATGGGCAGGCGCGGAAGAGCCGCTCTCTGCGATTGACTGGCTCAAAGAGCCTGCTCCGGTCACGGTCGCGCAGCCGTTGATTGAGCCGCTGGATGAAACCGAACCGGTGTTTCCGGGACAAGACGGGGCTTTGGTGCCCGGCGTGGCGGTGACCCCGCTTGATACCGCGCAGCCCGATGCGGTGGGGCTGTTGCCGTCGGCCAATACAGGCCTGCCGCTGAGCCTGTGGCAAGCCAGTGCGACGCAGGATGTTGTCTCTCGTATGGGGCGTTTGCCCGACGCGCCCTTGCCCGCGCTGCAAGCGTTGATCTACACGCTGCTTCTGGCCGAGGCTGATCCGCCCTCTGATACCACCGACAATGCCCGGTTTCTGCACGCGCGCATTGACGCGTTGCAACGCTATGGCGCGGTGGATGCCGCGCTGGCGCTGGTGGAACGCGCGGGGCCCCAAACGCCGCTTTTGTTCGATGATTGGCTGGATCTGAGCCTCTTGCGCGGGACAGAACAGGCCGTGTGCAAAGCCCTGTCCGAGACACCGACGCTGACCAATGACTATGGCGCGCGGGTGTTTTGCCTGGTGCGCACGGGCGATTGGCCCACCGCCGCGTTGATCTATGATACGGCGCTGATCATAGATCAACTTGACCCCGCAAGCATCGAACAACTCGCGCTTTTCCTGGATCCTGAATTCGGCGGCACGGGCATTGACCTGCCCCCGCCGCGCGAGATGACGCCGCTTCTCTTCCGGCTTTATGAGGCCAATGGCGCGGCATTGCCCACCCGCACGCTACCACGCAAGTTTGCCGCCGCCGATCTGCGCGGCACCACCGGCTGGCGCAGTGAGATTGAGGCCGCCGAACGGCTGGCCCGCACCGGCGCCCTGCCCGCCAACCGCCTGCTTGGGCTTTATACCGCGCGCCGCCCGGCCGCCTCGGGCGGGATTTGGGACCGGGTGCAATTTCTGCAAGCCTTTGACCGCGCCATGCTGTCAGGCGACGAAGATCGCATTGCCAAAGCGCTGCCGGTGGTGTGGGAGGAGATGCGCGATGCGGGCCTGGGCGTCGTCTTTGCCACGCTCTACGGGGAGCGGTTGGCCGGGCTGGACTTGCCGGGGCTTGAGCAAACGGTTCACGGGATCGGCCTTTTGTCGCCGGCCAGCGCGCGCCACACAGGGCAAATGCGCGGCCGCTCCGCCCGGTTTCTTGACGGCATTGCCATGGGCGCGCCGGATGCCTCACTGGCCCGCACGGACACCGAACACGCCATCGCGCGCGCCTTTTCCGAGGCGGTTCCCGCGCGCCGCTATGCCGGCCCCCTGTCTGAGGGCAAACTGGGCGAGGTCATTCTCGACACGGTCATTGACCTCAACCGGGCCGTGGCCGGGCGCAGCGCGCAGATCGAAGGGCCTTTGTCCACGCTGCGCTTTGTCGGGCTGGAAGATGTGGCGCGGCAAGCGGCGCTGCAAATCCTTTTGTTGCCGGTTGAGTGAGCCGTGCAGCCCCCGTGGATCACCCCGTTTCTAGAGGCCCGCGCCGCCGAGGCCGGGGCCGCGCGCAACACGCTTTTGGCCTATGAGCGCGACCTGGGCGAGTTTTGTGCCTGGCTTGGGCGGAAAGGTGCCACCTTGGCTGAGGTCACGCGGGCCGAGATTGAGGCCTATCTGATTGATTGCGCCAATGAAGGTCTTGCGCCCGCCACGCGCGCGCGGCGCCTCTCCGCCATCCGGCAGCTTTTTGCCTTTGCCTTTGAGGAGGGTCTGCGCGCGGACAACCCGGCGCTGACGATCAAAGGGCCCGGACGGGCGCGGCGTCTGCCCAAGACCCTGTCGGTTGAGGATGTGGACAAACTGATCGCTGCGGCGCGCGAAATGGGCAAATCCCCGGCGCTGCGCCTGCGCAACACCTGTCTGATGGAGCTGCTTTATGCCACGGGCATGCGGGTGAGCGAGCTCGTGTCGCTGCCGGTGACGTCGGCGCGCGGCAATCCTGAGATGCTGTTGGTGCGCGGCAAAGGCGACAAAGAGCGTCTGGTGCCCCTGTCGCAGCCCGCCAAGGAGGCGCTGGCCACTTGGCTTGCGCATCGGGACCGAGAGGAGGAGATCGCCCGGAAAGACGGCACACCGACATCGAGCTTTCTGTTCCCATCCCGCGCCAAGCAAGGCCACATGACGCGGGTAAATTTCTATAATCTTATCAAAAACCTCGCGGTCTATGCGTATGTCGATCCCGCCACTGTGACGCCCCACACCCTGCGCCATGCTTTTGCCACGCATCTGCTGGCGGGCGGGGCGGACCTGCGCACGATCCAGACGCTTTTGGGCCATGCCGATGTGGCCACGACCGAGATCTACACCCACGTGCTCGAAGACCGCTTGCGCGATCTGGTGGAAACCCATCACCCTCTGGCCAACACACCGGCCAGCCCACCGCGCCGGAAATCCGGCGGCAGCACGTCTTCGGACGGCCAATAACCCGTCAAAAGCGTCTCGTGATAGCCTTGCGTCAGCCCGGCTGCGACCATCGCGTCATGGGCCGCGCGTGTGTCGTAGGTCAGGTCATGTAAGGTCGCGATGCCGTCCTCCATGATCGCGTAGTGTCCGACCGCTTTGCCATGATTGGCGGGTATCCCGATAACCCCTGCATTGGTCCAGAGCAGGCCCGTCACACCCCGGATAAAGGCCAGACCACAATGGCCGGCAATCACCCCGTCGACCCGGCCCAGATGGCGCTCTATCACCGATATTTCGCGGCCAAACACATGCTCTGAGCTGTTGGGCCAGATAAAGCGGCTCACATCACTGGCCCCGCCATGGATCACGGCAAATCGGCGACCGGCTTGGGTGAAGA
>JBCCDT010000099.1:0-15494 GCA_039030635.1 Pseudomonadota bacterium
GCAGCCTGCGGGTGACTACCAGATCACCGATGGCGATGAGAGCGGCCAGATCGGCGACATCTCGTTCGAGAACTTCGAGACGATCAACTTCTCCATTGTGGGTGTGAACCCCGATGGCGTGGTCGATGGCGAAGAGACCGGTGAGTTGATGGGCCCCGGCTATGACGACAGCAATGCGCCCACCGACCAGGGCGGGGACATCATCGACGGGCCAGACGGTCTGGATGACACGATCGAAGGCAATGGTGGCGACGACACGATCGACAGCGGCCTTGGCGACGACACGGTTGACGGTGGTGATGGCGATGACGTCTTTGACATAAACGACGAAGGCGATGGCATCGACAATGATGTGATCACCGGTGGTGAGGGCGATGAAGACGACGGTGGCGACACCATCGACACGACCGATATCGACGACAATCTAACTGTTGATTTCACCGCGCCGGAAGAAGGCACCATCACCGACGGTGACGACACCACGACGTTCGAGGAAATCGAAAACATCCAGCTGGGTGGCGGCGATGACACGGTGACCGGCTCTGACGGCACCGAGAATGTCGACGGCGGCGGCGGCAACGACACCATGGATGGTGGCGACGGCGCGGACACGCTGTCGGGTGGTTCCGGCGAAGACACCATTGACGGTGGTGCGGGCGATGACGTGCTCGACGGTGGTGACGACAATGACACCATCATTGGGGGCGCTGGCGCCGACACTGTGACCGATCTCGACGGTGACAACGTGATCGACACCTCCGATCCTGACTTCCTGACGGCGCTGCCCGATGACAAGAATGGTGACGGGTTCGGCTTTGCCGGTGTTGGCCCGGTGCCGCCGGTCCCCGAGGACGCCGATGAAGACAACGACCGTGATTTGGTCACCACAGGCGATGGCAACGACTCCATCACCACGGGCGACGATGCGGACACGATCTCATCCGGCGGTGGCAACGACACCATCGACAGCGGCATCGACAATGACAGCGTCGATGGCGGCGGTGGCAATGACCTGATCACCACGGGTGAAGGGGCCGACACCGTTGATGGCGGATCGGGCAACGACACCATCTTTGGTGGTCTGGGTCCGGACTTCCCCGACAGCCTCAACATCCCCAATGACGGCTCCGGCCCGTTTGGCGCAGACCCCGACACCGAAAACGGGCGTGACTTGCTCGACGGTGGTCTGGGCAATGACCAGATCTTTGGTGAAGACGATGACGACACCCTGATCGGTGGCGGCGGCAACGATACACTGGATGGCGGCATCGATGACGACGATCTCTCCGGCGGTGTGGGCTTCGACAGCTTGATCGGTGGTCAAGGCGACGACACGCTCGACGGTGACAGCGGTCGCGACACCATGACCGGTGGCGATGGCGATGACGTCTTTGTCGAAACCGCCAACCAAGGTGCCGACATCATCACCGACTTTGGTGAGGGCAACTCCGGCTCGATCAATGACGGCGATCAGACCAACAACGACTTCGTGGACCTGAGCGAGTTCTACAACTCGACCACGCTGGATGCGGTCAACAACTCGGACGCAGATCCCTCCAATGACTTCTCCTCCGCCCTCGGCATGCTGCGGGCAGATGCAGAGGATGGCCGGATCGACGGTGTGATCGACGGCACGGACTTCTCCGCGGAAATTGGCGGCGTGGACCTGACGATCGAAAACGGTGGCAACGCCGTGACCGGCACGGACCTGACATTCGACAACACCAATGTCGCCTGTTTCGTCCGCGGCACCCAGATCGCCACTCGGCGTGGGTCGGTGGCCATTGAGGATCTCAAAGAGGGCGATGAAGTCATCACCATGGATCACGGCTTCCAAAAGATCCGCTGGATCGGCTCCACCTCGGTCCCGGCCACCGGTTCGCTGGCTCCGGTCGTGATCCGCAAGGGTGCGATGGGCAACGAACGCGACCTGCGCGTCTCGCCGCAGCACCGGATGCTGGTCCGCGGCTGGCACGTGGAGCTGATGTTCGGTCAGAAAGAGGCGCTCGTACCTGCCAAGGCCTTGATCAACGACGAAACGGTCTTCCCGCTGGAAGGTGGCACAGTGGATTACTTCCACATGATGTTTGACCGTCACGAGCTGGTCTATGCCGAAGGCATCCCGTCCGAGAGCTTCCACCCCGGCCACGTGGGCCTCGGCAGCTTTGCTGAGGAGACGCGTGAGGAAATCCTGACGCTCTTCCCAGAATTGCGGGCAGATGCGGCGGGTTACTCCGAACACGTGCGCCCCTCACTCAAGGTGCGCGAAGCCAAGGTGCTGGCCGAGAACCCGGAACTGATGAAAGAGTGATCTTTCTCGCTACAACGGCAAACGGGGCGTCCTGCGGGGCGCCCCTTTTCTATGCACAGTGCTGCCGGTTCGGGATGCGAGGCGCGGCATCGACGAGCCGCCCCTTTCCGTCCCTTACAAAAACCCGTTAAAAGGGCACAGCTGTCAAAAACCGCCTTCTCTTTCCAGGATCTCGCCTGTGACCAACACCTCTTCTCTGACCCGTCGCCGCCTTCTGACGGGCGCGCTCGCTGCGCCGTTTCTCACCTCGGCCGCCCACGCCTCCTCCCAAGAGATCAATGTGCTCATGTGGTCGGATTATCTGCCCGAAAGTTTCTCGGCGCGCTTCACCTTCAAAACCGGGATCAAGATCAACCACACACCCATCGGCTCCAACGAAGAGATCCTTGAGGTCATGCAATCCACTGGCGGGACCGGCTTTGACCTTGTCAGCCCCACCAACCAACGGGCGTTGCAATGGGCCCCGCTGGACCTTTTGCAACCCTTTGACCTCACGCGTGTGAATGTGGACGGCGTCAACCCAGCCATGGTCAAAATCGGCACTGACACCTGGAATTTCAATGACGCGGGCACCCATTGGCTGCCGCATATCTGGGGCACCGAGGGCATTGCCTATCGCACGGATCGCTGGGCCCCCGACGGCCCCGCTCCAAGCTACGGCGATGTCTGGTCTGACGCATTCAAGGGCCAGACCATGGGGCGGGCGCAATCCATGCTGGTGGGGGCTGGGCTCTTCATGGAAACCACGGGCGAGATGGAGCCCGGATCCGTCTGGTCGGCCTATTCAGATGCCGACACGATGCGCGCGGTCTGGACCCAGATCACCGATTGGGCCATCGCCCGCAAAAGCAGTCTTGGCCTGCTTTGGAATGATGCGCAAACCCAACGCGATGCTCTTTTGGGCGATCAGGTCAGCCTCGGTCAGACATGGGACGGCCCCGCCTTGGCGCTCAAATCCCGCGGGGCGCCCGTGCATTACCAGGCCCCGGTCGAAGGTGCGATGGCGTGGGTCGATGGGCTGGCCATGCCGAAAGCCGCGATCAATATCGATGCGGTCTATGCCTTCATTGAATTCGCCTATGATCCCGAGAACGCAGGCTTGGCCACCCAAAACCACGGCTACAATTCCCCCGTTCTGGGTGCCGATCGCTTTGCCGGCGAAAGCTATGCCAGAAATTTCGCCGAGGCCTATCCCGGAGACAGCTTATCGCGCTTGAACCCCTGGCCTTCGGAGGCCCCTTGGTATGCCGCGCTGCGCGGCGAATTTGTCGCCAAGTTCAAAGACGCCTGAGACCACCACCCCCGTCATTGTCTCTCTGCGTGGTGTCTGGCCGCGCCCGCGCGCATCGTCTGGCCCTTTCGTGCGACCGTGCTATCGTCCTGATATGCACCGAGTCACGAAAGGTCCCGCCATGAAACCGATCCAGCCCGAGGAACGCAAGGTCGCCAATATCTTTGATGACAGCGCCTTCACCAATTACGACGCGACCGGCGAAAGCGGCACCTCCTTCATTCAGCTCAATCCAAACGCTCGCCAGGATGTAGGGTTCTACATCTACCGCATGGCGCCCGGGGCGCAATCGACGCCGCATCGTCACGGCGGCGCAGAGGAATTTCTGATCGTCCAAGGGGAGCTGATCGACAATGACGGCACGGTGTACAAGACAGGCGATGTGGTCTGGCTCGATGGCGATACCGAGCACACCTCTCACACGGTCACAGGCTGCATCGTCGCGGTTTATTCTGAGGCCGAAGAGCACGCCCCAGGGTCTTAGGCGTCACAGGGTTTTCTGCATCAAAACCAGATCAAGCCAACGGTCAAACTTGCGTCCTACTCCGGGCATACGCCCAACCTCGTCAAATCCAAGGGCTGCGTGAAAGCCGACGGCGGCCTCGTTGTCACCGCTGATCCCAGCCACTAGGGCGCGCATAGCATGTGCCTGTGCGTGGCCCTCTACGGCGACCATGAGCGCGCGGCCCAAACCGCCACCGGAGGCGCCTTCGGCCAACATGACCGTGGTCTCCAACGTGCCCGCATAGCCCGGGCCTGAGCGAAAGCTGGAGGCGGCAGCAAACCCGGTCAGGTCCGACCCAGCCTCCGCCACGAACACGCATGTCCCGCCCGTTTGACGCGCCGCGATATAGTCGGCCACTTCGCCCACGGATTTCTCATCCGTGGTAAAAGTCACTGTGGTGTCACGAATATAATGGTTCCAGATCGCGGCCAACGCGCTGGCATCCCGCGCCTCGGCCCTGCGTACGGTCATGTCAGAACACGGCGGCCAAAGGGCGTGTCAAACTCGGCCCTCAGTGCTGGCGCGCCCGGTTCATAGACCACCCGCGCATCTTCCAAACCGCTCAGCGTCTGGCGCAGCGTTGCGGCCTCTGGATGGCTCACGACCAACCGCGTCAACCGACAGCCCGACGGCGCTAGCCGCGCCGCCGGATGGCCGGCACTGTCCCACTGCATCACCGCGGGATAGCTGTGATCGAATGGCAGCTGCCCCCCTTCCGGCACCGCCATCCGCCAGTTGAGATCCCCCCGCGTCAACGCCACCGGCACCCCGGCTTGCGGGTCCGCGGTGACATGCCCGCTCAGGTCATCACTGCGGCAAATCCAGGTTGTGAGCCGCGCAAACCCCTCAAACCGGTCCAGGTCAAACCAACGGGGATAGGCGGGTTTCGGCGCTGCCCGATCAATGGCAATCACCTCCAGGTAAAGACCATCCTCCAGCCCCAAAAGCAGGTTATGGGTGCCAAAATGTCCGTGCTGCCCGCCAGGTTGCAGGGTCACGCCCAAGGCAGCTTCGACTGCCTCACGCCCGTCTTCCAGCGTTTCTGCGGCCACGGCCAGATGATCAAGCTCCAACATCCCGGATGCCTTTTCGAAGTGGTATGATAGCGCAACCGTAACCCGGTTGGCGCAAGTCGCAAGATGTGACACTGCGTCAGAAAATCACCGTCACCAGCGCCCAAAGCGCCGCAAGCACGGTTGGAAAGAAAGTCGCCGCAAATCCGAACGCGCGCCGCCCTGCCCCGCAATGGCATCCCGCCCAGTACACCATGCGCGCCACCGCAAACCCGACACCAAGGCCCATGATCACACCCGGACCTGCGGGGCCCAACAGCACCGCCGCTGCCGGCCAGATCGCGGCGGCCAGCGCCAATTGCTCAACCGTGTTCTGGATCACGCGCCGATCCACCTCACCGGGCTGAGACGGCGCCTTGGCAAACCCGCGCATCGAGGCCCATCCGATTATGACCGCCAAAATGAGCCCGGGCGCAAGAAATGCGGTCATGATCGTGGGCACCAGAGCAAACACCGGGATGTTCAGAAAAAGCGCCGCCCCCACAAGCAAACCCACAGACCACAGCAGTCCGGCTATCATGCCCAGCAAGACACGCGTTCGCTCTGTCATGGTCCCTGCTTCATCTTGCCGGAAATACTCCGGGGGTTTGGGGGCTGGCCCCCATTTTTAACGTGTTTGGGGGCTGGCCCCCAAGGTCAGCGCGTTTGGGGGCAGCCCAGATCGTGTCTTACGCGCCCCGGGCCTCGCGAATGAGGCGCAGAATATCTTCGGCGGCATCGGGGATGTTCGTCCCCGGGCCAAAGATCGCCGCCACGCCCGCATCCTTGAGGAAATCATAATCCTGCTGCGGGATCACACCGCCGCAAATGACGATGATGTCCTCGGCGTCCTTGTCCTTGAGCGCCTCGATCAGCTGCGGGGCCAGCGTCTTATGACCGGCCGCCTGGCTGGAAATCCCCACCACGTGGACGTCATTGTCGACCGCATCCTGCGCCGCCTCGGCCGGTGTCTGAAACAGCGGGCCCACATCCACGTCAAAGCCGATATCCGCAAACGCCGTGGCGATGACCTTGGCCCCGCGATCATGACCGTCCTGGCCCATTTTCACCACCAGCATGCGTGGGCGGCGGCCTTCGTCTTCGGCAAATTTTTCAACAGAGCTTTGGATCCGCGCAAAGCCTTCGTCGCCCTCATAGGCCTTGCCATACACCCCTGCCAATGTCTTCACCTCCGCCCGGTGACGCCCGAACTCTTTTTCCAGCGCCATACTGATCTCCCCCACGGAGGCCCGGGCGCGGGCCGCCTCAACCGCCCCTTCGAGCAGGTTCCCACCCTCTGCGGCGCGGCGCGTCAATTCATCGAGGGCCGCCTGACAGGCAGCCTCATCCCGGCTCGCGCGGATCTTTTCCAGACGGGCGATCTGGGCCTCCCGCACGGCGTTGTTGTCAATCGACAGGATATCGATCGGGTCTTCCTTGTCCTTGCGGTACTTGTTGACGCCCACAACGACCTCATCACCGCGATCGATCATGGCTTGGCGCGTCGCCGCACTTTCCTCAATGCGCAATTTCGGCATGCCCGAGGTGACGGCCTTGGTCATGCCGCCCATCTCATCAACTTCCTTGATCAATTCCCACGCCGCGTCAGCCAGTTCCGCCGTCAGGCTTTCGACATAGTAAGACCCCGCCAAAGGATCGACCACATTGGTCACACCGGTTTCCTCTTGCAACACAAGCTGCGTGTTGCGCGCAATCCGCGCGCTAAAATCCGTGGGCAGCGCGATCGCCTCATCCAGCGCGTTGGTGTGCAGGCTCTGCGTGCCGCCCAGAACCGCGCTCATCGCCTCATAGGCGGTGCGGATCACGTTGTTATAGGGGTCTTGTTCCTGCAAACTCACGCCGGAGGTCTGACAATGGGTGCGCAGCATCTTGGAGCGTTCGTTTTTCGCGCCCAGATCATCCATGATGCGGTACCACAGCAGCCGCGCGGCTCGCAGCTTGGCCACTTCCATGAAGAAATTCATGCCAATGGCGAAAAAGAACGACAGACGGCCTGCAAATTTGTCCACATCCATGCCGCGGGCCATGGCGGTTTGCACGTATTCCTTGCCATCCGCCAGCGTGTAGGCCAGCTCTTGGACCAGGTTCGCACCCGCCTCTTGCATGTGATAGCCCGAGATCGAGATCGAGTTAAACTTCGGCATCTCGTTTGAGGTGTACTCAATAATATCGGCAATGATCCGCATCGACGGCTCTGGCGGGTACACATAGGTGTTGCGCACCATGAACTCTTTGAGAATGTCATTCTGAATGGTGCCTGAAAGCACGGATTTATCATGGCCCTGCTCTTCGCCTGCGACAATGAAACTGGCCAAAACCGGGATCACCGCGCCATTCATGGTCATCGAAACCGACACCTGATCGAGCGGGATCCCGTCAAACAGGATTTTCATGTCCTCGACACTGTCGATCGCGACACCGGCCTTGCCCACATCACCCACGACGCGCTCATGATCGCTGTCATAGCCCCGGTGCGTGGCCAGATCAAAGGCGACAGACACACCTTGCTGACCGGCGGCAAGGTTGCGACGGTAAAACGCGTTGGATTCCTCCGCCGTGGAAAAGCCCGCATATTGGCGGATGGTCCATGGGCGGCCCGCATACATCGTGGCCTTAACGCCGCGCGTGAAAGGGCCCTGCCCCGGAATGGAGCCCATATGTTCCAACCCGGCCGTGTCTTCTTCGGTGTAAAGCGGTTTGACAGCGATGCCTTCAAGGGTGTTCCAGGTCAGATCCTCCAGCGACCGGCCCCGCAGCTCTTTTTCCGCGATGTCACTCCAAACTTGCGTTTTCGATCCCATCTCACACCTCGTTCATCGTCCAATTCACACCGTTTCGCTGCTCTGCAGCGATCCCAAACGTGCCGAGCTTAAACCCCACTTTGCCGCCAAATGGAAGTGCGACGCTTTTTTTCGTGACGTTCACTTGATTGTACCTTCGCATCCGCGCGCACGCGACCTATATCTGAGGGGATAGGAGAGACAATGAAAACGCGCTTACACTTTGTTTTTGCTTTGATTTCGCTTGTTTTGCCTGCCGGACTTGCCGCGCAGGAAAACAGCAATGAGGGCGATATCACCCTGGCCCAGCAGATTGTGCTGCCGGGCGAGGCCGTCGATCTGGACAGTTTGATCTGGGAAAAACGGCCGGTGATCGTTTTTGCCGACAGCCCCAATGACCCCCGTTTCATCCAGCAGATGGAATTCATCAACGACCGCCTCGAAGAGCTCAATGAGCGCGATGTGATCGTGCTGACCGACACCGCCAAGGGCGAGGATACCGCGCTCAGGCTAAAACTGCGGCCGCGGGGCTTCATGCTGACAATGATCGGCAAAGACGGGTCGGTCTACCTGCGCAAGCCTCTGCCCTGGGACGTGCGCGAAATCAGCCGCGTCATTGACAAAATGCCCATGCGACAACAGGAAATCCGGGATCGGCGCGGCGATAGCTGACGCTTAATGCACTGAATGTCATTGAAAAAAAGGCCATTTAGGCCCATGAACATGAGCGACGATGTCAACGCGTGGCGCCACAGGCAAACTAGACGCATCCGACGCCTGAACGTCGGCGACTTGAATCTGTAGCTGAGACCGACTATATTTTACTTATGACAAACACTGTGCCCAAAAAAGTAGAGAACATTCCCACCGTGCAGGGTGAGGGACCTCTTTCCGGCGATGTCTGACGTCCGACAGCACGTGGTGTCATTGCTCTTCAATGATCGAACGGTTTCTATCTGACAATTGAACGGGCTCTGACCCGGGCAGTTCTTTGTCTATCTCAGCAATCGCTTTCAATCCGCTCCTGAGGCTTCTCTCACGCCGCTTTGACAACACAGCATGGAGCTTGACGCGCCGCTCACGGCTCAGCTGCATGACCAACGTGTTCCGCGTATCTTCAATGGCGCTCAACAAATCTGTGTATTCTGCGTAAAACTGTATGACGGCCTGCACCGTTTCACTTTTCAGGATCGGGATATCGGACGACACAGGGCCGTAGACAATCGGCTGACTTTCACGGATCGAAAACGGCATATACTCCGCCGTGGTACCGTCGCCCAAAACCTCACCCGCCCTGATCAAGTCTTGCTGACGTTTCGCACTATCCAGAATATCGTAGCTGTCCAACTTGAACACAAAGGTGGAAATCTCTGCCCTGAGCGCGACCAACGTGTCAATCCTGCGCATCTCACGCTGCGCCTCTTCGCGGTACTCTGAGGCCAGAAACGTGACGAACCACCCAACAGCGATCAAAAGGCCGGTCAGCAGGCTCCTGAGCAAATCATTGTCGACATCGCCGTATCTCGGCAGCAGCAAAAAGTAAAAAACGACACCCAAAGTGACGGAGACAGGGGCCAAAACAAAGACGACGCGCCCAACGCTGTTCCCAAGCGCAATCGGTCGGATGGACAAGGCCACCAACCACGCGCCAAGCGGGAACAGCACAGCAAACCAGAACGTCGAAAATTCCCCGTGCCACCAACCGTAAAAGAAGATGGCCAACACAAGCACCAGGTAAATCGCAAACGGAAGCCCGTTACGATTTGGTGGGTTTGTCATTCGAACTCCATGATCACATCATCCACGGCAAGACTGTCGCCCGCGCCTGCGTTGATTTTGCTCACCACCGCCTTCTTCTCCGCGCGCAGGATGTTTTCCATCTTCATCGCCTCAACCGTGCAAAGCGCCTGACCCTCCTGCACCTCGTCGCCCACCTCAACGGCCACTTTCACAATGAGACCCGGCATCGGGCAGAGCAGCATCTTCGACGTATCCGGCGGCAGCTTTTCAGGCATCAACGCCGCCAATTGCGCCTGTCGCGGCGTCCGGATGCGCACCGACATATCCGCCCCGCGCGTCCGAATGCGGAAGCCTTGGGTGATCTTGCCCACCTTGAGCACAAGCGGCGCATCCTCGACGACCATTTCGGCCAATTGGTCGCCCGGGGTCCAATCGCCACTGACGCGCAGCTCTGAACCGTCCTCAAACGTGACCGTGGATCCCATGGGATCGGCCTTGATCTTGAGCGGCATCGCCGCCTCCTTGTCGATCTGTACGACCCAATCATCGCCCACTTTGCGTTCGTGATTGTCCATCCGGCCAGAGACCCGCGCGCGGCGAATTTCGGCCACGCGGTGCATCGCAGCACAGGCGGCCGCGACACGGCGCTTCTCACCCTCGGGCAAGTCAACGCCTTGAAACCCTTCAGGATATTCCTCCTCGATAAACGCAGTGGTCATATCGCCTGAGATAAATTTCGGATGGTCCATGACGGCGGCCACAAACGGCAGGTTATGCCCGATGCCTTCCACCTCAAACCGGTCAAGAGCCACGCGCATCGCCTCAATCGCAGAGGCCCGATCAGGCCCCCAGGTGCAGAGCTTGGCGATCATGGGGTCGTAATACATGCTGATTTCGCCCCCCTCGTAAACCCCGGTATCGTTGCGTGCGCCCGTCTCGCCCGAGGGGGCATCATCGTGCCACGTGCCGGCCTCAAGCATCGGGCCCGCGGCCACCTCCATCGGCGGACGGTAACGCGTCAAACGACCAATCGAGGGCAAGAAATTGCGATAGGGATCTTCCGCATAGAGCCGGTTTTCAATCGCCCAACCGCCGATCTTCAGGTCATCTTGTTTCATCGACAGCGTCTCACCCGCCGCGACCCGGATCATCTGCTCCACCAGATCAACCCCGGTGATCAACTCGGTCACAGGGTGTTCCACCTGCAAGCGCGTGTTCATCTCAAGAAAGTAGAAATTCTTCTGCCCGTCCACGATGAACTCCACCGTGCCTGCACTCGCATAGCCCACCGCATGGGCCAGCGCGAGGGATTGCTCCCCCATCGCCTTGCGTGTCTCAGGATCAAGGAAGGGGGACGGCGCCTCTTCCACCACTTTTTGGTTGCGCCGCTGGATGGAGCATTCGCGCTCGTGCAGGAAAACGCCATTGCCATGGGTGTCACAGAGCACCTGAATTTCGATGTGGCGCGGTTGGGTGACGAATTTTTCAATGAAAATCCGGTCATCGCCAAAGCTGCTGGCCGCCTCATTTTTCGACGATTGAAACCCTTCGCGCGCTTCTTCGTCGTTCCAGGCAATCCGCATCCCTTTGCCGCCGCCGCCCGCAGAGGCCTTGATCATCACCGGATAACCAATCTCGGTCGAAATCTTTACCGCCTCATCGGCATCCTCAATCAGCCCCATATAGCCGGGAACCGTGGACACGTTCGCATCCTGGGCGATCTTCTTGGAGGTGATCTTGTCCCCCATTTTCTCAATCGCGCCTTTGGGCGGCCCGATGAAAGCCACGCCCGCCGCCTCCAGCGCTTCGGCGAACTTTGCGTTTTCCGACAAGAACCCATAGCCCGGATGCACCGCCTCAGCGCCGGTGTCCTTGATCGCCTGCATCACCTTGTCGATGACGATGTAGCTCTCAGACGCCGGCGGCGGCCCGATATGCACCGCCTCATCGGCCATCTGCACATGCAACGCGTTGGCGTCAGCGTCCGAATAAATCGCCACAGTCGAGATGCCCATCTTCCGCGCGGTCTTGATCACGCGACAGGCGATCTCCCCTCGGTTGGCGATCAGAATTTTTTTGAACATTTCAGGTCCTCTTCATCAGCACTGGCACGCGCGGCCAGCGACCCGCGTAAAGCTTTGGTATGTGGAAGAAAAAATGGGCGGCCTGCGCGAACCATGCGCAGCACCGCCCAAAGGGGAAGGGTAACGGATCAGACGAAACGTCTCGGCCCCTTGGGGGAGGGCCGCCACTACATGCATCACTGAACACTGCATTCGCCGCACCACCAAGCGTGACGCGCGCACCGACCGGAAATCGGCTTTAATCCGCGTGTTTCGCTCAGGCATGCGCAAAAACACGCTCAAATTGTACTCAAAGTTTAAACGCACGCTCAAAGCCGCCCCCCCTCAAACGCATCAGGAAAGGCCGCACGGGCCGCAGAAACGTCCAAAACCAAAAGCGCATCATAGGCTTCTGGGTCAAACGGATCATCCACCGGCAACACCTCGCGCTCAAAAAGCCAGCTGAGCCGCCCCGCGTCCAGATTGCCGCGCTTAAAGGGCTGGTCGCCAAAATGTTCCCAAAGCGCGCGCACAAAGCCGGTATCGGCGCGCCGATCCGCGGGGCGGCGATCGGCAAACCGGTCGCGCCGTGTCAGCGCAGTGGCCCCTTTGGGGTTGGCGCGGCGGATGGTGAATTGAAAATCAGTGCCCGGAAGACGGCCGGGAAAGCCGCGATGCTTGATCATGAGGCGCGTCCTCCGATCGGCATCAAGTGGGTTGGGGCGGGCCCGAAGGCCCGGCCCCATAGTCCAAGTGGGGTATTACTTGTACTTGCCGGTGTACGCGGGCTCGATCGAAATCGGCTCCGGGTCAACGACCACGAACTCTTCCTGCTGTTGCTGCTGACCACAGGCGGCAATGAAACCGACGAGGCCCAACGCGAGGATGCTCTTGATAGTTTTAGACATTGAAGTCTCCTGTATGTGTACACACTGAGACGACGTGCTGGCTGCCCCACCACTTGCGCACGCGCCCCATTGATCGCAGGTTTACGATCACCCATCAGGATACCGGAAAAGCCCGTGTTTTCATACGATTGCGCGGGGCTGTGGATAACTTGTGACCCAAAAGACTCAATTTGAGGGGCAAGTGAACTTCGAACCGCAACATGTTGTGGAACCATCAGAATTCCTCCCACATGCAGCGGCCGTTTTCCGCGCGATACGCCTCGAAAACCTGGGTTACATCCGGGTTGGCCACACCAAATTCCGTCGCCTGATCGGCCAAGGAGACAATGATCTGCCCGCCTTCGGGCACCTCAGGAAGGGCAATTTCCGCGCATAAATGATCCAGATCCGCCGCCACCACCTCCAGCGCTGCCGCCACCGAAAACGCAGGTGCCACAAACCGAAACCGGTAAAGCCCGGCACTCTCATCGGCGATGACTTCGTGCAAATACCCCGTCAGCCCCGACGGCATCTCGACACGCTCGGCCGCCGCAAATGCCGCGCCCGCGCTGATCAAACCTGCCGTCATTGCTGCCAAGCCTATATGCACTCAAAGAACCCCGTGTTTCTTCTGGCTGAAAATATCCCGGGGGATCTGGGGGGCTGGCCCCCCAGCTTGCCCCCAGATTGCCCGGTCAAACTCAAAGCGGAATGTTGTCGTGCTTCTTCCACGGCAGGCTGCGGCGCTTCTTGCGCAGCGACGCAAAAGCCCGGCTGACACGTTTGCGCGTGGAATGCGGCATGATCACCTCGTCGATAAAGCCGCGCTCTGCCGCCACAAACGGGTTGGCAAACCGATCCTCGTAATCCTTGGTGTGCTGCGCGATCTTGTCCGCATCGCCCAGATCAGCGCGGTGAATGATCTCGGTCGCGCCTTTGGCGCCCATCACGGCGATCTCCGCGGTGGGCCAGGCATAGTTGAGGTCCGATTTGAGATGCTTCGATGACATCACGTCATAGGCCCCGCCATAGGCCTTGCGCGTGATCACCGTCACCATGGGCACGGTCGCCTCGCCATAGGCAAAAAGCAGCTTCGCCCCATGCTTGATCACCCCGCCATATTCCTGCGTCGTCCCCGGCAAAAAGCCCGGCACATCCACCAACGTCAAAAGCGGGATTTCAAAGCAATCACAAAAGCGCACAAACCGCGCGGCCTTGCGCGAGCTGTCAATGTCCAGAACGCCCGCCAGTACCATCGGTTGGTTGGCCACCACTCCTACGGTCTGGCCTTCCAGTCGAATGAAACCCGTGATGATGTTTTTGGCGAAATCCTCTTGGATCTCATAAAAATCACCCTCATCGGCAAGCTTGTGGATCAGCTCTTTCATGTCATAGGGCGTGTTGGGATTGTCGGGGATCAGCGTATCAAGGCTCATCTCCACCCGGTCGGGATCATCAAAGAAGGGACGAACAGGCGGCTTTTCGCGGTTGCTCGCAGGCAGGAAATCCACCAGGCGGCGCACTTCGGCCAGCGCTTCAACGTCGTTTTCAAAGGCGCCATCGGCAACCGAGCTTTTCTTGGTATGGGTCCCTGCCCCGCCCAGTTCTTCGGCGGTGACAACCTCGTTGGTCACCGTTTTCACCACATCCGGCCCAGTGACAAACATGTAAGAGCTGTCTTTGACCATAAAAATGAAGTCGGTCATCGCCGGCGAATAGACCGCGCCGCCCGCGCAAGGCCCCATGATGACGGAAATCTGCGGGATCACGCCCGAGGCTTCAATGTTGCGCTGAAAAATCTCGCCGTAGCCGCCGAGGCTGTCGACACCTTCCTGGATCCGTGCCCCGCCTGAATCGTTGATGCCAATCAGCGGCGCGCCATTTTCCACGGCCATGTCCATGATCTTGCAAATCTTCTGTGCGTGGGTCTGGGACACGGACCCGCCCAGCACAGTGAAATCTTGGCTAAAAACATAGACCTGACGACCATTGATCGTGCCCCAGCCCGTGACCACCCCGTCGCCATAGGGCTTTTGATCCTCCATCCCGAAATCGGTGCAGCGGTGCGTGACGAAGGTGTCAAACTCTTCAAAGCTGCCTTCATCGACCAGCAGATCAATGCGCTCTCGCGCCGTGAGCTTGCCACGGCCATGCTGGCTGTCGATCCGCTTTTGTCCACCGCCCAGCCGCGCATCCTCGCGGCGGTCTTCCAGTATCTGAAGAATGTCTTTCATGTCGCCGGTCCCTCAAAATTTGAAAGATAATTAGTGGATCAATCGGGGAGGAGAAAGCCCAAAACCGTCAATTGTCTTACATTTGAAGTGGGTGACGCTGCGGCTGACCTGCCAGGTTTGGCGCAGACCATGGACAAGCGCTGCCTTTCGATTAAGTTTGGCGCATGCCCGAGGCCAACACTCTTTCGCGCCCGCGCCGATTTCTCGACCGTCGCAGCCCACCCCATATTCTGACGCTGATCCTCTTGGCCAGCGTCTCTGGCATTGCGCTCAACATCTTTTTGCCGTCGCTGCCCAATATGACGATCTATTTTGAAACGGACTACGGCCTGATGCAGATGGCCGTGGCGTTTTACCTGGGCATGAACGCGGTGCTGCAGCTGATCGTGGGGCCAATTTCGGACCGGTACGGCCGCCGCCCGGTGCTGCTGGGCGGGCTGGCTGTGTTTCTTCTGGCCACGCTGGGCTGCATCTTTGCCACCAATGTCTGGGTGTTTTTGGTGTTTCGCATGATGCAGGCGGCGGTGGTGGTGACCATGGCGCTGGCACGCGCCACAATCCGCGACATGGTGCCAGAGCGCGAGGCGGCCAGCATGATTGGCTATGTCAC
>JBCCDT010000100.1:0-15324 GCA_039030635.1 Pseudomonadota bacterium
AAGCACCTCCAGCGGCACGATGTCGAGCGCACTCGTGTGCGTCGCGCTCAGCCGAACCTTGGGGGCGCAGCCTTCTTCATGGGCCTGTAGGAAGCGGCTGGCGCATAGGCACCAGTGATCTCCGGGTTTGAGACCGGCAAACCCAAATTCAGGGCGCGGGGTGCTCAGATCATTGCCGACATACTTGGAGAAGGCCAGAAACTCCGCCGTCATGAGCGCGCACACCGTGTGCGACCCGCGATCCTCAGCACAGGTGTTGCAATGTCCATCGCGGAAAAAGCCCGTCAGCGGCTCGTCAGAGCAGGGTTCCAGTGGGGCGCCAAGCACGTTGACGGACGGGTCCATTTGGGTCACGGGTGTCAATCCTCATGTAGGATGGTTTCGAAGCCTTCGAATTTTGGTGGGCCCATGATGGCTTTGCGGCCCTCGGACTTGCCGACATTGGCATGGGCGGCGCGGAAATGTTCGGACTGGGTCCAGTTTTCGAAATCGGATTTGGCTTCCCAGATGACATGGCTGGAATAGGTGCGGATGCCGTCTTCTTCGGGGCCTTTAAGCAGGCGAAACTCGATGAAACCCGACACCTCTTTGAGGCGACTTTCGCGGTTGCGCCACATGTCTTCAAACGCGTCAGCGCCGTCGACACTGACCCGAAATCGGTTCATGGCGATAAAATTCATGGCACATCTCCTGCTTGGCTGTGATCGTATCTAACTATAGCCCGCGGACCGGAGCAAGCTTAGCGAAACTTGTCGATCAGCTTTTGCAAAGAAGAGCGTTCTGGCGCGTCTTGTGGGGGCTCGTCCGCCTTCGGCAGTCTCGCCGGTCGAGGAGTTTTCGAAGATCGCGGGGGCGCTGTGCGCAACGAGACAGCATTGAGGAACTTGTCTGTGCGATCTTCCGCAAGGTCTGGCGCGCCGTCGGACAGGCCGCGCATCAGCTCTTCGAGCCAAGTCTGTTCGGATTTGGCAAAATCGGCCAGGACATAGCCGCTCACCCGGTCCTTGTGGCCGGGATGCCCGATGCCCAAGCGTACGCGCCTGTAGGCCTCACCGATATGTTGGTGGAGCGATCGCAACCCGTTGTGCCCGGCATGCCCGCCGCCATCCTTGACGCGGCATTTGCCCGGGGCCAGGTCCAGCTCATCATGAAAGACAACCACGTCTTCGGGCGTCAGTTTGTAGAACCGCATCGCCTCGCCCACGGCTTGGCCGGAGAGGTTCATGAAGGTCTCAGGCTTGATCAAAAGAACCTTTTGCGATCCCAGCCGGCCTTCGGAGATCATGGACTGAAACTTTGCCCGCCAGGGGGCGAACCCATGGTCGGCTGCGATCCGATCCAGCGCCATGAAACCGATATTGTGGCGGTTGCTGGCGTATTTCGGGCCGGGATTGCCCAGGCCTGCAAAGATGAGCATCGCGCCCTCCGGGTCCTTATGACGCTGGTGTAGGACGGGCGCGAGGGACAATCAACGCCTTCGTGACACGAAAAAGGGCGCGGGATGGCCCGCGCCCTGTTCGTACCGTAAAGCCTGCGGCGTCTTATTCGTCGCCGCCTTCGGCCGCGTCATCTGCGGTGGTGGGCACGTCGCCTGCATCCACTGCGTCATCCTCGCCCTCATCATCCTCGGATTTCAGAGCCGACGGCGCAGACACGTTACAGATCATGAAATCACGGTCAATCACCTGCTTGGCACCCTGTGGCAGGGTCACATCGCTGATGGTCACGGTGTCGTTGATGTCGAGCCCGGACAGGTCCACTTCGACCTTCTCAGGGATGTCGCCGGCGGTCACCAGCAGTTCAACCTCGTTGCGCACGACCGTCAGAACGCCGCCTTTTTTCAGGCCGGGTGACTCTTCCTCGCCCACGAATTCAACGGGGATGAAGAGGTTGATCTTGGTGTTCCGGCGCAGACGCATCAGATCGAGATGGGTGGGCAGATCCTTGACCACGTCGCGCTGCACGTCGCGGCAGATCACGCGCACATCATCATGCCCGTCCACCTTGAGGTTGAAGAGCGTGGATTTGAACCGCCCTGCCTTCAACATTTTGAGCAGCTTGTTGAATGGAATGCTGATGGGCAACGGATCTACGTCACCGCCAAAAACGATCCCGGGAACCATGCCGTCGCGGCGTGCTGCGCGAGCGGCGCCCTTGCCTGTCCCCGCACGTTCCTGGGCGTGAAGATCAGGAATTTCTCCAGCCATATGTATTCTCCAAAGTTAGAGCAGGGTGCCTCCAAGGCTGTCACCCCGCGTGAAGCTGGCCGTATAGGATGGATAGGCAGGTTTGAAAAGGACTATTTCGCGCGTCTGGCCCGGCTGGGATTTGAGTATTTTTAGCAAGATGAAGCAGGGGACCTGTCCAGTATTTCATCTTTCCAAAAATACTCCCGCCGGAGGCAACCATGGCTTTCGGCCAGTGCCGCGTTGGTCAGGCTTCCCACCGACCCGAAAAACCCTCGGGCACCATGAGGATATCGCGGTCGAGGGTGTTGACATCCGTGCGGCCGCAGAAGGCCATAGAGACATCAAGCTCTTTGTGAAGAACCTCCAGCGCTTTGGTCACGCCATCTTCGCCCATGGCGCCCAAACCATACACGAAAGAGCGGCCGATATAGGTGCCCTTTGCACCCAGGGCGAGGGCCTTGAGCACGTCCTGGCCGGAGCGGATGCCGCTGTCGAGGTGGACTTCGATCTTATTGCCCACAGCATCCATGATCGCTGGCAGGGCGCGGATCGAGGACAGCGCGCCGTCCAACTGCCGCCCGCCGTGGTTGGACACGATGATGGCATCTGCGCCGACATTGAGCGCCTCAAACGCGTCGCGCGGATCAATGATGCCTTTGATGATAAGCGGGCCGTCCCACATCTTGCGAAAGACGCGGATGCGGTCCCAGTCGAGGGCTTCGTCAAAGGCCTCTGCCGTCCAGGAGGTGAGTGAGCTGGGATCGGTCACGCCCTTTGCATGGCCCACGATATTGCCGAAAAACCGGCGCTTGGTGCCCAGCATGCCAAGGCCCCACTGCACTTTGGTCATCATGTTGGCGAGGTTGCGCAGCGTGGGTTTGGGCGGGGCGCTGAGGCCGTTTTTGAGGTCTTTGTGACGTTGGCCGAGGACTTGCAAATCGACGGTGATCATCACGGCGGAGCAGTTTGCAGCCTTGGCGCGATCAAAGAGCCGCTGCATGAAATCATCGTCTTTCAGGGTGTAGACCTGAAACCAGAAAGGTTTGTTGGTGTGTTCGGCCACATCTTCGATCGAACAGATGGACATGGTCGACAGCGTAAATGGCACGCCGAATTTCTCGGCGGCACGGGCGGCTTTGATCTCACCATCGGCGGCCTGCATACCGGTGAGACCGACGGGCGCGAGGCCCACGGGCATCGCCACATCCTGCCCGATCATCTGGCTTGCCGTGCTGCGCCCTGACATGTCGACGGCCACGCGTTGGCGCAGGTAAATCTGCGAAAAGTCCGTCGTGTTCTCGCGAAAGGTTTGTTCCGTCCAGCTGCCCGATTCGGCGTAGTCGTAGAACATTTTCGGCGTGCGGCGGGCGTAGATGCGCTTGAGGTCGTCGATATTGGTGATCACGGGCATGGGCGCGTTTGGTCCTATTTTCACTGGTTTTTCGTGGTAGCCGAGGGGCGCGGGGATGTCTATGCGGCGATATTTCTTGATTAGTTCGAAATCGTATTATATTGGTTCGATATCGAACTAGATGAATGGAGAGCGCCATGTCGAATTTGTCACGTCGGAATGTTTTGGGTCTGTTGGGTGGGGGCGCGGTCATCGCGCTTGGGGGCGGCGCTTGGCAGATTGCCCGTCCTGCCCATGCCGCAACCGCGGCTTGGGATAAAGCTGGTCAATATGCTGAGGCGCGGATGCGGGCGCTGAGTTGGGCAATCCTCGCGCCCAATCCGCACAATCGTCAGCCTTGGCTGTTGGATCTGGCGGAACCGGACACGGCGGTGCTCTATGTCGACACAGAAAAGCTCTTGCCGCACACCGATCCGTTCAGCCGTCAGATCGTGATTGGGTTGGGGTGTTTTCTGGAAACGCTGCGCATTGCCGCGGCTGAGGATGGTCTGGAGGCCAAGGTGACGCTGTTCCCCGAGGGCTCGGATGCGGATGCATTAGATCGCCGTCCGGTGGCGCGGATTGCGTTTGTTGCGGGCGCTGAGCGTGACCCAGATTTTGCGCTGTTGGCCCTCAGACGCACACAGAAGGAACCCTATGATTTGGCGCGGCCTGTGTCGCAGGCGCAGATGGATGGGCTGACATCCTCGGTGAGACACGGCACGCGGGCGGATGGGACGGTGAACACAGGCGAGGTGCAGGCGCTGCGCGATCTGAGCGAGGCGGCGATGCGGCGCGAGATCGAGACGCCGCATACGTATAAGGAATCGGTCGATCTTTTCCGCATCGGACGGCGGGAGGTGGTCGAAAATCCCGATGGGATCGATTTTACCGGGCCGATGTTCGAGGCGTTGCACCTGACCGGGCAGTTCACGCGCGAACTGGCGTTGGATCAGTCCAGCATGGCGTTTCAAAGCGGGATGGATGCGGTATTGGACAACATGCGCACGGCGATGGGGCATGTTTGGCTGACCACACCCGCGAACACGCGGGCCGATCAGATTGCAGCGGGGCGGGATTGGGTGCGCCTGCATCTGGCGGCCACGCGGGCGCGGATCGCGATCCAGCCGCTGAGCCAAGCTTTGCAGGAGTATCCGGAAATGGCGTCCCTCTATGCAGAGGCCCATGACAGGCTGGCCAAGCCCGGCGAGACCGTGCAAATGTGGGCGCGCGCAGGCTTCTGCGCAGAGGTTCCCGCCAGCCCGCGCTGGCCGCTTGAGGCAAAGATACGCAATGGGTGACACCGGATGAGTGACGAGAATGTCCCGGCCTTTTTCACGGTGTTCAATGAGATCGGGATCATTGCGCAATTGGCGCGGTCGGCCTTTGAAGCGCAGCTGCCTGACGGGATGATCCTACCGCATTTTTCGGTACTCAACCATTTGATCCGGGTCAAGGATGGGCAAACGCCGCGGGTTCTGGCAAGCACGTTTCAGGTGCCCAAGACGTCCCTCACGCACACGCTGTCCGTTCTGGAAGAGCGTAGGTTGATTGAGATGCGGCCCAACCCGGAGGACGCGCGCAGCAAGTGTGTGTGGATCACACAGGCCGGGCGGCAGTTTCGGGATGAGGCCATCGCGACCATCGTGGCCGAATTCGCCCCGGTTGAAGCCGCTCTGTCGCCCGACAGGATCGAGCGGATGCTGCCCGATCTGATCGCCTTGCGTAAAATTCTGGATGCGGCGCGGGATTAGGCCGCGTGGGCGCCGTCGGCCAAGCCGCGCACGAAATCAAGAACCTGAGCCGGGCTTTCGCCATCGCCCATCTTGGCGACGATAGCCGACCCCACGACCGCGCCATCGGCGACGGAGGCGATCTCCTTGGAGGTTTCGGGCGTGCGGATGCCAAAGCCCACGACAACGGGCAGATTTGAGGCGGCTTTGATCCGGGCCACTTCGGGGGCGACATCGACGGCTTGCGCGGCGGCGGCCCCGGTGATGCCGGTGATTGAGACGTAGTAGACAAAGCCGGACGTGTTGGTCAGGACCTTGGGCAGACGTTTGTCATCTGTCGTGGGCGTGGCCAGCCGGATGAAGTTGAGGCCAGCCTTTTGCGCCGGGATGCACAGCTCATCATCTTCCTCAGGTGGCAGATCGACGACGATCAACCCATCGACACCCGCGGCCTTGGCATCGGCCAGAAACGCCTCTACCCCTCGGTTGAAGATCGGATTGTAATAGCCCATCAAAACGATCGGCGTCGTGTCATCTTCTTTGCGGAATTCCGATGCCATCTCCAACGTGCGTTCCAACGTCATACCCGCCTCAAGCGCGCGTTGACCGGCCAGTTGAATGGTCGGACCGTCTGCCATGGGATCGGTAAACGGCAGGCCCAATTCGATGATGTCCACACCTGCCTCGGGCAGACCTTTGACCAGTTCCAGAGAGGTGTCGTAATCCGGATCGCCCGCCATCACATAGGCGACAAACGCCTTTTTGCCTTGCGTTTTAAGGTCTGCGAATTTGGCGTCGATGCGGCTCATGATTTGTGTCCTGCGTGGCTGTTCCGGCGGTCATCGGTCTGGCGCAATTGCGCACGGAAATCAATGGGGGTTTCGGTCACGCGCAAGGTGATTGGCGTGGGCGCGCTCTTGGTGTTAGGCTTACAAAAAAACCAACAGGGGATCTGTGATGAATAAGACAATTTTGACTGCGGGGCTTGTGGCGCTGATGGGCATGCCCGCGATGGCTGACTACACGGTCAAAGGCAGCTTTGATTGCGAAGCGGCCATGCGCGAGGACGAAAATGAGCACTACCGCGAGTACAATAAATGGTGGCTTTTGGGCTATTTCACCGCGCGGAATTACGAGCTGCAGAAAAGCGTCGGCAACGGGATTGATGACGACAATATCTATCAGATGGCGCTGAGCTTTTGCCAATCCAACCCCGGCAATGACTGGGATGATGCGGCGATCCATATCTACGACCTGCTCGACTAGGGGCATCAGACCATGCAAACCCGGCCAGCGATTGAGACCGTCTCATCCGGCCGGGAGCTGCGGCGCTGGTATTGGCGCAAGGATGAGCTGGTGGCCCATGCGCGTGCGCTCGGGCTCAGCCCGTCCGGTGCTAAATTCGATATTCTGGACCGGATAGCGCATTTTCTGGATACTGGTGAGGCGCTGCCGCCCAAACCATCGCGGCCGCGGCCCACATCCTCGTTTGATTGGCACAAGGACCCGCTGACGCGCGACACGGTGATCACGGACAGCTATCGCAACACGCAGAATGTGCGGCGGTTTTTCAAGGCGGAATGTGAGCCGGCCTTTAAGTTCAACATTGCGTTCATGGAGTGGATGAAGAGCAATAAGGGCAAAACGCTGTCCGACGCCTGTGACGCCTATTGGACCTTCAAAGCGGACGCGGCCAAGCCCGGTCATCAGACCAAAATCCGCGCGCATAACCAATTCAATCAATACACGCGGGATTTTCTGGCCGATAACCCTGAGCTCGGCATGGACGATGTGCGCCGCATCTGGGCGTTGAAAATTCAGCAGCCGTCAGACGATGGGCGGCATCGCTATGACCGGTCTGACCTCAATCTGAGTGCGAGATAGGCTAGCCCATCGCCGCCGGGCCGCTGATCATCCAGGAGGTGCCGAACCGGTCGGTCAGCATGCCAAACCCTTCGGCCCAAGGTGTGGGCGCAAAGGGCATCACCACCTCACCGCCCTTGGTCAGTTGGTCAAAAGCCTCTTTGGCAGTATCGACAGAGGCCATTTCCATCATGACCGAACAACCTGCCATGGTCGGGGTGCCGCCCATCAGGTCGTCTGAGGCCATGAGCACGCCACCATCAAAGGCAAGCTCTGAATGCATGATCCAGTCGACCTTGTCCTCTGGAACCTCCATCTCTGGCATGTCGGCACCCGTCATCATGAGGGTGACCTCGCCACCGAATACGGCAGCATAGGCTGTCATCGCCTCGCGGCACTGACCTTGAAAAATGATATAGGGGGTTGGGGTCATGGAATTTCTCCCTTTGCGGTGGCCTCAGGCTACAGGTCAAAGCGATTCCGACCAATAGAAACGATGGCGTTGTGCCTGTCCCGTCTTGGTGGGATACAGGCGATGCGGCGCTGAGCTGCAGAGACTGACGCGTGGAAAAGAGACGTGACGATTGCGATACTTGGTGGCGGCTCAGTCGGGTGCGCCGCAGCACTTGAACTTGCTCGTGCGGGCCATGACGTCGCCCTTTTCGAAAGTCGCGAGGATATCTTGTTAGGGGCCAGCCGGGTCAATGAGGGCAAGATTCACCAAGGCTTCATCTATGCCAAGGACGATCCTGAACGGACGGCGCGAAAAATGGCCGAAGGGGCGGTGGAGTTTCACCGCCTTTTGGCGCGCTGGGTGGACACGGGCGAGGCACTCCGCCTCTCGACCCCGTTTCTCTATGCGCTTCATCGGGCGTCACAGCTGACGGCTGCGCAGCTAGAGGCGCATTTCCAACGCTGTTGCGACATTTTCGATGAGGTGCGCAATGCCCGCAACGCGGATTACCTAGGTTCAGACGAACCCGCCGGGTTTTCCAAGATGGCGCGTGACGAAGTAGAGGCGTTGATCAATCCCGACCATATCACAACGGTCTATCGCACCACCGAAAAAGGCGTTGATCCGCGCGCGGTGGCCGATGCGCTGTCTCAGGCCGTCCGAAAAGAGCCGCGGATCACAGTGCGCTCTGGCACGCGGGTGACCAAAGTGTCGCGCAGGTCGGGCCGTGGCTTTGACATTCACACATCACAAGACGGGTGCGACGGCCCCTTTGATCAGGTGATCAACGCCACGTGGGAAAGCCGTCTTGAGATTGATGCGGCCATGGGCATCGCACCGCCCAAATCCTATAGCTTGCGGCACAAATACGGCCATCGGGTCAGGATCCGGTTGGCGCCGTGCGATCTTCCCTCGCTGACAACTGTCTTGGGGCCATTTGGGGATATCGTGAATTTCGGTGACGGCGGGTTTTACCTGTCGTGGTATCCGCGTGGCATGACCTTCATGACCACCTCCGCAGGGGTCGGTCCCGATTGGCATGAAATCGACCGCGCCGAACGGTTGGAAAATTTTCACAGCAGTCGTGAGGTCTGGCAAGAGCTTTGTCCGAAGCTGGGCGAATTGAGCTACACTGAGGACGATGTCGATCCCACCAGCGGGCTGATCTATGCGCTGGGCGATACCGATATTGATGATCTCGACAGCCAGCTCCACACCCGTCACGAGGTCGGCGTGACCTCTCTTGATGGGTATCACACGGTCAACACCGGTAAGTTCACGCTGTTTCCCTTGATGGCGATGACGGTCTCATCCCGTGTGCTGGGCATCGCATAAACGCTCAGCCCAGAACTTCGAACCCTTGCAGCACAAGCCCAAGCGGGCGCGGGTCATTGGCTGTCCCCATCTCAAGCGGGGACAGGCAGTTTTCTACCTCAAGCGTGATGCAGTGCAGCCTGTCACCCGGCGAAAGCGGCAGCTCCACCGCTTGACCGTCTTGTAAGGTGAGCTGTGTGCCCGGGCCGTTGTTGACCGCCAGCGTGACCGTCTGGCCCGGTTGGCGTGGATGAAGGTTGACGCGCACGCTTTGACAGGCGGTCTCAGTCGCAAAGAAAAACTCGGCTCTGGGCGCACTGCTCCAACGATGGGTGCCTTCACCGCCATACCATCCATCTGCGAAATAGATATCAGCGGCGTTTTTGCCAACTTCGATCACAGTGCCGGGCGTGGCAGTGGGGGCTTCAACCGTGTGGGCGCGCACTTTGCGGATGAAATCGCCCTTTGCCTCGCCGTCGAAAAACCGGGCCACTTCGAGCGGGTGGATGCCGTGCAGACGTGCCAATTCATCTATCTTGTTGTCCACTTGGCCGCGCAGCGCTTTGCGTGCTGTGTGCAGCTCACTGGCCACCATGCTCGCCGCAACGGCCATCATGTTGGCGATGCCCGCCTCCCCTTGAGAGATCCATGACCAGACCCGGGCATGTTCGGTTGCCGGTTTGAGATAGGACAGACGCCGCGCCCCAGAATGAATGGCAACGACTGTGGGATCAGGCCGATAAGAGATTTGCAGATCCGTCTGATGTGCCCGAAACAACCAATCCTGCGATGGGGTCCAGCGGCACTCATCCTCGGTTTTCCAAGGTCCTACCACGTCCAGAGCCCGGGGTCGAAGGGCCCAAGAGCTGGCCAGATAGAATTGCCGTGGATCGTAACCGCCCTGATCAATGAACCCATCCAGTGTCAGGCGATCGACCGTCGGATCGGGCGGGCCGGTTTCTTTGCCCGATCGCTCCAAAAGAACCAGCGGACACCATGAGATATCCGCCTGCGTGGCCTGCATATGCTCCACGACCCTTTCGATATGCAAGGGCAAGTAGAAATCATCCTGGTTCAGGAACACGATCAAATCGCCCTGCGCCTTGGCCAAACCTTGGTTGTTGGGCGTGGCTTGCCCGCCCGAGTTCTCGGAGCGGTTTTCGAAACTGATCCGCGGGTCGTCAAAACCTGCGATGACGTCGGCGGTATGATCCGTGCAGGCATCGCCGATGATCACCAATTCCCACGTGTCATAGGTTGAGGCAAGCACGCTTTGGATCGCAAAGCGCATCATGTCTGCGCGGTTGTAGGCCGCCATGATGATCGACACGAGTGGCCGCTGATCAGACCCCATACCCTGTCCCCCCAAGTGACATGGACTAGCAACAGCTCATGTTTTAGGCGTTTGGGCGATGTGGCTCAAGTTGCAGATCACCGCCGCGACAGAACGTCTGTCTTTGCGTTTGTCTGCGACCAGATCGGATGGGGCTAAACCAATTTAGCCACCCGTTCCACATGTTCTATCGTCAGTGGCTTGTTGATGAAATCGCGGACCACATCATAGCTTTCTGCACGGGTTCGATCATCTGGGTTGAGTGAGGTTGTGAGCATCACCACCACCGTTTTCACGAAATCCGCGCCGAGCTTCTCGGTGGCCGCCTCAAGGAATTCGAACCCATTCATCCTCGGCATGTTGATGTCGAGGAAAATCACGTCAACCTCAAGCTCCGGATGCGTTTCGAGATGGGCCAATGCATCCTCGGCATAGGTGTATTGGAGAACCGTCTCCACCAGGCCAGAGCGTTGCAGCACGCGCAGATACTGACGTTGATCGAATTCCTCATCATCGATGAGCATGGCCGTTTTGATCTGTTTAGTCATGGGATACTCTTGGAAAGTGCAAGTTGAACGTGGTGCCACCCTCAATGCCATCAGAGATTGAGATGTGACCACCATGGTTTGACATCACGCGCCTGCAGATAGAAAGGCCAAGACCGGTTCCATCGTATTCTGAGCGCGCGTGCAAGCGTTTGAAGAGACCAAACACTCTGGTCCGGAATTTGTCGGGGATGCCGATGCCATTGTCGGCCACGGACAGAACAGTATTTTGTTCTGTTTGGGTGGCCGTGATGCGGATTTTAGCCGCCTGACCTGGTCGTCGGAATTTAATAGCATTCGCAATCAGATTCTGAAGAAGAATGCGGATTTGCAGGGGGTTGCCTTGTATCAGTGGCAAGTCATCCAAACGTATTCTGGCACCTGCAGCGCTGATATCCGCAGATAGATCCATTTTGATCTCTTCAATCATTGGCATCATATCGAAAAGCTCCGTTTCCAACGGGCCATCGACCAATCGAGAATAATCCAGAACGTCGGTGACCAGATCCCCCATGCGTTTGTTCGTGGCACGCATATCGTCGAGGATGCTTTGCCCCATTTCCGTAGTAAGCCCCAGGTCATCCAGTTCGTCGATCAGCATGGCCATTGTGTTGGTCGGCGATTTCAAATCATGAGACACAGAATAGGAAAATTCTGCCTGTTCAAGATTGGTGTGTTTTAACTGAGCCAGATAGGTTTCGGTCGCGTGCGACCAGCGGTTGATGGACGCTTCCAAAACCGCAAATTCATCCATCACTGTGGTGGCGCCCAACACCTCACTTTTGTCCAGCTTAAGGCGCTGACCCTGCTCTTTCGGATCATAGGCATTCGCAAAATGGGTCAGTCGCAGCAGATGCCGGCCAACCAACCGTTGGAAGATGTACAAAAGGGCAAAGGCCACGCAAATCGTCTTGAGAAAATTGGTGGCCAAAACAATTGCGGCGCGGGCGATCACGCGTTCCCAGATATGCGTGTAGTTTGACTCGACCACCAGCGTTCCCAGAAACTGAACCTCACCGCTGGAACGCCTCACGATCGGCAGCTCAACGCGTTGGTTGGTCGCCTCGTTTTCGTTCGTCACGCGGAATGTCTCACCCGCGCCAAGCACTTCAACGAAGTTGACGCCTTCGATCCGCGCGATCCCGGTAAGCTGGCTTTCAACCAGTGTGCGATCCAGGAGCCAAATGCTTTCAGCCAAAGCAGGCAGAATAGATTCCTCAATCTTAGACAAAGATTTGTCCTGCACCGTTCTTTCGGTCCTGAAATCGAGACCGAGTTGAAGCGTCGTCATGAAAAGGGCGAGGATGGAGCTGCAGGCAATGGCGGCAAAGGTAAATCGACGCCCAACGCCGCTGCGGAGCCCCTCAACGAACGTGCCGGCGATCTTGTTTTTAGATCCCTCAACAGGTTGAGATGATACATTTCCGTCTTCAGCAATTGTCACCGAAACACCCTTTGCGCTGCGGCCATCTTTCTACCATGGAAGTTAACATTATCTTTAGTGATTCTCCTCAGGTTGTGTAAGTGTAAAGAAAAAAACGAGGGTGCCATGCGCAAAATCCTTACCTTGCTGTTTGGGCTGGTTCTGACCTCTCAAGCGGCTCAGGCGGATAACCTGTCCTTTTGCTATGATCCGTACCCGCCCTACACCCTTGGCGAAGAGGGTCCGGCGACCGGAGGTATGAAGGTCGCGCTTTTGGACGCCGTGATGGCACAGATTGACGGGGTCAGCGCCACGGTCACGCTATTGCCCTGGAAACGGTGTCAGGCCGTTGTGCGCGCTGGCGAAATGGACGGCATTCTGCCGCTTTTCTCAAATGATGAGCGCCGGGAATACCTGGCCATGTCTCAAGAGACGATTGATCAGGTGGCGGCGTTCTGGCATCGCAAAGGCCAGTTTGACGATGAGTTCGACTGGAGCGGGGATTACGCGGAGCTGTCCCATCTACAACTGGGCATGCTCAACGGCAGTTACATCGACGCGGAAATGGAAGCCGCCTTTGAAGCGCAATCTGAGATCACGCGCGCCCGCGATGTGCCAACCCTGTTGGAGCTTTTGATGCTGGGCCGTATCGATGTGGTGGCCATCGACGCATCGGTCGGCCGCTACGTGGTGGCCAGGCAAGATCTGCAAGATGACCTGGTGCAGATAGACCGGCCGATCTCATCCAAGATGTCCTACTTTGGCCTCTCGAAGGCGTCGGGCGCGGACCGCCACTTGGAAGAGTTCAACCGCGCTATTGCCACCCTGCAGGAGAATGGCGCACTCTCCGCGATTGTGAATGCGGACTACTGACCGTTCGAACCCCGACCCAAACATGAAAAAAGGCCGCCCGGAAAAGGCGGCCTTCTTTGTGTGTCTGCAATAAGCGTTACTCGTCTTCGAGCGCTTCAACCGCCTTTTCCAAAGCGGCTTTCTTGACCTCTTTGTCCTTGACCTGTGCCTCTTCGAGGATGTGGTCGATCACCTTCTCCTCAAACACAGGCGCGCGGAGCTGCTGCTGCATCTGCGGGTTTTGTTGCACGAACTCAAAGAACTCGCGTTCCTGACCCGGATAGGCGCGGGCCTGTTCCATCACGGCCTGGGACATTTCGGCGTCGGTGATTTCCACCTTGGCGCGCTGACCCACCTCGGCCAGCAAAAGACCCAGACGCACCCGGCGTTCGGCCAGTTTGGTGTGCTCTTCGGTCACCTCGGGCTCGGGGTGATCGTGGCCTTCAACATCGGGGTTTTCATCATGAAAGAGCTGATGCGCGATCGACTTGGCCTCGATCTCAACCATGGATGGCGGAAGTTCAAAGCTGACCTTCTCATCCAGCGCATCGAGCACCTTGCGCTTGAGTACCGCACGCGCGGCGCCCGCGTATTCCTGTTCCAGGCGTTCGGTGATCTGCTCTTTGAGCGCGTTCAGATCCTCTGACCCGAATTTCTGCGCCAACTCGTCGTCAATCTCTGCAGGCGCCGGCGCTTTGACGGCTTTGATCGTGCAGGTGAACTCAGCGGCCTTTCCAGCCAGATGTGCGGCCTGATACTCCTCGGGGAAGCTGACCTCGACGATCTTTTCCTCTTCGGCCTTCACACCCACAAGCTGTTCTTCGAACCCGGGGATGAAGCTGTTGGAGCCCAGAACCAGCGGGTAATCCTCAGCCGAGCCGCCTTCAAACGCCTCACCATCCACGCGGCCCACGAAATCAATCACGACCTGATCGCCGTCCTTGGATTTCGTGCCTTTCTTGCGGTCTTTGAAGTTCTGCGCCCCTTCGGCAAGATTTTTCAGCGCTTCTTCAACCGCTTTGTCATCGGCTTTGGCGACCAGGCGCTCCAGCTTGATGTCATCAAACTTGACCTCGGGGATCTCGGGCAGCGCCTCGTAGGACATGTCGACCTCGACATCGTCGCCCTCTTTCCAATCCTTGTTGGTCATCTCCATTTTGGGCTCAGCGGCGGGTTTGTCGCCTGACTCCTCAAAATGCTTGGCCATGGCACCGTCGACGCTTTCCTGCATCGCCTCACCCAGAACCTGAGAGCCGAATTGCTTTTTCAGCAGCGGTAGCGGCACCTTGCCTTTGCGAAACCCCTTCAGCTCCACGTTGGGCTGGGCCTCTTTCAGCTTGTCCATGACCTTGTCTTCCAGCTCTTTGGCTGTGACCACGATCTTGTAGCCGCGTTTCAATCCTTCATTCAGCGTCTCAGTGACCTGCATGTCGTCCTCATCCATTGCAAAAGGCTGCGGGGGCGCCCGCAGCGGTCAAAATCATGGCGCTTCTTAGGGGGCGCACTGCCAAGGCGCAACACGAAAAGGCGGATGCAGCGCAAGGTGGTGAAACCCGTTGATCCGCGCGGGTGAATTGCGGTAATTTCACGGCTATTGCGCGGCAACATCAAAATAACGACCGCGTGTGAGCAGGAAAGCCGCCCGAAAAACGAGGCGGTGCATGATTTGAGGCTAGGCAAGAGCAGTGGCAGACTATTCCGTCTGGATCCTGGAAGAGAGTAATATCTCTGTCACCGGTGGTGTGTCCCTCGACGGGATCACGCAGGGCGATGGCTCGCATCTCGATGGCGAGTTTATCACGCTCAACAGCAATGCCTGGCTTGAGACATTCATCCGCGACGGCGGCAGCGACACCAATTTTGACGACAATGATGGCAATCAGCGCCTCGATGGGGCGCAGACCATTGATGGCACGACCTATTCCGATGGCACCCGGGTTGAGGCGGAATACTTCATCGAGGTGCGCGACCCCGATGGCAACACCTATGAGATGGTCAGTTTCAATGTGAACAATTCCAGCCCCTCCTATGCCACGGTGGAGGGGTTGGCCTTTGTCGGACCGCCGCAGGGATGGCCGCCCATTGGTGTGCCGTTGGAGGTGATCCGATCAGAAGAAGGCCCGGGCAGTTTTGGTCGCCCATCGATTGACGCCTCTGATTTGGTGGTGCCCTGCTTCACGCCCGGCACCATGATCACCACGCCAAAGGGTCAAAGGCCGGTGGAGGAT
>JBCCDT010000101.1:0-15136 GCA_039030635.1 Pseudomonadota bacterium
TGTGATCATGGGCCCGGGCATTGGCGCCGAAAAGGTGCACGCGCGGATGGAGCCGTATCTCGGTCGCCCCGGCTGGGACAAGCTTGACGCCGTCACCAGCGGTGAGGTGCACGGCCTCTACCACGGCGGGGCGCGCACGCTTTATGACTTCGCGTTTTTTCAGTACATCGCGAAAACGCTGCACCCGGAACTGTTCGAAGACGTCGATCCTCAGGCCAATCTGGCCAGCTTCTTTGAGACCTACATGCCGATCAGTTTTGACGGCACATATATGACACAGTTGCCATGACGGCAGATAGCGGGGCGGCTGAGGCCGCCCCCTCCTCCTATCGTACCCTCTCTGCCCGACGGGTCACGTCCCTGATCGGGGCCGGGGTGCTTTTGGTGTTTTGCACACTGGTCGATATCCTGACCGGCCCGGCCATGCTGGGCATGGGGGATGTGGTGCAATCCTTGCTTGGGTCGCAATCGGCCTCTGCCATGACCAATGTCATCGTCTGGGATATCCGCCTGCCCATGTCGTTGATGGCGATCACCGTGGGTGCGGCCTTGGCCATTTCCGGCGTGATCATGCAAACGATCCTGGGTAACCCGCTGGCCAGCCCTTACACGCTCGGTTTTTCGGCCGCTGCGGGTTTTGGCGCAGCTGTCGTCATTCTCACGGGCTTCACCTTGCCGATCCTTGCCTGGCTCACCGTGCCGGTTTCGGCCTTTGGCGCGACGCTCGTCTCTGCCGCTCTGGTCTATGGCCTCTCGCGGGCACGGGGCATGACGCCCGAGGTGATGATCCTGGCGGGCATCGCCACGCTCTTCCTCTTCCAATCCCTGCAATCCATGGTGCAATACATGGCCTCGCCCGAGGTGCTGCAGGCCATCGTTTTCTGGCTCTTCGGCTCGCTCCTCAAGGCATCGTGGGACAACCTCCCCGTCACCTTCGCGATCCTCGTCTTCTGCGTCGCCGCCATCCTGCCCGACCTCTGGCGCCTCACCGCGCTGCGCATGGGCGATGAACGCGCAGCTGCGGTCGGCGTCAACGTCACCCGCCTGCGCGTCCGCATGTTCGTGATTGTTGCGCTTCTGACGGCGGGGGCGGTGGCCTTTGTGGGCACCATCGGCTTTGTCGGCCTAGTCGCCCCCCATATCGCACGCGGCTTCGTGGGTGAGGATCAACGCGCTTTGTTGCCCATGGCCGCGCTCACCGGGGCCATCATCATGACCGGCGCGTCGATCCTGTCAAAACTGATCTCGCCCGGATCGGTCATCCCCATCGGCATCGTCACCGCCGTCCTCGGCGTGCCGTTCCTCTTTGGCCTGATCGTGATGGGCAAAAGGAGATATTGGTGAGCCTTTCGACCCAGAACCTGACCATCAGTCACGGCTCTCTGACCGTGCTCTCGGACGTGTCGCTTGATCTGCAAGAGGGTCAGGTGACAGGCCTCATTGGCCCCAACGGCGTCGGCAAATCCTCCTTGCTCAAAGCGCTTGCCGGACTTGCGCCGTCCAAAGGCAGGATCACCGCGCATGCCGCTCAGATGAATGAGGCGCAGCGCCGTGAGATCGTGGCCTACATGCCCCAGGACAGCAGCGCGGGATCGTCTCTGACGTTGCTGGAGGTCGTGCTTTTGGGTCGGATCAACACGCTGGGCTTCCGCGTTGGCCAAGATCTAATCGACGCGGTCGAGGCGCTGCTCGATGATTTTGGCCTCGCCCATTTGTCGCATCGCACGCTTGATGCCGTCAGCGGTGGTCAACGGCAACTGACATATCTTGCTCAGGCGCTGTTCCGTGAGCCACGCATCCTTCTGCTAGATGAACCAACTGCCGCGCTCGACTTGCGCAACCAGCTTTTGGTTTTTGAAACCCTGCGCAAACTGGCCCGGGACAAAAACATCGCCGTGGTCGTGGCCCTGCATGACCTGTCCCTCACAGCGCAGTTCTGCGATCAGGTGGTCTGCCTCTGCAATGGTCGCATGGACGCGGCTGGTCCGCCCGCGGATGTGCTGACCAAAGACCGTCTCGCCCGTGTCTATGGCATCGCGGCAGATATCACCTCGGACAGCGAAAAAGGCCTGCGCATCGCGGCCCTGCACGCCCTGTGATCACTGCACGGGAAAGGCCTGCTCAGGCGTGTAGCCCGCAAAGCTCGACAGGGTTTGTGCATCGCATTCCTCCTGCCAAGGGGTGCCGGGCTGAATGGCCGTGATTGTGGGAAACCGCGCGCGCAACTCCTTGGCACGCGGCGTGGCCTCCATCGCAATCGCCACCAATCCGGTCACGACGCCCTTTTGCCGCTCCACCAGCTCAATCGCACCTTCCATCGTGCCGCCTGTCTCAATCCACTGATCCACAAGCAAAACCCGCGTCCCTGCGGCGAAAGCAGGCAGGCGCATTTCCATATCCTGCGTGCGGCCCGAATAGTTGGTAAAGCTCACCCGGTCGGTCTCCACGCAGAGCTTGTCGGCCTTGCGAATGGGCAAAAACCCCACATCCCTCCGCGCTGCAAGCGCCGCGCCAAGGACAAATCCCATAGCGTCGAGACCGCCGACCACGTCAAACTCAACCCCCTCCAGATCGGCCAACAGGTCGGTTAGCAAATCCTGAAACGCCGCCTGATTGATGTAGATCGACGTAGGGTCAAGCCAGGCAAACTTGTTGCCCTTCGTGTTGGGCGCCATCAGCTTGAAATACCACCGATCATCGCGCGGGCCTTTGGTCATGTCGTCTCTCCCAACTCTTGTGCCACTTGCATCAACCGCTGAAGGCGCGCGGGGTCTATATCATAAAAATTATTGTCATAATTGATGCCTGTGGCCACCATAAACGCATCCACCGTGGCATACCGATGCGCGTTCTCTGGCGTGATGCCGGAGGCGAGCGCGAGTGGTTTTTCCCCAATCGCCTCGCGAAACGTGGCGACCTTGGCATCTTCTGCCTCGACCCCTGTCGCCTGGCCCGAGGTGCACACAACCTCCATCCAATCGCAGGCCGTGCGTGCCGCCCGGGCGTAATCTGCCTCTGCCACGGGCCGCTGTTTCTTGAACGCCGTGCCCCCGAAATAAAGCCCGTTCCACCCTGCGCGTGCCTTGGCAATCGCCTCCGCCTCGGGCTGTGCCTCTGTGCGTTCCTCAATCCGTGCGTCATCGGCCCAATAGGCATCGACGCGGCATCCCTCACGCTCCAACGCCACCAAACGCGGAAACGCATGCAGCCCCGTCACCGCCAGAAAATTCAGCCCCAACCAGAGATCAGGCCGCGCCGCGCGGACATCACGCACGATCGGCAAAAACTCTTCCACCCCGAAATCATGATTGATCAGAAAACACCCCGGCGCGCCCGCCTCGGTCAATATGTCGATATTGGCCAGCGTGCGACCCGTCTCAAGCACATGGATCACAGGCAAAACAACCGGGCCGTGCGTTCCGAAAAACGCGCGAAATTCTCTACTGTTCATTCCCTCACCCTTTTGAACAATTTTTGTGCACCGCACGCGTTTTTGGCGCGAAACTGGGCTATTATCCGGGAATCGGATGCCCGCCTGCGCGTCTGAATTCATAAACGTGCCGTCAAGGAACTCAAACCAACTGGGAGTGTGGGGATGTCAGACCTCAAATTTAATCAAAGCAAACGGACCTTTCTGAAGACGGGCCTCGCCTCGGTGGCGCTGAGCGCGCCCTTCGTGGGCCGCGCCTGGGCAGAGACGGTCGAGCTGACGATGCTAGGCTGGTACGGCACCGCAGAGCCCGACATGGTCGGCGCGTTTGAAGAAGCCAACAACGTCAAATTCGTGCCCAAATACTACGCGGGCGGCGATAACATGCTGGCCGCTCTGGCGCAGAACCCGCCCGGCACATTTGACATCATCCACACCGATGCCGAATACGCTAAACTGCTGGTCGCCAACGATCTGGTGATGGAGCTGGATGCCAGCGCCTATCCCATTGATGACCTGCTGCATGATGATTTCAAATCCTTCGCCGGCCACTGGGATGACAGCGGCAAGCTTTATTCACTGATCACCCGCTTTGGCCATCTGGGCGTGTCCTACAACAAAGAGGTGATGAGCGCGGAAGAGGCCTCCACCTATGACATTTTCTGGGATGAGCGTCTGACTGGCAAGGTGGGTCACTTTGATTGGCACCTGCCATCGCTTGGTCAAATGAGCCTTCTGATGGGCAATGCATCGCCCTTCGATATTGGCGAAGATGCGTGGAAGGCCGTGCAGGAGAAAACCCTGTCGCTCAAGCCGCAGGTCGGTGGCTATTTCGATTTCGGTGGCACCTTTTCGGGCCTCAAGAATGGTGAAATGCTGGCCATGGTCGGCATCGGTGACTGGGTGACCGGTATCCTCGAACGCGACGGCGCGCCGGTGTCGTCTGTTGTTCCCAAAGAGGGCGGCATCCAGTGGACCGAAAGCTATTCCATCGCCAAAACCTCTGAAAAGACCGAGATGGCGCTGAAGTATCTTGACTACACCATGTCGCCCGAAGGCCAGGTGAAAACGGCGCAGATGCTGGGCTACCCGGGTCATGCCGTGACCAAGGCCGGTCGCGCCATGCTCAATGAGGTCGACCCGGCAGAGGCTGCACGCTCCAAGCAGGTGAACGGCGATCCACAGGATCCGATCACGCTCATCAATGAGGGTCGCATCAGCTATCGTGACATCCCGGTGCAGCAGAGCCTCGAGGATTGGAACGATTTCTGGTCGGAATACAAGAACGCCTGATCCGTGACGTTTAAGACCCGGCGGCGCACCTGATGCGCCGCCTCAACCTCTATGCCCTGACATTCCGCCTGCCGATCATCATCTGGCAGGCCCTGTTTTTCATTGGTCCGCTGCTTTTCGTGATCGCCATGTCGTTCTTTGTGGTGAAGAACTTCCGCATGGTCGAAACCTTTGAGTTCGACAGCTGGTCCAAAATGATCAGCCGAGATTTCGTCTGGTCGGCCTATCGCTATACCCTGATCATGGCCGGGTCCGCCGCTGCACTGGCCTCCCTTTTGGCCTTTCCGGCCGCGTGGTTCCTCGCCTTCCGCTGCTCGGCGCAAGCGCGGCAATTGGCGATCCTGCTGCTTATCATCCCGTTTTTCACCAGCTACCTCGTCCGCACCTTCAGCTGGTACACGATCCTAGCCGAATCCGGCGTTCTGAACGGTGGTTTCGCGCTCTTGGGCCTTGGTCCTTTCACCATGCTCAACACGCCATTTGGCACGCTCGTGGGCTACCTCACCTTCGTGCTGCCTCTCGTGCTAATCCTGCAAACCGTCACCATGGCCAACATCGATGACCGCCTGATACAGGCCGCGCGCAACCTTGGCTGTTCGTCGGCGCGCACGATCCGTTCGGTGATCCTGCCTGCGGGCAAAACCGGTTTCATCATCGCTGCGCTTTTCGCGTTTATCCTGTCCTTCGGGGATTTCGTGGCGCCCTTCTATCTCGGCGGCTCCAACCCGCCGACGATGCCTATTCTGATCATCGACACCACCAAGGCGGGCCAGCAATGGCCCCGCGCCGCCGTCGTGGCCGTGATGATGATGCTCACGCTCTTCACCATCGCTTTCGCCGCGATCATGTTCGCCTACCGCAAGAGGGCCAGCAGATGACGATCTTCCTGCGCGCCTATCTCGTGCTGATCTTCGGCTTTGTGTTTCTGCCGATCATCGTGAGCATGCTGTTTTCTTTCAACTCTGATCGCTTCCCAACCCTGCCGATGAGCGGGTTTACCCTGGAGTGGTATCAAACCATTTTCGCCGATCCGGATTTCTGGCGCTCTGCCAAGAACAGCCTGATCGTCGCGGGCAGCACATGCATCATCGCCACTTTCCTCGGCTTCTGCACCGCCTACACCGATTACCGCTACAGCTTCCGGGGCAAGTCGCTCTTTCTCGCAATCATCCTGCTGCCGCCCACCATACCGCTGATCATCATCGCGCTGGCCATGCTGGCGTGGTTCAGCCGCGTGGGCATGTCTGGGCAGATCGTGTCGATCATCGCGGCGCACACCGTCCTCACCGCACCCTTCGCCATGGCCATCATCCGCCTGCGCCTCAGCCAGATTGACGAAAGCCTTGAGGCCGCCGCCTGGAACCTCGGCGCCAGTGAGTGGCGCGCGATGCGGGAGGTGATCCTGCCGTTTTGCAAACCCGCGATCCTGTCCTCGCTGTTCCTTACCGCAGCGGTATCTTTTGATGAATTCACCGTCGCCTGGTTCGTCTCCGGCCTCAACAAAACGCTGCCTGTCCATGTCCTCGAAATCGTCCAAGGCACCATCGACCCGCAGGTCAACGCCATCGGCACACTCGTCTTCGGCATCTCCATCACGCTGGTGGTGATCAGCCAACTTCTTATCTTCTTCCGCCTGCAAAGGGCCGCCTCATGACCCAACCCCTTGTCGTGCTTGATCAGGTCGAAAAACGCTTTGATGATTTCGTGGCCGTCCGCGATGCCAACCTTACGATCAACGAGGGGGAGTTTATTGCCATCATGGGCCCGTCCGGCTGTGGCAAGACCACGACCTTGCGTATGCTCGCAGGTCTCGATGCGCCGACGAGCGGGGAAATCCGCATCGCAGGCGAAGTGATGAATGATGTCCCCGCAGACAAGCGCGACACGCCTATGGTCTGGCAAAGCCTCGCGCTTTTCCCGTTTCTGAACGCCCGTGAAAACGTGGAATTCGGCCTCAAGATGCGCGGCGTTGCAGCGGATGAGCGGCGCACCCGCGCGATGAACTGGCTGGATCGGATGGAGATCGCCGAGTTCGCCGAGCGCAATGTCGAAACCCTCTCAGGCGGTCAACGCCAACGCGTCGCGCTGGCCCGCGCGCTTGTCACTGAACCGAAGCTGCTCCTTCTGGATGAGCCGCTCTCCGCCCTCGACGCGCATCTCGTGATCCGCATGCAATCGGTGCTCACCAAACTGCAACGCGAGCTTGGCATCACCTTCGTCTACGTGACCCATTCGCAATCAGAGGCCTTCGCCATGGCCGATCGCGTGGTCATCATGTCCAAAGGCGATATTGCCCAGGTGGGCACCCCGCGCGAGGTGTACCGCGCGCCGAAAACCCGCTTCGTCGCCGAATTCGTCGGCCGCAACAATATCCTGCCCGGCACAGTGACCTCTGCGTCCAAGGGCGTGGTCACTGTCGAGACCGCTTTGGGCGCGTTCACTGTCAAAGGCGATGCCCCCAAAGGCGCGCAAGCCTCCATCGTTGTCGCAGGTGATATGATGCAGGTGGGCGCGGGCGAGAACAGCCTGACGGCCACGGTGATTTCTGAGGAGTTCGTGGGCTCTATGGTCACGGCCTTTCTGGAGGCTGAAGACGGCACAGAACTCAAGGTGCAAGTGCAGGAACGTGCACTCGCCGACCTCAACCTGGAAACCGGCAACACGGTCACCCTCGGCTGGACGGCCAGTGACGGGCATTTGTTGATGGAGGAGACATGATCCAAAACCCCATTCCCTGGCCCAACGGCGCGCGCTGCGCCTGTGCTATCACCTTTGACATGGACGCCGACAGCCTGATCCACATCGCGCGCCCCGGCGATTCACAAGACCGTCTCTATCCCATCTCCATGGGACGCTACGGCCCTACGGTCGCCATCCCGCGTATCCTCGACACGTACCAACGCCTTGGGATCAAACAGTCCTTTTTCATCCCCGGTTGGTGCATGGATACCTATCCCGACGCGGTAGAGGCGATCCTGAAGGGCGGCCATGAGATCGGCCATCACGGCTGGCTTCACGAAGACCCGATCGCCACCAAAGGTGACAAACAGGAATACGCGTTTGAAAAGGCGCTCGATGCTCATAAGCGCCTCACCGGTCGTGCGCCGCGTGGCTATCGCGCGCCGGTCTACAACGTGACGGGCCAGGTGATCGACCTGCTGGTCAAACATGAGTTCCGCTATGACAGCTCTCTCATGGCCGATGACATCCCCTACAAAATGCAGACCGACGCGGGCACACTTTATGAGATGCCGGTCCATTGGGGCACCGATGATTGGCCGCCCTTCGCGCACTATGACGAGATTGGCTACATGATGCCCGTGCGCGGCCCCTCTGCCGGGCTAGAAGGCTTCTGGGAGGAGTTCGAGGCGCAATATGAGGCGGGCGGCTTTTTCATGTTGATCCTGCATCCCTTCCTGACCGGGCGGTTGGCGCGCTGGCGGCTGGTGGAGCAGTGGTTGGAGACGACATTGGCCGAGCGGGATGTCTGGTTCGCGCCGCTCGAAGAGATTGCCGACCACCTCGATACCGTGCAAAATCTGCGCGTCGAAAACCTGCCCTACTACACCGCCCCACCACATTAGGAGGCTCTCATGCTCAGCGACACCGACAAACGCTTTCTGCGCATCGCCTATGAAGAAGCCAAGGGCGGCTATGACGAAGGCGGCTGCCCCATCGGGTCGGTCATTGCGCGGGGGGACACCCTGATCAGCCAGGGGCGCAATCAACGGGTGCAAAAGGGTGATCCGATTGCCCATGGCGAGATGGACGCCCTGCGCAAGGCTGGGCGGCAAAAGACCTACAAGGATCTGACGCTCTACACCTCGCTCTCGCCCTGCATGATGTGCACCGGCACCATCATTCAATTCGGCATCCCCAAAGTTGTCGTTGGCGAAAACACCACCTTTGGCGGCAATGAGGATCTTTTGCGCGAGCGCGGGGTCGAAGTGCTGATCGCGGATGATCCCGATTGCATCGCTCTGATGACCCGGTTCATCGAAGAAAAACCGGAACTTTGGAACGAAGACATCGCCGAGGATTGAGCGCATCCAATGCGTGCATATCCCCTTGTTTTTTCGCCTTTTAGGGTCTGTTGCCCGTCGCCCATACGCGCTGAAATTAGGCGGCGCGCCATCGCTGCTTTGCTTGACTTGCTTGGAGCAGGCTGGTCTTTATTGCGGGATTTTTATTTGGGCCGATTTTTTGGGCAATAGATTTATCGACCCAAGCCATTGAAATGTTGGGAAAATACCATGCGTGGACTCCTCCGCAAGATCAAACGTCGCGATGCAGTTTTGGGGCAGCAGGCGCGACCTGAGTACCTCAACATCATGTTGCGCGGCGGTCGGATGACCAAAGTGGCCGGGGTCGCGGCCAGTTTTGCGCCCACCTTGGGCTCGGTTGGGAGCACGCTTTCGCTGGGCGCATCCTCCATCGCATTGGGCACGGCGCTGTCGGTTTCTGGGGCATTCGCGGGCAATTGTGGATCCATCGGCGGCGGGGCGTATGTCTGTATCGGACCGGCCAATCCGGGCGTCGACGTGCAACAGACGTTCAACATTGCGGGGCCGCTTAACGTGGCTATGGCAGATGGGTTTGGGATTGACGTAGTGGGCGGCGGAAACGCCTTCGACCTGGGCGGCAACCCCGCCGGCACGTCGGTCATGCTGACCGATATTTATGGCGCGGATATTACTGGCGGCAACAATGGGATTATTGTCGGCAATGGCAATCCGGCCAGCACAGACATTGATGTCAATCTCGCCGGCACTGTTACCGGGGTCCTGGGCGGCGGGATCATCTCGAACAATTTCGGAACGGGATCCACAACGATCAGCGTGACCAACGCGACTGGGACAGCGCAGGTAACGGGGCGTCTGACGGGGATATTTGCCTATAGCGACGCGTCGACCACCGACATGTCCATCACGGCCAACAACGTGACAAGTTCCGATAACGATGGCATCTCTTTGTCGATGCAGGGAACGGGTGATGTTACTGTCAACGTCACCAACGCAGATGGCACCGGGACGGTCACGGCCGACGGTCTCGGTATCAGAGTGGGCAATTACGGGGCGGGCCCTGGCACGATCTCTGTGACAGCCAACAACGTCTACGCGACCAACAGCTACGGCATCTACGCGTATCAGGCCAATGGCAACGGGGTCACCGTTACCGTCGATGACGTTGTCTCAAGCACCAACGGTACAGGCATCAGAACGTTCAACAATGGCACGGGCGACACCGTGATCACGACGACGAACGCTGCGGGGGATGCATATGTCTTTGCCGGTACAACTGGTATCAATGCCTATAGCGGACCCTCTACCGGCGCTTTGACGATTTCGACCAATAATGTCCGGGCCTATGCCGGTGACGGGATCTATGGCTCCCAATTCGGCTCCGGCGATCTGACGATCACCGCGACCAATGCGTTCGGTTCCGCGCGGGTTGAAGGCAGCAACCGTGGGATCGACGCCCGCAACTACGGAACGGGCGCGCTGTCGATCACAGCGGATGACGTGTATGCGTTGAACGGCGACGGCATCTATGCCTATGCCTCTAGCGATTCAACGGGCGTGTCCGTGACCGTCAATGAACAGTCATTCTCTGCCAACGATTCTGGCGTTTACGCCCGCAACCGCGCCTACGGTGACACTTACATCAATGCGACCAACGCCGCTGGCAACACCTATGCGGCGGGGACGGATTACGGCATCTACGCCTATGGTGGGTTCGATACAGACGCTCTGACCATCTATGCCGATATCGTCTCGTCCTTTGCCAATGACGGCGTCCACGCGCGACACTATGGGTCCGGCGATCTGACAATCAATGTCACCAATGCCGCCGGCACTGGTTTGGCGAATGGGAATGGCCGAGGCATCTACGCAAGAAACGATGGCACCGCAGGCCTGTCGATCACTGTCAACAATGCGACAGGGTTCAACAGCGATGGGATCTACGCAAACAACGGATCCTCTGGGACCGATTTGTCAATTGTCGCAGATGGGCAGGTTGTGAGCACCTATTCAAATGGTATCGCCGCGCTGAACTTTGGCACCGGCAGCACCTCAGTCAATGCCACAAACCTTACGGGTGACGCCTTGGTCAGCGGGTCACGCGGCCTCTATGTGTATTCTGACGGCTCCACGACCACCTCAACCATCACGGCCAATAATGTCACGGGCACCAATGGTGATGGGATCTACGCCCGTCATGAGGGCTCTGGTGATCTCAGCATCACCGCAAACAACGCCGATGGAACGGCGCAGGTAACTGGCCTTACGCGCGGTATCTACGCCCGGAATAATAATGGCGGGAATTTGACTATCACCGTTGATAACGTGACGGGCACAAATTCTGACGGCATCTATGCCTATAGCTTCGGTACGGATTTGTCAGTGACGGCCACCGGCACGGTTGAAGGCGGCAGCAGAGGGATCTACGCCAGAAACTCTGGCAACGGTGGCCTGACCATCAACGCGACGAACGCTGCTGGGGACGCCTCTGTCACGGGGGTTTCCAACGGTATCTATGCCTATAGTGACACTCTCACTGGCGCGACGAGTGTCTCAGCGAACAACGTAACCTCGACAAACTCTGACGGCATCCGGGTGCGAGCCAACGGAAATGGCGACACAACGGTCAACGCGACGAATGCGGCTGGCACGGCCAACGTGACCGGGTACCAAGTGGGGATTTACGCCTACGGCCGATATGGCAACTTGTTTGTCACCGCCGACAACGTCACCGGCACGAACAGAGAGGGCATCTATGCGCGAAACGCGGTCACGGCGGGGACGATCGACATCACAACCACCGGCACGGTCTCGGGGGACACGAGTGGGATTTATGCTTACAGCTTCAGCGGCGACGATGTCACCGTAACAGCAACCAACGCAGCTGGCGATGCCTCGGTCATCGGTGTAAATGACGGGATCAGGGTCTACAATGTTGCCGCCGGAGGCGCTGTCACGGTCACGGCCAACAATGCGACCAGTACGCTGAGTGATGATGGTGTTTACGTCAACAACCGCGGCTCTGGCGATGCGTCTGTCACGGTCACAAACGCCGCTGGCACAGGCACTGCGCAGGGCTATGACTACGGCGTGAATGTCCGCAACTACAGCGGCGGCAATGCAAGTGTCACCGTCGATAACGCCACCGGTCAGACCCAAGACGGCATCAACATCTACAATGATGGGGCATCAGGCTCTGTTTATGTCACCGCCTATGGCACGGTCTACGGTTATGATGACGGCATCGTGGTTGACAACTTCGGCAGCGGCGGCGTCACCGTCACCGCGAGCAATGCAACCGGCACCGCCCAGGTCACAAGCCCCAATGACTATGGCCTTGAAATCAATAACCAAAACGGTGGCGCCGTCGACGTCACGGTCGACAATGTGAATGCCGGCTACACCGGGGTGTACGTCAATAACGATGGCGCAGGGACAAGCGTGTCGCTGACCGTCAATGGCACCGTACAAGCGGACACCTACGCTGTATTCCTTCAGAACTTCGGCTCTGAAGGTGTGACTGTCAACGCGACCAATGCCGACAATTCGTCCCTTTTGACTGGGGATTACGGGCTTTACGTCACCAACTACAATGGCGGTGCTGTCGACGTCACGGTCGACAGTGTCACCGGCCTGACAGGCGATGCCATCGATATCGAAAATGATGCCGCCGGTACATCTGTGTCGGTGACGGCCTATGGCACGGTCTATGGGTATGACTACGGTATCGAAATTGACAACGACGGCTCTGAGGGTGTGACCATCACGGCAACCAACCCTGATGGCACGGCCGAGGTCACATCGCTGGATGGAGACGCCATTGACGTAAACAACGACAATGGCGGCGCTGTGGTGGTCGCGGTCGATAACGTATACGCCTACGAATACGGGATTGATATCGACAACGACACCGCGGGCTCTACCGTGACGGTGACAGGCACCGGGAACATAATTGCCGAGACTGACGACGCAATCGACATCAACAGTGACGGCACCGGCGGGGTGCTTGTGGATGTGCGAAACGCGGATGGCACGGCGCAGATCACCTCTGACGAAGACCACGGCATCGATATCGACAATGACAACGGCGGCGCGGTGCGCGTCTTCGCCGACAATGTCTCCGGCGATGACGAAGCCATTGAGATCGACAACGATTCAGACGGTCTTTTCGTCTCCGTCACGATCACGGGTGATGTCACCGCAGGAAATCAGGAAGGCATCGACATCGACAATGACGGTGTGGGCGGCATCACGATTGTCGCAACCAACGCCGATAATTCCTCGCAAATCACCGCCTTGGACAACGAAGGCATCCTGGCCGACAACAACAATGGTGGCGCGGTGGATATCACCGTCGACAATGTCACATCCGACGACGAAGGCATCGAGGTCACCAACGATTCCGATGGCACGACGGTTGCGGTCACAGTCTACGGTTACGTCCTGTCTTATGGTGACAAAGGTATCGAGGTTGACAATGACGGCTCGGGCGATGTGACCGTCACAGTCTCCAACGCCGATGGCACCGCACAAGTCACGTCAGGGGATGATGACGCCATCGACATCAACAATGATGAAGGCGGCGCGGTTGTTGTAACGGCCGACAATATCAATGGGTATGACGATGGTATTTTCGTCGATAACGATTTCAATGGTACGTATACTTCGGTAACGCTGAACAACTCTGCCACGGCCACGCAATATGACGCGATCGACATCAATCATGATGGGTCCGAGGGCGTGACCGTCACAGCGGCCAACGCGGATGGCACGGTGCAAATCACAGCCGGTGACAACGGGATTGAGGTCGACAATGACAATGGTGGCGCGGTCGTCATAGCGGCGGACAATATCGCCGCAAATGCAGACGGCATTCAGGCCGATAACGATGTCGATGGCACGTCCATGGCGATTTCGGTCTACGGCGTAATCGACGCTGCGTACTATGGCGTGGAAGCCGACAATCGAGGCTCCGAGGGTATGACCATCACCGGGACAAATTCCACAAACAGCGTGCAGATCAATGGTGGTCGCCGCGGTGTGGATGCCCGGAATTACAATGGCGGCGCGGTCGATATCACCGTCGATAATGCGGCCGGCACCAACTATGCGGGTGTTTATGGCTATAATGACAACACTGGTACATCCCTGTCCTTGACAGCTTACGGCACGTTGACTGGCGGCGAATACGGTGCCGACCTGTTCAATGACGGCACAGGCGATTTGATTGTCACATTGACCAATGCCGATGGCACCGCCCTGGCCGATGGCGGGATAAGCGGCATAAACGCCCGGAATTACAATGGCGGCGTGTTGGTCATCTCTGCCGACAATGCCACAGGTGGAACGCAGAACGGCATCTACGCCTACAACGACGTCAATGGCCTCGGCCTGGCGATCAGCTCAACCGGCACGGTTGAGGGCGGAGTTAACGGCACCTATGCCCGCAACATTGGCGTGGGCGGCATCACCATCCTGGCCACCAACCCCGATGGCACCGCGCAGACAACGGGCGGGGACTTCGGGATCTTGGCCAGCAACTACAATGGTGGCGCACTTGCGATCACGGCTGACAACGTCACAGGCACCGCGCGTGACGGGATCGGGGCCTACAATGACGGCCTGGGTTCAAGTTTGACCGTCACCACGTTGGGCGATGTGATTGCCGGGGATGACGGGATCGACGCCAACAATGACGGCAGCGGCGATCTGCTGGTCCAGGCCAGCAACCCGGGTGGCACAGCCAGCGTCACAGGCGCGGATGCGGGCATCATCGCTGACAACAACAATGGCGGTGCCGTCACTGTCATCGCTGACAACGTGACCGGCACAGCCTCAAGCGGCATTGTCGCCACCAATGATGGCGCCGGAAGCACCGTTTCTGTCACGACCTATGGCGATATCCTAGGCGCTCAAAACGGGATTGAGGCGTTCAACGCAGGCACCGGGCTTCTCAGTGTCACCTCATCGGGTGGCGTCGATGGCACCGCAGGCTACGGCATTTACACCTTTGCGGGGCCTGCGGGGACGACGCGGATCACGTTGGAGGATGGGGCGGATGTGACCGGCGGCTTGAATGCCATTTTCAACGATGGCGGCGACAGTGACAGCTACTTCAACGATGGCTCCACGGTCAGCCAGGGTGTTGTGCTGAACGACGGCTCTGACGATCTGACGATTGCCAATGCAGACATCACGGGTGTGACGGTGCTGGACGGCGGTGATGACAGTGACGTGGCGGATGGGTTTATCGATCTGCTGACCTTCTCGGGCTTTGACGGCAGCTTCGGGGCGGATTTGTTGAACTGGGAAGGGGTGATCTTTGACGAGTCAAACGCCACCTTCACCGGGGCTGCGATCACCACGCCGACCATGGCCTTGACCAACAACA
>JBCCDT010000102.1:0-15044 GCA_039030635.1 Pseudomonadota bacterium
ACCACCGCGGTGGCCGAAATTGGCCGCAAGGGGGAGATCACGCTCGGCTCCGGCAAGGAAGAAAAGCTCGACCGCACGGATGATCCGGTGCGGATGTATCTGCGTGAGATGGGCTCGGTTGAGCTGCTCTCCCGCGAAGGTGAGATCGCGATTGCCAAGCGGATTGAGGCGGGTCGCAACACGATGATCGCGGGGCTCTGCGAAAGCCCGCTGACCTTCCAGGCCATCACGATCTGGCGCGACGAACTTTTGGGCGAAGACATTCTGCTGCGCGATGTGATCGATCTGGAAACGACGTTCTCGGGCCAGATGGGCGATGACGACGAAGAGACCGAAGGCATGGTCGACGCGGCCAATATCTCGACCGCGCCGTCAGAGAAGAAAACCGAAGGCGCCGCGCAAGAGCTGGATGCCGATGGCAACCCGATTGCCAATGACGACGATGACGATGATGACGAGCAGGCCAATATGAGCTTGGCCGCGATGGAAAGCGCGCTGAAACCGCGCGTTCTGGAAACGCTGGACCGCATCGCCATTGACTATGAAAAGCTGTCGGAAATGCAGGACAGCCGGATTTCGGCGACGCTGAACGAAGACGGCTCTTTCTCCAAGAAGCAGGAAGAGAAATATCAGCTGTTGCGCTCTGAGATTGTTGAGCTGGTCAATGAGCTGCATCTGCACAACAACCGCATCGAGGCGCTGATTGATCAGCTCTACGGCATCAACCGCCGGATCATGCAGATTGACAGCGCGATGGTGAAGCTGGCCGATCAGGCGCGGATCAATCGCAAGGAATTCATTGAGGCCTATCGCGGGCGCGAGCTGGATCCCAACTGGCTGGATGACATGGCGCAGAAATCGGGCCGTGGCTGGCAGATGTTCATGGAACGCTCGCCCGAGAAAGTGACCGAGCTGCGCGCTGACATGGCCCAGGTCGGGCAGTATGTTGGCCTGGATATTCCTGAGTTCCGTCGCATCGTGAGCCAGGTCCAGAAGGGTGAGAAAGAGGCGCGCACGGCCAAGAAAGAGATGGTCGAGGCAAACCTCCGTCTGGTGATTTCAATCGCCAAGAAATACACCAACCGTGGCCTGCAATTCCTTGATCTTATTCAAGAAGGTAATATTGGCCTGATGAAGGCGGTGGACAAGTTTGAGTACCGCCGCGGCTACAAATTTTCGACCTATGCGACGTGGTGGATCCGTCAGGCGATCACGCGCTCCATTGCCGATCAGGCGCGGACGATCCGTATTCCGGTGCATATGATCGAAACGATCAACAAGCTGGTGCGCACGGGCCGTCAGATGCTCCATGAGATCGGTCGCGAGCCGACGCCGGAAGAGTTGGCCGACAAGCTGCAGATGCCGCTTGAGAAGGTGCGCAAGGTGATGAAAATCGCCAAAGAGCCGATTTCGCTTGAGACGCCGATCGGGGATGAAGAAGACAGCCAGCTCGGTGATTTCATCGAAGATAAGAATGTCATCCTGCCGCTCGACAGTGCCATTCAGGACAACCTCAAAGAGACGACCACACGGGTTCTGTCATCGCTTACACCGCGCGAAGAGCGCGTGCTGCGGATGCGGTTCGGGATCGGGATGAACACCGACCACACGCTCGAAGAGGTGGGGCAGCAATTCTCGGTCACCCGCGAACGGATCCGTCAGATTGAGGCCAAGGCGCTGCGCAAGCTCAAGCATCCCAGCCGGAGCCGGAAACTGCGGTCTTTCCTGGACCAGTAGCGATGTATGGGCGTCTTCTACGTAACGCTGTGCGTAAAAGTTGTTCAGCCTGACAAGCTACAGCAGTTTCTGAGTGTCAGTGACGACCACGGGTTTGTCGGGCCTATGGAGAGTGATTGGGTCGCCGTGTGCTCCAAGACGCTGGACCATCAAGATCAAGAAGTAATTGATACTTATGGCGAATTGATCTCCGAACACCTTGGGGCTCCTGTTGTCGCTTTTCTAAATCATGACGAGGCAATCCTGTCCGTTGACACGTACATGGATGGAAGGGGTCAAACTCAGTACAACAGTTGTCCAGGCTATTTTTTCGATGATCCGAATACAAATGACCTCAAGCCTCGTTTGAAATCACCCGATGCTCTGGTTTCTATTGTTAGTCCCGAACGAAGAGTGGCGTTTCAAATCGCACTGATGATTGGCGCGCAGGATACCTTGGATCTGCATGCTCGGATTGCGGAGGCTTTAGAGCTGCCGGAGTACAGCTTGGAGTTCTGGTATCGCGATATCAAAAGACAAAATGTGCAAAGTCATGGCGGGGCAGTTTTGGAGTTCGGTCGCCAATGATCGCCCAAGGGGCGGGCAGAAAACACGTATTTTCTTGGGCATTTTCTTTGAAAGAAAATGGGGTCTTGGCGGGCGGCCCGTCTATATATTGGCGATGAAATACCTTGTGTCAGACTTGGGGGAGGACCTCTCTGAGCGGCTCCATGGGCGCGATCTGATCGTGTTTGATGGCGTCTGTGTTCTGTGTTCTGGGTTCATTCAATTCATGCTGCGCCATGACCGGGAAGCGCGGTTTTCCTTTGCCATGGCGCAGGCGGAACTGGGGCAGGCGCTTTATGCTGCGCTGGGGATGCCGCTCGATGAATTTCAGACCAATCTGGTGATCAAAGAGGGCTGGATCTACACCGATCTTGATGCTTTTGCGGCGGCGATGGGCGCGCTCCCGTGGCCGTGGAAGGTGCTGGGCGTCGCGCGGGTTTTGCCGCAGCTCATCAAGGTGCCGCTTTACCGCGTGGTCGCCCGGAACCGGTATCGGATATTTGGGCGCTATGACGCCTGTCTTGTGCCCGATGATGCGGTGCGTGCGCGGTTTCTGCCCGGCGGCATGGTCTGAGCGGTTTGATACATTTTGGGGTAACTTGGGATGAGCCCAAACCCAATTTGTACAGACCCTGAGACGCGTTGTATTGCGCGATGTTGCGCCCCGTACGCGCCATGAAGGATACCGCAAGGGGCGCAGCCAATCGGGCGGAGGCATTTGAGGCCGTTCTAATGCGCCGTGCGTTGGGCTAACCTTTGGTCCATATCACGCAGGAGAATCGCTATGAAAACGCTCGTGAGGTTGCTGGCCGGTCTGGTTCTTTTGATCGCGGTTCTGGCCGGCATTGGCATGCTCTTGCCACGAGAGGTGACGGTGGAGCGCTGGACCCAGATCAACGCGCCGGCCAGTGAGATCTATCCGCTTGTGGCCAATCTGGAGGCCAATCAACAATGGTCGCCCTGGGTGAATTTGGATCCAGATGCCACCTATACCTATGGAGAGATCCCCGAAGGTGTCGGCGCGACGATGACATGGGCCTCCGACAGCCCGGATGTGGGCAATGGGTCGATGGAGATCACGGAGGCCACCGAGAACGCCGCGCTGACGGTTGCGCTGAATTTCGGGGATATGGGCGGGGGCACCGCGTTTTGGGAATTTGAAGAGGCGGCGGGCACCACGACAGCGACCTGGCGCCTGGTGGCGGATATGGGGGCGGGGCCCATCGGGCGCTGGTTGGGCCTGAAGATGGATGATTGGGTCGGTGCGGATTATGAGCGCGGTCTGGCCAATCTCAAGACCGTGGCCGAAGGTGGCTGATGCAGGTCTTTGAGATCGCGACGCGGGGGCAGGGGCTTTATGAGTTCACGCGCGATGTCGTGGCGTGGGTGCAAGGAGAGGTGGATGGTGGGGTGAAACCCCACCCTACGGATGGTGTCGTGGTTCTGTTTGTCAGGCACACCTCGGCGAGTTTGCTCATTCAGGAAAATGCCGACCCGGAGGTGCAGACGGATCTGAAAAACTACTTTGCCCGGCTGGTGCCACCCAGCAGCGATCCGGCGATGTCTTATCTTACGCATACCTATGAAGGGCCCGATGACATGCCCGCCCATATCAAGGCGGCGATGATGCCGGTGAGTTTGCAGATCCCGGTCGCCAACGGGCGTATGATGCTGGGCACCTGGCAGGGGATTTACCTGTTTGAACATCGCGATGCGCCGAAGACCCGCCAGGTCGTGGCGCAGATGATCCCGGTATGAGCGAGGCGGCCCAAACCGCCGAGCGCTGGATTGCAGAGCATGCCAGCCAAGTGTCCGACTGGACGGTGACGATCTTTGATTTTGCAGAGCCCGCGTGGCGCGAATACCGATCCGCCGCGTGGTATGTGGACCGGCTGCGCGCGGAAGGGTTCGAGGTGGAAGACGGCTCCGGCGGGATGCCCACGGCCTTTTGTGCGCGGTGGTCCAATGGCGATGGTCCGGTTGTGGGGATGTATGCTGAATATGATGCGGTGCCGGGCAATTGTCAGGCGGCCCGCCCGGCCAAAGGCCCGCGTGCGGGGCTGAGCGATCTGGCGGCTGGGCATACCGATCCGCATTCGGGGTTGGGGATGGCCGGGCTGGCTGGTCTCTTGGCCACCAAGGCCGCGATGGAGGCGCATGGCATCCCGGGCGGGTTGCAGTTTACCGGTGAACCCGCAGAGAAAGTGCGGGGGTCAAAGCCCATCCATGCCGCCAAAGGGTATTATGACGGGTTGGCGGCGATGCTGTCGTTTCATCCGTTCTACATGCTGCCCTTGTGCAATACGGTGCGCTGGGACACGCAATGCGGCGCGGCCTATTCCATGATTTACCGCTTCCGCTGTGACGCGGCAGAGGTTTGGGGGGCAAACGATGGTGCGCCTATTCCGCAGAGCCATTCGGATGTGCGAGCGCCGGGCGCCAATGACGCGTTGATGATGATGTATCAAAGCGCGCGCGCCTTGCGGGACAGTATCCTGCCGCACCGGGGCGGGTGGTCGATCTCGGAGGCGATCCTGGGCGCAGGGCAGGCGACGGCGGATAACTTGCCCGCGCTGCAGGCGGATCTGCACTACATGATCCGGGTGCCCGATCTGGCGATGGCCGACCGGGTGAGCGGGCAATTGGACCGGCTGGCCGATCATGCCGCAGCGATGACGGGGTGTTCGGTCGAAAAGCACTGGGTGTCGAAATCGCGGCCTGGGCTCACCAACCACGCGATGGCCGCGATGGTGTGGGAAGAGATGCAGGGCGTGGGCGCGCCGGTTTGGTCGGAGGCAGGGCTTAAGCGGGCGCGGCAAGTGCAGACGGCCTGCGGCATGGCGGGTGAGGCGGACCCACTGCTGGAAGCCTGCACGCAGATGATCGCGCCGCAGGAGGCAGAGGCGATTTTGCGGGAGGCATTGCCGCCGGAGCAGCGCAATTCCACGTCTGATGACTATACCGATATGAGCTGGCACGCGCCGCTGGCGCGGTTTTACGTGGCGCGGCCTGCGCTGAAGGGCGGGCCGTATCCGGCTTGGGCGATGAATGCGTTGGGGGGCATGCCGGAGACGATTGATCCAATGGTGGAGACAGCGGCACGGGTTATGGCGCGGGCTGCGCTGCGGGTGCTGACGGATGAGGCGCTGCGCAAGGCGGCCTGGGCAGAGTTTGAAACGCGCACGGGCGGTGGTGTTGGCGGCACGGATTGGATCCCGCCCTTGGCGGATTATGCGCCGCCTGTGGGCTTTGCTTGGCCGGAATATGTGGAGACGGTGCGCGGGCGGCACTGGCATATTTGACAGGCTTTTGGTGGGGGTGATGGGGCGCTCGTCGCTTCCCTTCGGTCGCGTCTCGCTCACGCGGGGTCAGCCCAGAATGACACGCGCCTCATGGGGTTTTGCGGAGAGCCGTGCCGCGCGGTAGGCTTTCTGGCCGTGTCGCGAGGCCAGTTCCGGGAAGAGATCGAGCAAGTCTTGGAAGTCGTTCTGGCCGAGGGTCTGATCGCCGGGTTGGAAGCTTTCGGTCCAGGCGTTGTCGACCAGGATGATCTCATGGGCGTCGAACATGATGTGAATGTAGGTGACGCCGTCCTTGGGCAGGGTTTGATCGACGCCGGGTTTGGCCACCATATCGCGGGCTTTGACCAGCACCTCATCTTCGCCGAGCCAGAGCTGTGTCGCGGCGTTCTCAATGAGCATCCGGTGCTGAGGCGAGACGGTCATGTCGCGCGCGGGCACGCCGGGGGCGATGCTGTCGGCGCGCAGGCGGATGGGGGCGAGATGAGGCGCGGTGGCCAGGTCCGCGCGGCTTAGCGTTTTGGTGCCGATCCAGCGGACGGGCTGCGCACCGCTGTCGCGGGTGTCGATGAGATCGCCCACCTGGATCTCTTCGACCAGCACGGGGCCATGGGGCGTGGCGACAAAGCTGCCCGGGGTGAAGCAGGGCACAACCACGTTTTCGATATTGGTGAAACTGGCGGTGGAGCCATCGGAGAAGGTGACCGTGCCGTTTTCAGGGTTGCCGCCGTCAAAGGCCACGGTGGCCCCGGCATCGGTGATGATCAGCGTGTCATTGTCATCGCCGCCTTCGCCGCCATCGACCACATCGCCCGCGCCGATGGTGATGGTGTCGGCATCATCGCCGCCATCGATTGTATCCGCGCCTGCGCCGCCGTCGATCACGTCCTCGCCCGCGCCGCCGGAGATCACATCGTCATTATCCGCGTCCTGCCCGGTGGTGAGCACCAGGTTGTCGATGCCGAAGCTCTCATTGTTGATGCCGGCCGAAAGGTCCGCGCCGAAGCCGATGGTGATGGACGCACCGGGGTCTTCGACCGTGACGGTGACCGGGTGGATTTCATCGTCACTGCCCGCGAAACCGAGGTTGGTGGAGGTGCCTGCGCCCACATCGATCGTGACCTCGCGCCCGTCGGAGAGCGTGGCGGTGGTGGAATAGCTGTCAGAGCCTGCGTCATCGAAACTGTCGACAAAGACCTCTTCGCCGTCGATGAAGATCGAGAATGTGTCGCCGCCGCCATCCCAGCTGTCGAGCTCGTAGAAGTCGAACTGGAACGTCGCGACCTCGGCCGTGGGATCGGTGGTGAAGGTCTTAGAAACCGCCTCTGCCCCGTTTGAATCTCCGAAACGGCCGAGGAATTCGGTGAAGTTTGCGCCGCCATCGGTGGTGGTGTTGTCGGTCCAGCCGGTGGCGCCGCCTTCGAAATCCTCCACGGCGACGACGGTGGGATCGGCGGAGCCGTCTCCGGCCTCACCAAAGAGCGTGTCATTGCCCGCGCCGCCATCGATTGTATCCGCGCCCCAGCCGCCATCGATGCTGTCATCGCCCTCTTCGCCAAAGATCAGGTCATCGCCTTCGCCACCGTCGATCACATCATCGCCTGCGCCGGTGTTGGCCTCGGGATCAATCAGGGACGGGTAGCTGGCCAGATCGACCGCGCTGCCGCCTGTGTCGGGGCCCGAGATCGTACCAGAGAGCGTGTTGCCACCATTGTTTTCGAAATAGATGACCTCAATCGTGTGCAGGCCGGGGGGCAGGTCGATCGTGCCGGTTTCGGTTTCGTCGCCGTGTTCACCATCATTGTCGACCACCTCTTCGCCATTGACGAACAGTTTGGAGCCGTCATCGGAGGTGGTGGTGAAGGTGTAACTGCCGCCCTCTTCGACATAGAGCTCGGTCGTGAATTTGAGCGCAAAGTCATTGGCGGTGTCGAAATCGGTGGGGGTGATGGAGGCCGTTGTGCCGGTTGTCGTCGGCGTGGCCGTGTTGTCGCGCCCGTCATTGGCGGTAAAGCCCGCATCGGCGAGGTTTGACGGGCTGCCCGAGGGATCGAGATCATAATATTCAAAGCGCCAGGGATCGCCCGTGGCATTGCCCGGCGCGCCGGAGGCCCCGGCGGGCAGGGTAGCGGTGTCGCCATAGATCTCATCATCGCCTGCGCCGGCCTCAAGGGTGTCGTTGCCATCGCCGGCGAGGATGATGTCATCGTCGGGGCCTTCGCCGGGCAGGATTTCATCACCTGCATCCACCAGATCGCCATCGGGGTCGCCGGTATAGGCGGCATCGATGACATCATCGCCGGAGGTGCCTTCGACATAGCCATCGGGGACGGCGTCAAGGTTGTTGACCTGTTCGATATTGCTGAAGCTGAGGGTGGAGCCGTCATTGAAGGTGACAACGCCCTGTTCGGTGGGGCCGGTGACGTTTGCGCCGCCGCCGTCCTGGAATTGGATCGAGGCCACATTTGTCAGGTTGAGGATGTCGACATCGCCGTCGCCTGCATCCTCGCCCCCATCCACGGTGTCATTGCCGCCTGCGAAAATCGTGTCGTCGCCGGTGCCGCCCACAAGGCTGTCACCGGTGAGGTCATCGTCGCCGCGCAATTCGTCATTGCCGATGCCGCCGTCGAGCGTATCCGCGCCTGCGCCGCCGATCAGGACATCATTGCCCTCTTCGCCGAAGATCAGGTCGTCATCGGTTTCTTGGGCCGTGAAATGCACATCGGTGAGGTAGATGACCTGCCCGTCCGTGGCGCCGTTTTCATAGACCACTTCGAAACGTGTGGCGGGGCCCGGGATGGTGACCAGCACCGAGCCTTCGGCAATGTCTTGGGAGTCATTGCCGGTGGCGCCGGTGACCGTCTGGCCAGAGACCGTATCCGCGCCGCTTGGGGTCAGCGTGACGGGGACGGGATTGCCGTCGGCGTCAAAGGCGTTGACCGTCAGAATATCCTGCCAGGTGTCGCCATCGACGTCATTGATGCGGAAGGAGATGTTTTCCATCTCCACATCTGCCGAGACGGTGACGGTGGCCACATCCGGGCCGCCATTGCCGCCGATGGCCAGCGCTGAGGTGGTGTCGAAAGGCTCTCCTGTGTCGACAAACTGGGTGGAGTTGTCGATCTCGGCGTCATCGAGCGCGCCGTCATCGCTGACCTCGACTGTGATGTTGGCGATGCCGGTATTCTGGGTGAAACCGGATTCGATATTGACGCCGTCGCCCTGGCTGATCCAGCTGAGGTTTTCGTCGGCGCTTTGCAGGGTGGCAGGGCCGCCGGTGATGGTATCGTCGCCCTGACCGGCAAACACCGTGTCGTCACCCTGACCGGCCTCAATCACATCCTGATCGCCGGTGGTGCCGTTGGTGCCGTCGTTATTGTCGACCTGTTCGAGATTTTCATCGACAAAATCGGCGTCAATCAGATCATTTTCGCGGGTGCCGGTGACCACGCCATCAGGCCCGCCATTGACCGTCAGCCGTTCGATGCCGGTGAAGGTGAGGGTCGAGCCGTCATTGAAGGTGACCGTGCCGTTTTCATCATCGGTGGGATCGAATGTGACGAAATCGACGTCATCGACAATCAGATTGTCATCGCTGTCGGTGCCGCCTTCGCCGCCTTCGACCGTGTCCCCGCCCGAGGCGATGATCACGTCATTGCCGTTGCCGCCCTGGAGGAGGTCATTGCCTTCGCCGCCCTCCAGCGTGTCAAAGCCGGAGCCGCCGATCAGCGTGTCACTGCCTGCGCCGCCGATCAGGCTGTCGCGGCCGCCATCGCCTTCGAGAAGGTCATTGGCGGCACCACCATCGAGCGTGTCACTGCCACCGCCACCCTCAAGCGTGTCGTAGCCATCGCCGCCCACCAGGCTGTCCGAGCCGCCGCCGCCATCGAGCACGTCATTGCCGAAGCCGCCCAGGATCGTGTCATTGCCATTGCCGCCGGAGAGGTCATCATCATCCTCTGGCAGGGCCTCAAAATGCACGTCGGACACATAAAGAAGCTGCCCGCCCACGCCTTCGTTTTCATAGACGATCTCAATGCGCGCGACGGGGCCGGGGATCTCGACCAGTACGGAGCCTTGAGCGTCATCGGGGTCGTTCGCGGTGCCACCAGCGGAGGCGGTGTTGCCATCGACGGTTTCATCGCCTGAGGCGGTCAGCGTGACCTCAATGAGGTTGCCATCGGCGTCATAGGCGTTGACGGTGAGCACATCTTTCCAGCCGCCGGAATCGATGTCCTGGAGCCGGAAAGAGACGTTGGAGACGCTGTCATCAAAGGTTGATCCGGCGGCGGCGGAAAATTCCAGTTCGGTGGTCCAGGCGGTGCCGGTGCCATTGCCGATGAGGCTGAGGTTGGACGTGGTGTCGAACGGCTCACCCGTGTCGACAAAGCCCGCGCCGGTGGCCACGGTGGCCGAGGTGCCGGTGCCGCCATTGGTGAGGCTGACATCGACATTGATGCCGCCGGTGTTTTGCGTAAACCCGCCAGAGAGATCGGTGCCGTTGCCGCCCTGATCGGTCCAGTCGAGCACGAGATCGGTGGGCGCAAGCGTGCCATCACCGCCAATGATCAGATCATTGCCGTCGCCCGCGGTGACCGTATCGTTGCCCGCGCCGCCCGTGATGGTATCGGGATCGGACGTGCCATTGAGCACATTGTCCGAGCCGTCGCCGTTGATTACTGCCACGTCTCTTGCCTCAGCCGTCAATGGCCGCTCTTCATTTGGCGGCCTTTGATGCGGGGCTAATCAGGAAATTGGGCGAGAATGTGACAGGGCACTAAAATTGTAACGAAATGAGGCGGGTATGTGTTTTTTGGGGGCACGTTCATCTGCGCTGTTCTTTGCGGGCGTGTTTTGCGATCAGGCAGGTTTTTCCCATTTTGGGTCATCGCGGGCGCCGGGTGAATTTGAGCGCGAATGCCGTGTTTGGGGGCACAGGGCGCAAGGCCAGGACAGGTGAGGACGACCGGTATGAGGTGGCGCGTGACCGGGAGCTGCGCGCGGTCCTAGGCGCCAAGCCGGGTGCCGCAAATTGGGTGGTGGGCGCGGGGAATAGTGTCGATGATGTGACCCATCGGATGGACCCTTGGCGTGGCGATGACACGCTGACCGGTGGGTCCAAGGTTGATTTTTTGCGATTGATGAGGGCAAGGGATCAGGCAAGACTGTCGATTTTGCCTTGGACGGGGGTGGTTGCGATTTTGCGGAAAGCCATGAGGGTGGCTCATGCCATCTCGTGCTGATCTTTCATGACCAACACAGTGCCGAAGCCCGGTTGGAGGGGGGGCGTGGCGGGCACGGCCCAGAGCACGGGGGCTGTGATCCTGGGGCCGGTGGGCGCGTCCAGATCGGTCAGCACGATGATCATTGAAGGATCCAATCCTTGCGCCTCCGCCAGCAATGCCGCGAAATCTGTGCCACCGCCGCTGCGCATTTCAAACGCGGTGAGAGATGCCGCATGGCTGTAGCGAGCGCGGCTGTGCACCTCCGTGTCAAAGCCCATAAGATGCCCGTCTGCGCCGGTGCGGCGGAGGATCGAAGTGGCCTCGGACGCGAACATATCCAGCGTGGCCTGACGGATGGAGCTTGAGGTGTCGAGGCCGATGACAAGGCGCGGGCGGCGCGCATCGCGGTTGAGGCCCGGCTCAAACACCGGCTGCGCGCCGCCCATTTGCCGCGCGAGCCCGTCTCGGGCGAGCCATGCGCGGGCCGGGCGGCGATGGGTGGGGCGCGGGTGTTGGGCCAGGGCCTTGGCCAGCAAGCGGCGCAGTTTGATCTCCCATGGCACGACCGCTCGGGGCAGATCGCCAAACCGGGTGATGATCGCACCTATCCCTGCGCCCGCGCGTTGGCCTGCACTCATGGCCTGCTCTATGCGACCCGACCAGATGTCAGCCTGGGTTTTATCCGGGTCGCTGTCGCCCAGGTCCGGTTGGAAACCTTTGGTCAGAGCGTAATTTTCGATGGACCCGTCACCGCCCGATTTGCGCCCTGTCTCGACCTGAGCAAGTGCGGCGTAGAATTGATCCACGTCCCACTCTGACAGGACGTTGGCGGGGCGTTCTTTGGCGGGCAAAAGCGCCACGAGGTCGGCCGCGCGCACGGCTGGGCGGGGCAGGGCATGGCCCGCTTGCAACAGCGCCTCATTGACCAACGCGTCGCAGGCCAGATCATAACGCTCCGCCTGAAACCGCGCGCCAAAGCGTTCGCGCGCGGCCCGGCGCCGGGCAGAGTGGCGCAAGGCCACGTGCAACACGTGATGGGCAATCAGCCCGGTCTGTTCGGAGACCGGCAGCAACGGAAATTCCGGACCGATGCGTATGGTATCGCCTTGGGTTTCGGTCGGCCCGGTCCCGTCGCGGTAGCTGCACCAGAGCGACAAGGCGGCGATCGCGGGGTCCACCTCTGGCAGGCGGGCGAGCGCAGGTTGGGCGCGGATGGAATGGCTCATGGCCGCCTCAGAACGCGCCTGCCTGGGCGCGGTCTTGGGCATAAGTGCGGTACGCGTCAGAGGTGCGGAACGCCTCGGCCAGCCCTTCCGCCATGGCTTTGCGAATGAGGATTTCAAACCCGAAAGAGGTGAGTTCCGCCAAGGGCAGGCCCGGGGCGTCGACGGATTTCAGATCGGCCATGATGTCAATCGTATCAGAGATTGTGGCCTGATCGGCTTGGGCCACCAAGGCGTAGATCAACCCCACGAGCCCGTTGATCGATGTGGGGTAAAGCCCGGCGCGCTTGGCCTTTGGCGCCTCGATGATCTCTTGCAAAGACACCAGCGCTTCAATCTCGGCGGCGACCTGGGCAAATTCGGCCGCGGCGGCACTGCCGACCGTGCCCGCCACCATAGTGTGGCGCAGGCCCTTGTCACTGACCGAGGTGACAATGTCGCTCACCCGCTCCCATGACCGAGGGGTGCAGGCGATCATGTCGCCCCGGCGCAGCGCCTCTTCGGTGCTGTCCAAGAGATCAGGTCGCGCCCGCAAAAACGCCGTCACCATGGGCGAGAGGCTGCGATCCACGGCGTAATGTTCCAGCCAATCCTTGGCATCTGCGTTGACCTGCAGGTGGATCAGACGATCTGAGAGCGCGGTGCCCATGTCATAGGCCACCGCGCCGTCATCGACGGTGTTTCCGGCGGCCACGATAAAGACCGAAGGCGGCAGCAGATGCCGCCCCACCCGGCGTTCCTGCAACAGGCCATAGACGGTGGGCTGCAGCGTGGGCGAGGCAGCCGTCAACTCATCCAGGAACAAGATCGACGGCTGGGCGGGATCATCGGGCAGGTCTTCGGGCCGGTACCACACGGTCTTTTGCGCGTCATGGTCATAATAGGGCAGGCCGCGAAGATCCTGCGGCTCAATCGTGGTCAGGCGGATGTCAAAAAGCTTGGCCCCGATCCGGCGGGCCAATTCGGTGACCAGTTGGGTTTTGCCCACCCCGGGGCGACCATGCAGCATCCAGGACGCGGTGAGATCGCCCGCGCTTTGGGCAGTCCAGCCGGTGTGGAGCACCTCCAGCGCCTCGCCCGCGCTGACGATGGCGGCGTTGACACTCATACCGGGGCCTCCTCGGGCGGGGTGCTGTCCAAAAAGGCGGCGAGGCGCGCATGGGCCGAGACGCCTCGCGCGTCATAGGCCACAGACCGAAACGCCACCCCTTCGCGCTGATTGGCCAAAAACAGGTCGCGCTCGGAAAAATCCTCATCAAAGAGCCCGTCGCGGATGATCGCCCGCTCTTCCGCCGTCAGGGGCACGAGGCGGGATTTGCCCTCATCGAGTTGCAGGCTGGCGATGGTCAGAGGCGGGACGCGGACCATGTCGGATTGTTCCACCACCAGATAGATCGTGCCGGTTTCAATGCCCTTGCTGGCCGCCAATTGCGCCAGAATGCGGCGCCCCCGGAAATTGAGGCTGTCGAGCGCGCGGGCGGCCTCGGCCTCGGTCGTCATCTCCTGGCGCTTGGCGCGGGGCACGCGCAGGACGCGCAGCTCAATGATCCCGATGGCCACCAGCATCAAAAGCGGGGCCTGGCTGATCGGCAGGGCGGCCCCGGGCCACAGGATCGCGGCAATGCCAAAGGGCAACAGCGCGATCACGAAGCGCAAGACCTGACTTTCAAACACCGCGCGCGCCACAAAGCCCCAAGTGACGTCGCGCCGGGGCAGGATCATGCCACGTTCCAGGATCTTGCGCGGGGCGGTGGGGAAGTTCAGCACGCCGGGGTTCCACACCACATCCGGAGAGAGGACAAAGAGGCTCATGCAGCGCCTCTGCCGCAAAAGGCTGTGCGCGGGCGTGGTCGTGCGGCGTGGTCGATCTTCATCCCTCGCAGATAGCTTTTATGACGGATATCGCAACCGCGCCGCCGGCACTATTGCGGCAAGAGCTTTGACAGCGCGTCGAGCTGATAGCCGTGCCCTGCCTCACTGAGACACAGCACGACATTGGAGCCGGCAATGCGGTTTGGCGCGTCGCAGACATGCTCACCATCGGGCAGGGTGATCTCACGCGGGCCGCGGCTTTGGGCCAGGGTGGTGAGAAAGGTCATGACATCGCCTTGGCGGGTCTCGCCGATGGGGCGGCCTTGCATCGGGACGACCTTGTCATTGGTGCCGTGCAGGTGGATGAAGGGTGTGGGATTGGCCGTGCAGCGTTGCGGGCCCGGGGCCCAAACCGTGCCAGCGATGGCCACAAAGGCATGCAGGCGCAGATCCGTGGTGCATGCGATGTGCGAGACAAACATGCCGCCTGCCGAGAACCCCACGAACACCATGTCAGCGCGGGTTTGCCCCAGCCGCGTTTCAACGTCTTCGATCACGGAGGTGAGATAGGCGATTTCATCGCGGGGGATGTAATTGCCGCCTGTGGGCACATTGGGAATGGCCCAGTCATCTCCGGCCGATTGCAGCGCCACGAGGGTGAGGCCTTTCTCTTGGGCGTAGGCGCGGAGGCGGCTTTTCATGACGCCCGCGGCTTTGCCCTTGTAGCCATGCGCGTAGATGAGCGTGGTCGTGGCCCCCGGTGTGTCCAGGATCCGGTAGGTGCCGGTGGGCACCGTGCAATCGGTGGTGTCGGAACAGGCCCAAGCGGGGCTGGACGCGGTCATGAGGGCGGCCACGAAGGTCACAGCCCAGGTCAGGGTCAAAAGCTGTCTCAAAAGGTCGCCATCCTTTGCGCGTGGGGTCTAGGCCAAAAGGGTAGGGGCAAAGAGGCCGGGATCAAACTCACGTTGATGTGGGTTTGGTTTGGTGCCTCCCCTCTGCAATGACAAAAGCCGGGCCTTTATGGGGCCCGGCTTTTGCGGTTGGTTGTGGGTGTCCGGTCAGAAGTTGACGCGGATGCCGCCGGTGAGGCCGTAGGCGTTGTCGTCGCCGAAATCTGACAGCGCGCCTTGCGCCGTGAACCCGCCATAGAGCACAGAGTTCTCGCCGATGCCCATCTGCCCGCCCGCGCGGATCTCGAA
>JBCCDT010000103.1:0-15035 GCA_039030635.1 Pseudomonadota bacterium
GACCCGTCCCGACGGATCAGAGCAGCGGATCACGGTCTGGTGCGGCAATGACTATCTTGGCATGGGTCAACATCCGGTCGTTCTGAGCGCCATGCATGACGCGCTTGATGCAACCGGGGCAGGGTCCGGCGGGACCCGCAATATTTCCGGCACGACAGTGTATCACAAGGCGCTCGAGGCGGAGCTTTCTGATCTGCACGGAAAAGAGGAAGCACTGCTGTTTACGTCAGCATACATTGCCAATGACGCAACGCTTTCGACGCTGGCCAAGCTGTTTCCGGGGCTCATCATCTACTCGGACGCGCTCAACCACGCATCCATGATCGAGGGCATTCGCCGCAACGGGGGCGAGAAGCGTATTTTCAAGCACAATGACCTCGATCACTTGCGTGCGCTTTTGGCAGCAGATGATCCAGACGCGCCGAAACTGATCGCGTTTGAATCGATCTATTCCATGGACGGTGATTTCGCCCCGATGAAAGACATTTGCGATCTGGCGGATGAATTCGGCGCGTTGACCTATCTCGATGAGGTGCATGCGGTCGGTATGTACGGCCCCCGCGGGGCTGGCGTGGCAGAGCGTGATGGCTTGATGGACCGGATCGATATCATCAACGGCACCCTGGCCAAAGCGTTTGGCGTGATGGGTGGGTACATCGCCGCAAGTGCAAAAATGTGTGACGCCGTAAGGTCTTATGCGCCGGGCTTCATCTTTACGACATCCTTGCCGCCTGCGGTTGCCGCCGGCGCCGCGGCCAGCGTTGCGCATCTCAAGACGGACCAGTCCTTGCGCGACTTGCATCAGGAACGCGCAGCGGTTCTGAAACTGCGCCTTAAGTCCTTGGGCCTGCCGTTGATTGATCATGGCAGTCATATCGTTCCGGTGATGGTTGGGGACCCCGTGCACACCAAGCTTCTCAGCGACATGCTGCTGGAGCGGTATTCGATCTACGTACAGCCGATCAATTTCCCCACGGTGCCGCGCGGGACAGAGCGGTTGCGCTTCACACCGTCGCCAGTACACGGCAGGTTTGAATTGGACGCGCTTGTTCGCGCTCTGGATGCATTGTGGAGCCATTGCGCGCTGAATCGCGCCGACATGACCGCATAAATCCACAGGATGTGCAAAACTTCTTGTGTTGTGGTAAGCACCTGTAAACAAAAGAACCCGAGCCGAATCGACGATCGGCCAATTTTTGTTGGCCAAAGTCGATATGGGGCGGCTTGGGGAAGAAAGGCAGGCGTATGGTCATTCGCCGCAAGAGGACGAAAATCGTTGAAAACGTGGAGGAGCCGCGCGGCTTCGACGCGTTTGATTTGCGTCTAGGCGATTTGATGCGCGGTGAACGCGCGACCATGGGAAAATCCCTACTGGATGTGGAGCGTGAAATCCGCATTCGCGCCTCCTACATCGCTGCCATCGAAAATGCCGATCCCAACGCCTTTGACACGCCCGGATTTATTCCAGGCTACGTGCGGTCCTATGCGCGCTATCTGGGCATGGACCCGGATGACGCGTTTGACACGTTTTGTCGCGAGTGCGGGTTCTCCGTCACCCACGGGATGTCGGCCGGGGCCTCATCGGTCCGTAAGCCCGACAGCGTGGCGCAACGGGCCGCAAACCGCAAAAAAGATCCCATTATGGAGCCCGCAACGCCCTTTGTCCCGCAGCGCGAAAGCCTGCTGAGCGGGGTGGAGCCGGGTGCCATCGGCTCTGCCGTTGTGCTGATCGGGCTGATTTCTGCCATTGGCTTTGGCGGTTGGACCGTGTTGAACGAGGTGCAGCAGGTGCGCCTGGCCCCTGTGGAAAACACGCCCAATGTGTTGACCGATCTTGATCCGCTGGATGGGGCCGTCATCGCGCAAGCGGGTGATACCGCATCAGGGTTTGAGCCGTCGAATTTCGGCACCTCGGAATCGCTGGATCGCGTATACCGGCCAGAGGCGCTTGATGTGCCCGTGATCGTGGCCCGTGACGGACCGATCGCAACGATTGACCCCTCCGAGATTGGAACGCTGCAGCCGCAAATCGCCGAGGCTGAACCGATTGATCCGGTCGAGGCCGCGATTGCCAGTGTCTTGTCACGGTCCGACGGTGTGGCACCCGCACCGCAAGTTCTGGCCGATGCCAAGCCGCCTGTGCGCCTCGTGGCTGTGCGCCCGGCCTGGATCCGTGTTACCTCGGCGGAAGGCAACATCGTGTTTGAAGGCACGCTGAATGGTGGGGAAACCTATGAGGTGCCAGCGCTTGAGCAAGCCCCCAATCTGCGGGTGGGCGAGTCGGGCGCGGTCTACTTCCAGGTGGCGGATGCCCATTACGGCCCGGTTGGACCACGCGGCACGATCACGCGTGACGTGGCCTTGTCCATGGATGCGGTGACAGATCGCTACGACCTCGCCGACCTGACCCAAGACGAAGACCTGTCAACCTATGTCGCAGAGCTTGAGACCGACGCGCAGTAACGTCAGGATTTGACGCGGGCCATGTCCGGGTCGTAAGGGCTTGGCTGAATTACAGTGGCGGCAGACAGTGTCCCGAGGATATCAATCTCAACCTCAGTTCCCACTTCTGAAAGCTCTGGTATAACAAAGGCATAGGCCAGGTTCTTGCCAACCCGGTGACCAAACTCACCCGACGTGACCGTGCCGACAACGGACCCGTTTTGCATCACAGAAGCCCCCCCATGGGCCGGCGCGTCACGGCCCGTGATCTCCATGGATACCAACATGCGGGTCGGACCGGCGGCGCGACGGGCCTCCAATGCCTGCTTGCCGACAAAGTCAGGTTTGTTCATCCGCACAAAACGGTCGAGACCCGTCTCATAGGGGTCAAACTCGGTCAGGATGTCCGATTTCCAATGCAGGAAGCCTTTTTCCAGCCGCATCGCATCCACGGCGCGTGCCCCAAACATTGACAATCCATGCGCCTCACCGGCCTGTCGCAAGGCGAGATAGGCCGCATAAAGCTGCGCATTGTGCACGTGGATCTCATAGGCCAATTCGCCCGAGAAGCTCACACCCATGACCACGGCCGGCGCAATCCCGACAAACGCCTCGCGCACGGACAACCACGGAAACGCCTCTGCCGACCAATCGGCGCGGCTGACCGCAGAGAGCACATCGCGCGCTTTCGGCCCGGCCAGAACGAGGATCGTGTGATCATTGGTGAGAGACCGGATGTGCACATCCTCATTCGCGCGCACATGCGCGCTGAGCCAGTCCATATCGTGCCATTCTGCCGCCGCCGCAGAGCCATACCAAACGCGCCCGTCTGGTAAGTTGGCGATGGTGGCTTCCGCCTTGACCATCCCATGGTCATTCAGCAGGTATCCCAGACCCACGCGCCCGGCACGTTTTGGCACCGCACCACAGATCATCCGATCCAGAAACTCATGCACATCCGCGCCGGTCATTTCATAGCGATTGAACCCGTTGACCTCGCACAGGCCGACCCGGGTTTGCACCGCTTCAACCTCTTTGGCGACCACGTCGAACGCCTCATTGAAGCGGAAACTGTGGGTCTCATGGAACTCCGGCGAGGGTTTGAAATAATCCGCGCGCTCCCACCCATTAACCACCGTAAATTCTGCGCCCTCTGCGGCCAGAATAGGCGTGAGAGGCGTTGTTTTCATGGGTCGTCCCGCCGGGCGGTGCTCATGAGGGAAGTGGAAGCGAAATTCGTTTTGATAGTCTTCAATGGCCTTTAGCGCGCAAAGCTCCACATTGGCGTGGCCCGTGAACCGGCGCGGATCGAGCATCCATGTGTCGTAGCAGGCCTCGCCATGCACAATCTGTTGCGCCAAGAGCCAGCCATGACCGCCGCCCTCACCTAGGCCCGCGCGCAGCCCGATGATGCAAAACGCGTTGCGCTTGCCCGGGACCCGCCCCACCAACGGCGCGCCGTCAATCGTGTACGTGATCGGCCCGTTCACCACCGTATGGATGCCCACATCCATCAGCGCGGGCATGCGGGCAAAGGCGCCTTCCAGCACATCCGTCACCCGGTCCAGATCATCGGGGCACAATGCGTTGACAAAATTGGGGTCGATCCCATCCATGCCCCAGGTTTTGCAGTCCTGTTCGTAAAACCCCACAAGCAGTCCGTTCTTTTCCTGGCGGCAGTAATAATCCGAGATCGGACAGCGGATCAGCGGCATACGATGCCCCGCATCGATGATCGCCTGGATCGGCTCCGTCAGGAAATACTGATGCTCCATGGACATCACGGGGTGATGCACGCCCATCATCGCGCCCACCTCGTTCACGCGATAGCCACAGGCGTTGACCACAACCTCACAATCAATGTCGCCGTTTTCGGTATGGACGCTCCAACTGTCATCGGCGTGTTGGGTCAGGGCCGTGACGGGACAGTTGCGATAGACCTCAGCCCCGGCCTTGCGGGCACGGCGGGCGAGGGCCTGACACAGTTGGGCCGGGTCAATATCGCCGTCCAGCGGATCCCAAAGCCCGCCGATCAGGTTGTCGGTTGAGATCAGCGGATGACGCCGGGCGCATTCTTCGGCATCGATCACCTCAAAATGCACGTCCATCCCGCGCGCCATGGACGCAAAATGCCGGTAGCCATCCATCTGCGCCTCAGTATTGGCCATCCGGATGCCACCATCGCCATGATGATAGTTGATCGGGTAATCAGGATCGTCCGCCAATTCCTTGTAAAGATTGATAGAATGCGTTTTCAGCCCGACCATGGTTTGGGTCATGCCAAAATTGGTCACCTGTGCTGCGGAATGCCAGGTCGTGCCCGAGGTCAGCTCATTGCGTTCGACCAACACCACATCTGTCCAGCCTTCTTGCGTCAAATGATAAAGCGTGGAACAGCCAGCGATACCACCGCCGATCACAACGCACCGTGTCTGGGACTTCATCGCGCCTCTCCTGAGAATGGTTGACCCATCAGGGCGCGCGGCACAGCCGGTGGTCAATACGAGGCGTCACGTTATGGCGTTATTCGTAAAACAGTTTCGAATAAATAAGAATTGCGAAAATGTCGCTTGCCCAAATGCGATGCTTGCCCGCTCATGGTTTTCATGACGTCACCTGCGCGTAAACCCCGCCGATCCGGCCGCAAGGAAAGGCTGGCGAAAGCCGCCGCACCTCCTGCGGTCAATCCGGCACCGCCGGGGCAAAAAGGCGGGCTCTACAAACCTTTGAGTGAGGCTGACCTCCACGGCATCTACGACACGGCCTTGCGGCTGCTCAGTGAGCTTGGGATGGGCGAAGTGCCTGAGCGGCTTTGGGACGCGTTGATTGGGGCAGGGGCCAAGGATTTGGGGCGTGATCGCATCAGCCTGCCGCGCGACATGGTCGAACGGGCGATTTCCCTCGCCCCTAAGACGTTTCCGCTTCATGGCCGCGATCCGGCGCGCACCATTCATGTGGGTGGGGATGACGTGCATTTCGGCACCGGCGGTGCGGCGGTGCAGACGCTGGACATGCAAACCGGGCTCTATCGTCCTTCGACCTTGCGGGATCTCCATGATTTCACGCGGCTGCAGGACGCTTTGACGAATATCAGCTGGTTCACCCGATGCTGCATTGCCACCGACGTGCCGGGCGAATTTGCCCTCGATGTGAACACCGCCTATGCCCTGATGCGCAACACCACAAAACCTGTGGCGACAGCCTTTACTTTGGCGGAGCATGTGGCCCCCTTGGTTGAGATGTTCGACATCGCCGCCGGTGGCCCAAGCGCGTTTGCGCAACGCCCCTTTGTCAAAGCGCATATCAGCCCGGTCATCTCGCCCATGCGGTTTGGCGAAGATGCGGTGGATGTGACCTATGCCTGTCTAGAACACAACATCCCCGTCTCCTGCATCACTGCTGCCCAAGCCGGGGCGACCGCGCCGGCCACGCTCGCGGGGTTCTTGGCCCAGTCGCTGGCGGAGACGCTGGCGAGCCTTGTGATGGTCAACGTGATCAAACCTGGCCACCCCATGGTGTTTTCCAACTGGCCCTTGGTGATTGACCTGCGCACAGGCGCGTTTGCAGGCGGTGGCGGGGAGATTGCCGTGCTCAATGCCGCCTCTGCGCAGGTGTCGAACTGGCTGGGCCTGCCCTCGGGCGTGGCGGCGTCAATGACGGATGCCAAGGCGATTGATGCGCAATATGGCGTAGAAAAAGGCATGACCTCTCTGGCGGCCGCATTGGCTGGGGCGAACCTCATTTACGAAAGTTCGGGCATGACGGCTTCGCTCCTGGGGGCGAGTTTTGAGGCGTTTGTGCTCGATGATGAGATGCATTCGATGTCCTACCGCGCGCTCAGAGGGGTTGAGGTGACGCCCGCCAATCTTGGCTTTGACGCGATATGCGATGCCGTGCTGGGCGAAGGGCATTTCCTGGGCGGCGATCACACCATTGGCGCGATGGAGCGGGATTACTTCTATCCGTTGCTGGCCGACCGGGACTCACCCAAAACCTGGGAAGACAAAGGCGCGCCTGATGCCTGGGCCATGGCACGTCTGCGCGCGCAAGAGCTTTTGGACAGTCATCGACCGGAATACTTGAGCGCCGACCAAGACAGGGCGATCCGCGATCGGTTTGACATTCTGATCTAGCGACAGCCCTCAGGGCGGTCGCTATACTACCGGTGTCACAACCGAAAGCGATGCCTATGACCAAGTTCTATACCGGTGGCTGCCTCTGCGGGGACATCCGGTTTGAGGCGGCGGGCCCAGCCGAATTTCCGCACACCTGCTCCTGCACGATGTGCCAAAGGCATTCAGGCGCCTTGACCGTGGCCTGGGTCGAGTTTCCCAAAGATGCGGTGACGTGGACAGGGCCAGGTGGGGCGCCCACGCTCTACCGCTCCTCCGAGAAATCCAGCCGCGCCTTTTGCCCAAAATGCGGCAGCACGATCGGGGCAGTGGATGATGCGCCGGTGGTCGCCCTTGTGCTTGGGATTTTCGATAAACCCGGTGCCGCGTCGCTGAGACCGACCTCGCATTCCTACCGCTCCAAACGTCCCAAATGGTGGCACGTGGACACGGACCCCTAATTTTTTCTGGCACGCTTGCGGATTTCGCGCTTTTCTTCTCAGACGCGCAGGGAGGCCGCTATGAAAACGTCTGAGCCGGAGTTCACCATCGGCATCGAAGAGGAATATCTTCTTGTCGATCGTGACAGTCTTGATCTGGCCGAGGCCCCGGAAGCGCTGATGCTGGCCTGCCAATCGGAACTGGAAGATCAAGTCGCGCCGGAGTTCCTAAAGTGTCAGATTGAGATCGGCACCAAAGTCTGTGCCACGGTGGGCGAGGCGCGTGAGGACCTGCGCCGTTTGCGATCCTGCGTGGCCAAACACGCGGCCAAATACAACCTCGCCCCCATTGCGGCGTCTTGCCATCCGTTCTCTGATTGGCGCGATCAGGCCCATACCCGCAAAGACCGCTACGACAGCCTGCAATATGACCTTCAAGGCGTGGTGGAGAGGATGCTGATTTGCGGGATGCATGTGCATGTGGGCATTGACGATCCTGACCGCCGTGTCGATCTGATGGGGCAGCTCACGTATTTCCTGCCGCATTTGCTGGCGCTGAGTTGTTCATCACCGTTCTGGCAAGGGCGCGACACAGGGCTGCACAGCTACCGCCTGACGGTGTTTGACAATCTGCCCCGGACCGGTCTGCCTCCGTTGATGTCGAGCTATTCGGAATTCGAACGGTCAGTGAATGTGTTGACGGATCTCGGCGTGATCGAAGACAGCTCCAAAATCTGGTGGGATCTGCGCCCATCCTCCAAATTCCCGACGCTTGAGACGCGCATTTGTGATGTGCAGCCGGCCTTGGAGGATACGCTGACCCTGGCGGCCCTCACGCAAGCGTTGACGCGGATGTTGTACCGGTTGGCCAAGTCCAATCAACGCTGGCGCATTTACGATCGTTTCCTGATTGATGAAAATCGCTGGCGGGCGCAGCGCTATGGCACCAGCAAAGGGCTGATTGATTTGGGCAAACGCGAAATCGTGTCGCTGCCCGACCTTATGGAAGAGATGCTTGACCTCGTGGGCGAGGATATGGACGCCTGCGGATCGCGGGCGGAGGTGGAACGTGTGCGCGAGATGGCAAAAGACACCAGTGCTGCGCGCCAACGCGCCATTTTTGATCGGGCTTGCGGGGCAGGGCGCCCACGGGAAGAGGCCCTGCGCGCCGTCGTGCAGCACTTGATTGAGGCCTTTCACCGCGATCTTTGAGCCGCAGCCCGGCGAAATGGACGCAAAAATCAGGTCTTGCCATTGAAAGCGCTCTCATGTTGCGATACCCGCAGCGCGCCTCATGGTCCGCAAAGGAGCCCCTCATGCGCATCGGTCTTTATCCCGGCACGTTTGACCCCATCACTTTGGGCCATGCGGATATCATTCGCCGCGCCTCAAATCTCGTGGATCGTTTGGTACTGGGCGTGGCCATAAATCGCGACAAGGGCCCTTTGTTTTCTTTGGAAGAACGCGTGGCGATGGTCGAGGCGGAAGCCTCCAAGATCATGAAAGGGTCCGGGACCGAGCTGGTCGTGCATCCGTTTGAAAATCTGTTGATTGACTGCGCCCGCGATGTCGACGCCTCCATCATCATCCGCGGCCTGCGGGCTGTGGCGGATTTTGAATATGAATTTCAGATGGTGGGCATGAACCGCGTGCTCGACGATTCCGTTGAGACCGTGTTTTTGATGGCCGACGCCCATCATCAGGCCATCGCCTCCAAGCTCGTCAAAGAAATCGCGCGTCTGGATGGCGATGTCAGCAAGTTCGTCACCAAGGACGTGCACCAGGCGCTGATGTCAAAACTGGGCCGTTCGTGATCACCTGGCCTCAGCGCCAGAACTTCAACCACTCGATCAGATCAAGCAGCTTTCGCGCCAGAAACAGCGTGTTTTCCCACCCATAGCTATACGCATCTATCGTGAGACCTGTCACGATGGCAAAACCGAGGATAAGAGCAAGCTGATTGGTCATTCTGCGGGCGGGTATGCCAAAGGCGCGCAGGTCGTGCAATCGCTGATCACTTGGGGCGGTTAAGCCCGGACAGGGCCACGGCCAGATCACCATAGCCCGTGAACCGGTATTCAAAGTCCAACCCCAGCCGATCCGCGCAGGTTTTGGCCTTGTCCAACAGGGTCGGATCCTCGGTCTGTGCCTGGTAGACAAGCTTGGTGTAATTGCCAAACAGCATGTCGCGCAGCTGTGGATGACGGTCGAGCCCCATAGGTTTCCACACGAAGGCATCAAATTGTTTGACCAGAAAATCGGTGAGGAAAAACGCGGTCAAATCGTCATCACCACGCGCGGCAAAGGCCTCATTGCCCTCAAAGAAGGAATAACAATGGGGCCCTTCGATCATTTCCACGCCAAGCGCGTCGCATTTGGCCTTGAGCAAGCCGCCCGTGCCGCAATCGGCATAGACCACAAAGATCTCATCATAGCTGTCTGCGTGGGCGCGCACGGTCTCTTCGACAGCATCGACAATCTTCTCGGGGTAGAGGTGATATTTGGCGGGCAAGCATTGCAGCACCATGTGGTCCCACCCGTTGATCTTTTGGAGCGCCAGAATTTCACGTGCCAACGCACCGCAGGCAATGAGCAAGAGTTTTCCCGTTTCGGTCGGGGTAAGACCCTCTTCGGTCAGGATGTCATCACTCAAGGTCATCAGTCATCGTCTCGGAGGTCAAAGGTGAACATCGCGACATGGCTGCCTTCGCGCGTCGCGTCCAGGCTTTGGTAAAATCCGAGCGCCTCTTCTGTTGGGTCCGCCAAGACCCAAAGTTCAACGCAGCTGAGGCGACGGGCCTTGTCTTTGGCCGCGTCGATCAAGCGCGTGGCGATGCCTTCGCGGCGGCGTTCCTCATCCACGCCCAGTTCATTGATCCACATCTGCGGGGCTTTGTCAGGGTGCACGTAGTCGACGGCGCTGAGAAAACCCACGCATGTTTCCTGATCCATGGCCAAGGCCATATGGTGTCGCGCATCGCTTAGAAACGCATCCAACCACTCCGGTTGCGGAGGATCGTCAAACAGATCGACAGAGCGCAGCAAAAGGTCACGGTCGCTCCGCTCAGCAAAGCGCACCGTGACGGTCATGACTAGCCCGCGGCCAATTGGTTGTGCTTACGCCCCACCAGTTCCTTGGCCGTTTCCACCGCGACGGCGGCATCGCGGCAATAGGCGTCCGCACCGATGGCCTTACCGAACTCTTCGTTGAGTGGCGCACCGCCCACCAGCACGATGTAGTCATCGCGAATGCCCTGTTCGACCATCGTGTCGATGACGACTTTCATGTAGGGCATCGTGGTGGTCAGAAGGGCGGACATGCCAAGGATGTCCGGCTCTTCCTGCTCGATCGCTTCGAGGTAGTTTTCCACCGGGTTGTTGATGCCCAGATCGACCACTTCGAAACCGGCACCTTCCATCATCATCGACACAAGGTTCTTGCCAATGTCGTGGATGTCACCCTTGACCGTGCCGATCACCATCTTGCCCACACGGGGCGCACCGGTTTCGGCCAGAAGCGGTTTCAGAATGGCCATGCCACCCTTCATCGCGTTCGCGGCCAGCAGAACCTCAGGCACAAAGAGGATCCCATCGCGGAAATCCTTGCCCACGATGGTCATACCGCCCACCAACGCCTGAGTGAGGATATCATAAGGCTGCCATTTGCGCTCCAGCAGGATGTTCACCCCTTCTTCGATCTCTTCCTTGAGGCCGTCGTAGAGGTCGTCAAACATCTGTTGCACAAGCTCTTCATCGTCGAGCTCAGCCAGGATGATGTCGTCTTCTTCCTCGGACATATTGCAAACTCCCTGCATTTGCGGCGCTGTCACGCGCGTAAGTATACCTGCAGCATTGTCCTTTTTGTCGCATTTGCACTTTTCAAATAGCGACATCGACCGCGCTTGATCCGACTTTTACACCGGAAACTTTGCTTGGCGAGGGTAAAAGTTTTCATAATTGCCATGAGGTTATTGTGATTGTTCCTGCTTTGTTCTATTTTATGGACATGCCGGTCACCCCAATTCCAAACGCGACGATTGATCCCCGACAGCGCCCACAGGGCCGGGGCGCCGTCAGCAATGGGGCAGGGCGCTACGAGACGCTGGAACGACATTACGAGGCTGATGGCTGGGATCACCCGGAAGAAACGCGCGTGCAACGCACACATTTAACTACGGAGCGGCCCCGATCCATCATCAGTTACAATCGCTCCCCCGATCTGTCATTTGATCGCTCCATCAATCCCTATCGTGGCTGTGAGCATGGGTGCATCTACTGTTTTGCCCGGCCCAGCCATGCTTGGTTGGGTCTGTCAGCCGGGCTTGATTTTGAAACGCGGTTGGTGGCCCGCCCCGAGGCGGCCAAGGTGTTGGAAGCCGAGCTGCGCAAATCGTCCTACCGGGTGGAGACCATTGCCATTGGCACCAACACCGATGCTTACCAACCCATTGAGAAAAGCCAGGGCATCATGCGGGAATGCCTTGAGGTGTTGCAGCGGTTTAACCATCCCGTGGGCATCGTCACCAAAGGCACGCTGGTGGAGCGTGACATTGACATTCTCGGCGATATGGCGGGGCAGGGGTTGGCGCGCGTCGGAATTTCACTTACCACACTGGATGCCGATCTGAGCCGCCGGATGGAGCCCCGCGCCCCAAGCCCCAAACGCCGTCTGCAAACGATCGAACGGCTTAGCGCGGCCGGTATCCCTGTGCGCGTGCTAACATCGCCGATCATTCCCGGCCTCACGGATTCTGAGATGGAGGCGATGCTGACATCCGCACGCGACGCAGGCGCAAAGGCGGCGTCATGGGTGATGCTGCGGCTGCCGCTGGAGGTGTCGGGGCTGTTTCAGGAATGGCTCAGCACACATTATCCAGACCGCGCTACCTGCGTTATGGGGCTGTTGCGCGATATGCATGGTGGCAAGGAGTATAGCTCTGACTGGCACCGACGTATGCGGGGGGAGGGCCATTATGCGCAGCTCATCGCCGCACGCTACAAACGCGCCATTCGGGATCTGGGTCTAGCGCCAAACCTGCCCGATTTGCGCACCGATCTGTTTTGCGTGCCGCCAAAGAAGGGCGACCAGCTCAGCCTGTTTTGAAACAGCAGCTTTCTAAAATGACGGTTTCGCCGGAGCGCGTCCTAGCAACAACTACTGCGCCTGCGGCGTGAGCGTTCCCGCCGAGGCGCAGGTGCCCCTTCCTCGGTGCCATCTACGGCCGAGGAGAACGCCCCCAGTTTCTCAACAATAGCTTCTGGGCTGGGGCTTGCGCCTTTGGGCCGCGTTTCAAGGGCCGCGCGCATCTCAGCCAAATGCACGCCCATTGTGCCGCAACACCCGCCGATGATCTTGGCGCCCGCATCGCGCGCCAAAACCGCGTAATCGGCCATCAAATCCGGCGTGCCGTTGTAGCAGATTTCGCCGTCGACATATTGCGGGATGCCAGCGTTTGCCTTGGCGATGATCGGGCGCTCTGACCCTTGTGCTTTGAAGCCCAGGACCGTGCGCAAAAGGTCGGACGCACCGACCCCGCAATTGGCACCGAACGCCGCGGGTTTGTGATCAATCTTCTCGACCATCTCGGCCATCGCGGTTGAGGTCACACCCATCATCGTGCGCCCCGCAGTGTCAAAGCTCATGGTGCCGCACCAGGGCATATCGACCCGTTTGAACGCCTCTGCCGCCGCGCGATATTCCTCAGGCGCGGAGATGGTTTCTAGCCAAAGAACATCCGCACCGCCTTCTTTCAGCCCTTCGGCCTGTTCGTGGAAGATTTCGACCGCCAGTTCGTGGGTCAACTCGCCCATTGGGGCCATAATCTCACCCGTTGGCCCAACCGATCCGGCCACAATGACATCACGCGCCTGACGGTCGACCACTTCGCGGCCAATTTCGGCAGACATGCGCGACAGCTCCCGTGCGCGGTGGCCCGCATCATGCAGTTTCAGCCGCGCGGCATTGCCGCCGAAGGAATTCGTCAAAAACAAGTCGCTGCCTGCGTCCACCGCGATGGAATAGAGCTTATCAATCCGGTCGGGATGATCTTCGTTCCAAAACTCCGGTGCATCGCCAGAGCTGAGCCCCATGTTGAACAGGTTTGTGCCCGTGGCCCCATCCGCGAGGATCCAATCGCGCGAGGTCAGCATGGTTTGAAAGGCGTTGGTCATGACAGCTCCAGAGGGTGGGGATGCCCCGCTTTTTTCACGGGCTCTTTATATAATCAAACTCATAATCTTCATGATGAACTTGAGAGGAATTTGATTTCGGCCGTCGGATTGCCAGCCAAAGATCCACTAAGGCCAACCACAGTTCCGGCGATGAAGGCGCAGCGGCATAGCGCGGCAGGCGACGGGCGGCGAAACTGGTTTTGAACTGGCGCAACCCGTCAGCGCCGCACCGGGACGCAAGCCATCCCAGAGGTCCCGATGCAGGGGGCAATGCGGCAAGCGACAGCGTTTGACACGCCTCGCCTTTGGCAAACTCAATGGCGGCAACCATGAGCAGATGCATCGTGCCATGGGGGGCATCCGGCGCCACGCGGGTCACATCGAGGCACAGACCGTTTGAGGCGTGGTGAAAGGTTGAAAAGCCCACCAAGACCGAACCCTGCATCGCCAGAAAGACCCTTTGATGGCGCAAATAGCGTGGACAAAACCGCCCCATCGTGACCCCTCGGGCCGGTCCGTTGGCTTTTTGCCAGGCTTGATCCAACTGCCCCATCTCGACCCACGGGGGGGCCTCTGTTGGAATGATATCAACTCCGGCTTTGCTGGCCTGGCGCAGTTTGCGGCGCAATTGGCGGCGCTGCGGACCGTCTGTGGTGAAACCGGGTAAATCCACCACCACGTCATCGGCCACATGCACCACCGACCAGCCCAGTCGGCGCGCCTTGACCGCGTCGCGCGCCGTCGCCTTGTAAAACAACGCGATGTAGTTGCGTTGATGGGCGACGTGTTGCAGCACGTTCAGGCATTCCTCGGTGGCACCGTGCAAAGGATTGAACAGGGCGCATAGGCTTTGACCAGGGGAGAGGACACCGATCGCGGCATTGCGTGCCCGCAGGACCCGCGCACCGGATTGCCGCAAAAGCCCGGTTTCGGCGTTTGTTTGATCGGTATGATCTTCGTCCTTCAGTGCCTGCAACCGCGTATCGCTTAGGTTTGCAGCCGGGAAAGGCCGGATCAAAAGCGCCGCGGCAAGGACCGTTGGAACCGCGTAGTAAACCAACCGGTAGCTCACAATCCCAACCAAAAGATCCTGTTGCGGCACCTCCGGCAGCAGCACCAAAAGGGTCAGTTCAAACGGGCCGACACCGCCGGGCGCGCCTGTGACAATCCCGGCCCCGAGAGCGAGCACAAAGGCCGGCATAAGCACCAAAAGGTCGACCGCCGCACCCGCCGGCAAAAGCAGCCAAAACGCGAGGCCCGCAAAAACCACGTCGATCACCGTCAAGCCGCCGATGGTCATCAGGGCCTTTACACTTGGCAGGCGAAGCGTGCGCCCGAAGGCCTTGAGATGCGCAAACTTCAAGGTCAAAACAGCGCTCAAGAAAAAGGTCAAAACCGCAAGGAGGGACAGGGGGATCGTCAGGTTTTCAGACGGGGCCAACAGCCCAATGACCCCAGCCGTCAGCACAAGCCCCAGCAAGAACGTCGCGGCGACAGCGACCGAAATCTTGGTGGCCGCGCCCAAACTCAGATCAGGCAGCATGCGCCACCGCACGAAAGCGCCGCTGATCACCCCCATGCCGATGGTTTGCCCAATCGCAATGGCCGCGGCACCGCTGATGGAGGCATGGCGCGCGGGGATATTGGTTCGAAAATGGCGATGCAGGACAAGATCATACCGCGCCAAGGCCCAGAAACTGACGCCTGTCGCCGCAAATGCGCCCACCCATTGCCAAAGCTTCAGGGCGTGCACCGCGTGGCCCACGCCATCAAAGACCCCCGGGGTCAGCGACTGGAACACCACCCACACGCAAAACGCCCCAATCACCAGTGGCACCGTGACCCGCGACACGTGCCACAGCTTGCGCAA
>JBCCDT010000104.1:0-15033 GCA_039030635.1 Pseudomonadota bacterium
TTCGTTTATGACGGCAACCGTATCACCTGTGCAGGCGGCAGCGCCTCGGTGGATTTCGCCCTCAATATCTTGCGCGGCACTCATGGCGATGCCTTGGCCAATGCCACGGCACGCTATCTTTTTCACCAAAGTATGCGCCCCCCCGGCAGCCAGCAGAACACCGATTTCGTCGAACCCATCGGGACCACCACCCCCCGTCATGTGCGCCGGGCGATTGCGCTCATGGAGCGGCACCTCGAACATCCGATGCCCATCACCGAGATCTGCGCAGAGACGCGTGTGTCCCATCGCCAGCTCGATCGTCTTTTCCGCCAATTTGTCAAAAAAAGCCCCGCCGCCTATTACCGCGACATCCGTCTGGATCGCGCCCGCGGGCTGGTCACGCAAACCGATATGCCGCTCAGCCAGGTGGCCCTTGCCTCAGGCTTTGCGAGCCAGGAACATTTCTCCCGCGCCTATCGCACCCGCTTCGGCCTGCCTCCGCGCCAGGACCGCATCGAAGGCCGCGTGCCCTTTGAGTTTCGCGCCTGGCCCATGCACCGCACCGGGCGGTGAGATCAGCGTTGAGGTGGGCGACGCGTGACTGTGGACAAAAAGAAGATCCTCAACTTTTTACTCTCAGCTGGGGTTAATTCTGGTTTAAGGTCGTATTTTTAAAAGCTGCCAAGACGACCATGCATGAACTTAATCCGTCCTCGACCCACCGCTTGGTAGGCCAGGGATATCCCGAACGGGCCCAATATCCAGACGAAAAATATGATCCGCCATGGCCCGTTCAAACACCTCCCGTACAAGCGGATCATGCCCCGGCACCACCAGCTCTGGGCGAGAGGCCAATCGCGCCAACCGATCAAAACCGCGCAGCATATCACCTTGATCGGCCACGATGGGAAAGAGCTTCCGCGCCCAGATATTCTCATAGTAATGCGCCCCGTCTGAGGCCAGCACCATCCAGCCCGCGCGCGTCCGCACCCGCACCGCTTGCAACCCCATCGAATGCCCACCGATCCGGTGCACGGTCACCCCATCGGCAATCTCGGCGTCATGGGCATGGAATGTTAGTTTGCCCGCATAAAGCCTGCGCACCGCCTCGCACACATGCTCCCCCGTAAACGGCGCGCGCAACGTGTCGCAGCACATGCACGGGCCGGTGGCAAAGGCCATCTCAGCCTCCTGCAAATGCAGATGCGCATTGGGGAAGAGCGCGAGCCCGCCGGCATGGTCATAATGCAAATGCGTCACGATGATCTCGCTCACATCCTCGGGCGCCACATCAAACGGCTTCAACGCCTCCCGAGGGTCGAGCCGAATAGGTCGCCCTCGCGCCGCTGCCTCAACCGCGTCGTATCCCGTATCGACCAAAATCACCCGCGCGCCCTGTCGCAGCACCCAAATGAAGTAATCCATCGCGTGGGGCGCATCATGGGCGTCGTCGAGAATGAAACTGTCGGCCCGCGTGCGCGCATTGCGGTCGGCGTATTTGACCGCATAGACCTCCCACGCACTCATCGCATCACGCTCGCATAGGTCTCCAGCCGCTTTTCTGCCACCATGTCCGCAACCGCGGCATCAAAGCTCAGGAAATGATCCGTCGCCAAATGCGTATCAAACGCCGCGCGGTCATCATAGATCTCATAAAGAAAGATCCGATCGCCCTCACGACAGACATCAAACTGCTGGCATCCCGGCTCCGTGTCCCGTGAAGCACGTGCATTGGTCAGCATGAGCGGCAGGAAATCCTCCATCCGGCCTGCGTGGATGTCAAAGATTACGGTGACTGCGAACATTTGGGTTCCTCCTGTCGCGCACCATGGCAGAAAACGCGCCCCGCTTGCCACCCCTCGGCGCGCGTTTGCCTCTGCTCCGCCTTTGCGCCAGAGTGCCCGCAAAGAGGGACAGCCCATGACGACATTCTCAATCGCTGTGTTCGAAGGCGACGGCATCGGACCGGAGATCACCGCGCCCACCGTGGCCTTGCTCGAAACGCTCGCCGCGCGCGCGGAGGCGTATGATCTCTCTTTTGACCCGGTCCCGGCGGGTGCTGCGCATTATGCGAAAACCGGGGTGTCCTTGCCAGAGGCGTCAATGACCACCGCCCGCGCGGCGGATGCAATTCTGCTCTCTGCCATGGGCTTGCCAGATGTGCGATATCCCGATGGGACAGAAATCTCTCCTCAGATTGAGCTGCGCAAAGCCCTGACGCTATTTGCCGGTGTCCGCCCGGTGACGGTGCGCGCTGGCGCACCCGGTCCTTTGACCCTCCCCGAAGGCCAAGCCATTGATTTCGTTCTCATTCGTGAAAGCACCGAAGGGCTGTTTTATAGCCAAGGCGCAGGTGAGGTCAGCGAAACGGAGGCTCGCGAAACCCTGCGCATCACGCGCGACATCTCCGAAAAACTGTTCAAATTCGCCTTCGATCTGGCCCAAACGCGCAAAGCCGCCGGGCGGGGCCCAGGCCGGGTCACCTGCGTGGATAAGGCCAATGTGTTCCGTGCTTTTGCCTTCTTCCGCGCGATTTTTGGTGAAGAGGCGGCGCGCCACCCTGATCTTATTGCCGATCACGCCTATGTCGACGCCACGGCCCTTTGGATGGTGCAAAAACCGTGGGAATTTGACGTGCTCGTCACGGAAAACATGTTCGGCGATATCCTCTCCGACCTTGGCGCGGGGCTCATGGGCGGGCTCGGCCTCGCGCCCTCTGCGGATATCGGGCTGGACCACGCGGTCTTCCAACCCTGTCATGGATCGGCACCTGATATCGCAGGGCAGGGGGTGGCGAACCCGTTCGCGATGATCCTGTCTGCGGCGATGATGCTGGAATGGCTGGGTCTCAAACACGGGGTAGAGGCGATGCGAGCCGACGGCGATGCCCTGCGTTTGGCGGTCGAGCGGGTGGTGTCCGACGGTCAAACCCTGACCCGTGATCTCGGCGGCACCGCCACAACGGATGAGGCCGCCGCCGCCGTCCGTGGCGCGCTTGATCTATGACCCAGTTGCGCGTCGCCTGCGCCGGAGCCGGGTATTTCGCAGGCTTTCATTATAACAGCTGGGCGCGGATGGATCGCGTCGATCTGGTCGGCGCGTGCGACCTGGATCTTGCCCGTGCGGAGGCCACGGGCCTGCCCGCTTACAGTGATCTCAGCGCAATGCTCAGTGGCACCCGACCCGATGTTTTGGACATCATCCTTCCGCCAGAGGCGCATGCCCAGGCCATTGAAATGGCGATTGCCCATCGCATTCCAGCGATCATCTGTCAAAAGCCGTTCTGCCGTGATCTGGCCGAGGCCACCCGCATGGCTGAGATTGCGGAAAGCGCAGGCATCCGTTTGATCGTCCACGAAAATTTCCGATTTCAGCCTTGGTATCGGGCCCTCAAACACGCCCTTGATGCCGGTCGCGTGGGCCAACTCCTTCAGGTCACGTTTCGCCTGCGTCCCGGCGACGGGCAGGGCCCTGACGCCTATCTCGATCGCCAACCCTATTTCCAGGCCATGGAGCGGTTCCTCGTCCACGAAACCGCTGTCCACTGGATCGATACATTCCGATATCTCTGTGGTGAGGCGGAGGAGGTCTACGCCGATCTGCGCAAGGTCAATCCGGTCATCAAAGGGGAGGATGCAGGCCTGATCCTGACGCACCACGCAGGCGGCGTACGCTCTGTCTTTGACGGCAATCGCTGCCTCGATCACGCAGCCGATAACCTGCGCCGCACGATGGGTGAGGCGTTGGTGGAAGGGACAGAAGGTTCGATCCGGCTCACCGGTGATGGCGCGCTATGGCTGCGGGCGTTTGGGGCGCAAGAGGAAACCTGTCTACTGCCGCCTGACGCATGGAATGGTTTTGGCGGCGACTGCGTGCACGCGCTGCAATCCCACGTGGTGGCCGGTGTACTGGATGGCGCGCATCTGGAGAATGAGGCGCGAGATTATCTGCGCGTCCTGCAGGTGGAAGAGGCTGTGTATCGGTCGGCGGAGACAGGCCGGAAAGTAAATGTTTAGGGCCCCGTATGGAAACAAGGCCGCCCGCACAGCGCAACCCTAAAGAAATTCAAACCCTTGGCGCATCGCACCCAACTGCCTATAAGGCCAGCGTTAGAGCGAAGGATGACCCAATGCGCACCGCCACGATCACGCGCAAGACCGCGGAGACCGAGATCACCGTTGAGATCAATCTCGACGGCACGGGCCAGTATGACAATGAGACCGGCGTTGGCTTTTTTGACCATATGCTGGACCAACTGGCGCGGCATTCGCTGATTGACATGAAAATCCGCTGCGCCGGCGACACTCATATTGATGATCACCACTCGGTCGAGGATGTGGGGATCGCACTGGGGCAGGCCCTCACCGAGGCACTGGGCGACAAGCGTGGTATTCGGCGCTACGGTGCCTGCCTTTTGCCCATGGATGATGCTCTCGTGCGCGCCGCGCTCGACCTGTCCGCGCGGCCCTTTCTGGTGTGGGAGATGGATCTGCCCACGCCCAAGATCGGCACGTTTGACACCGAACTTGTACGCGAGTTTTTTCAGGCGCTCAGCACCCATGGCGGCATCACGCTACATGTCTCGGCCTTGAACGGCATCAACAGCCACCACATGGCTGAGGCCGCGTTCAAATCTGTGGCCCGCAGTTTGCGTGAGGCGGTAGAGCCCGACCCGCGCAAAGCGGATGCGATCCCGTCAACCAAAGGGGCGCTTTGAGGGCCATGACCACGGTCATCGTTGACTATGAAAGTGGCAATCTGCACTCCGCCGAAAAAGCGTTTCAGCGCATGGCGGATGAGACCAGTGCGGGCGCGGTCGCGGTCACATCCGACCCTGACGTGATCCGCCGCGCGGACCGCATTGTCCTGCCCGGTGATGGGGCCTTCCCCGCCTGCCGCGCCGCCCTTTTTGACCATCGGGGCGTGTTTGAGGCGATGGAAGAGGCCGTGCGCGATGGTGGGCGGCCGTTCTTTGGCATCTGTATCGGGATGCAGATGCTGGCCACGCGTGGGCTCGAATACGAACCCACCCCAGGCTTTGACTGGATCGGCGGCGAGGTTCGTCCGCTTGCGCCCTCAGATGCCACGCTGAAGGTGCCGCATATGGGTTGGAACGACCTGCATATTGATCATCCACACCCGGTGTTCGCGGGCGTAAGCGCCGGAGATCACGCCTATTTCGTCCACTCCTACCAGTTCCACGTCCGGGACGCGGCCCATCGGCTGGCCCATTGTGATTATGCCGAAACCGTCACAGCGGTCGTCGGCCATGGCACCGTGGTGGGCACTCAGTTTCACCCTGAGAAAAGTCAGAAAACCGGCCTGCGCATCATTTCCAACTTTCTGAGCTGGACGCCCTGAACCTGGATGCCACATATCCCGCGCTCAGCGATCTGCGCGCCCGGGCCAAACGGCGTTTGCCGCATTTTGTTTGGGAATATCTCGACAGCGGCACAGGCGCGGATCGGGTGGTCTCACGCAATCGCGAAGCGCTCGATCAGATCACGTTCATGCCTGCCATTCTGCGGGGTGAGGTTGAGGCCTCAACACAAACTGACTTTCTTGGCGCCACGCTCGATGTACCAGTGGGCATTGGTCCTGTCGGCATGTCCGGCCTTATCTGGCCCGATGCCGAATGCATCCTGGCCCGTGCGGCGGCCAAGGCGGGCATTCCCTACACCCTGTCAACCGTGGCCAGCCAAACGCCGGAAGATGTCGCCTCGGCCTTGGGCGACCACGCTTGGTTCCAACTCTACCCGCCCCGCGACCCGGACGTGCGCCGCGACATGCTGCACCGGGCGCAAAAGGCAGGCTTCACGACCGCCGTCCTCACAGCCGATCTGCCTGCCGCCAGTCGCCGCGAACGGCAAATCCGCTCAGGGCTGACGCAACCACCGAAACTGACGCCCCGCATCCTCGCCCAGGTGGCGATCAAACCCGCCTGGGCCATGGGCATGGCCACGCGTGGGATGCCCCGGATGCGGCTCATCGATGACTACGCGCCCGGCACCAAAGGCCTGACGCTGAACAACCACGCAGGCTACCAACTCCGCACCACGCCTGATTGGGACTACCTGCGCGCCATGCGGGATGAATGGCCGGGCCATCTCATTGTCAAAGGCGTGCTGGATCACCGCGATGTCAAACCGTTGGAAGATGCCGGTGTCGACGCGATCTGGGTGTCCAACCATGGCGGGCGGCAATTTGATGGCGCGCCTGCGGGGCTTAATCTATTGCCTGCCATCCGGGCTGCGACCGAGTTGCCGATTGTCTTTGATGGCGGCGTTGAGGGCGGGCTCGATATCTTGCGTGCCGTGGCCATGGGGGCTGACCTGGTGATGCTGGCGCGGGGCTGGCACTACGCATTGGGCGCTTTGGGTCGCGACGGGCCGGACCATCTTGCCCATATCCTGAAATCCGACCTTTTGTCGAATATGGGTCAGATGGCCCTGGAACGGGTCAAGGATGTCCGCGGTCAGTTGGCCGATTCTATCGCCCCTGCCTAAGCATGCCGACACTGTGAGCGCTGACATCGGCCAGGCACGTCCCCAATACTGGGTAGGGGCACCGCCCGATCGGGCAGGATTTTTCGCTCAGGCGCAGTTTGGGCCGCTAACGGATTGCGTAACGCCACGTCAAACCCTAAGACATCGCAACGATTACGCTGCGTTGCGGCACCTGTGACCAACCTGGGCCCTGACGCGATGTCTTCACCAATAGGAGGACAGCACTGTGGCTGAATTCAAGAAAATCCTGATTGCCAACCGAGGCGAGATTGCGATCCGTGTGATGCGCGCTGCTAATGAGTTGGGTAAGAAAACAGTCGCTGTCTACGCCGAAGAGGACAAGCTGGGCCTGCACCGGTTTAAGGCGGATGAGGCCTATCTGATCGGCGAAGGCCTGGGCCCGGTAGAAGCCTATTTGAGCATTGATGAGATCATCCGTGTGGCCAAACGCTGTGGCGCGGATGCGATCCATCCGGGGTACGGCCTGCTCTCTGAGAACCCTGATTTCGTGGATGCCTGCGCCTCAAACGGCATCACCTTCATCGGTCCCAAGGCCGAAACCATGCGCGCCTTGGGCGATAAAGCCAGCGCGCGGCGCGTGGCGGTCGAGGCGGGTGTGCCCGTGATCCCGGCCACCGAGGTGCTGGGCGATGACATGCAAGAGGTCGCGCGCCAAGCCGAAGAGATCGGCTATCCCATGATGCTCAAGGCCTCTTGGGGCGGTGGCGGACGCGGCATGCGCCCTGTGACCAAACCCGAAGAGCTGGAAGAAAAGGTGCTTGAGGGCCGTCGCGAGGCGATCGCCGCCTTTGGTAATGGTGAGGGGTATCTGGAAAAGATGATCACCCGCGCCCGCCACGTCGAGGTGCAGATCCTCGGTGACAAGCACGGGCAAATGTACCACCTGTTTGAGCGGGATTGCTCCGTTCAGCGCCGCAACCAAAAGGTCGTGGAACGCGCGCCAGCGCCGTATCTCTCGGATGAAAAGCGCCAAGAGATTTGTGAGCTGGGCTACAAGATTTGCAAACACGTAAATTATGAATGCGCGGGCACGGTCGAGTTCCTGATGGATATGGAATCCGATGAGTTTTACTTCATCGAAGTGAACCCGCGCGTGCAGGTCGAACACACCGTGACCGAAGAGGTCACTGGCATCGACATCGTCCAGGCGCAGATCAAGATTGCCGAAGGCAAACCGCTGGCGGAGGCCACGCGCAAAGCCTCGCAAGAAGAGGTGCAACTCAACGGCCACGCGATCCAAACCCGGATCACGACCGAGGATCCGCAAAACAATTTCATCCCCGACTATGGCCGCATCACCGCCTTCCGCGAAGCGACCGGTATGGGCATCCGCCTCGACGGTGGCACCGCTTACTCTGGCGGCGTGATCACGCGGTTCTACGACAGTCTGCTGGTCAAGATCACCGCACACGCCCAAACCCCCGAAGGCGCCATCGCCCGGATGGATCGTGCATTGCGCGAATTCCGGATCAGGGGCGTGTCCACAAACATCGCGTTTGTTGAGAATCTGCTAAAGCACCCCACCTTTCTGGGGAACGAATACACAACCAAGTTCATTGATACGACACCAGAGCTTTACAAATTCGCGCGTCGCCGTGACCGCGGTACCAAGGTTCTGACCTACATTGCCGACATCACGGTGAACGGTCACCCTGAGACAAAAGACCAGCGCAAGCCCCGCGCTGACCTCAAAGACCCCCGCCCGCCAGAGCCCATTGCCGAGCCCATGATGGGCACTCGTAATTTGCTCGAGCAAAAGGGTCCCAAGGCCGTGGCCGACTGGATGAAGCAGCAAGACCGCCTGCTCATCACCGACACCACCATGCGCGACGGGCACCAGTCGCTCCTCGCCACGCGCATGCGCAGCATCGACATGATCAAGGTCGCGCCAAGCTATGCCGCCAACCTGCCGCAACTGTTCTCAATGGAATGCTGGGGCGGGGCGACCTTTGATGTGGCCTACCGCTTCTTGCAAGAATGCCCGTGGCAGCGCCTGCGCGATCTGCGCGCCAAGATGCCCAACCTCATGACGCAAATGCTTTTGCGCGCGTCCAACGGCGTGGGCTACACCAACTACCCAGACAATGTGGTGCAGGAATTTGTCCGCGTCGCGGCCGACACCGGGATCGATGTTTTCCGTGTCTTCGACAGTCTGAACTGGACCGAAAACATGCGCGTGGCCATGGATGCCGTGGTGGAAAGCGGCAAGATCTGCGAAGGCACGATTTGCTATACCGGCGACATCACCAACCCCGATCGCTCCAAGTATGACGTCAAATACTACGTCAACATGGCCCAGGAAATGGAGGCGGCGGGCGCGCATGTCCTCGGCCTCAAAGACATGGCCGGTCTGATGAAACCTGGTGCGGCCCGCGTTCTGATCCGTGCGTTGAAACAAGAGGTGGGTCTGCCCATCCATTTCCACACCCATGACACCGCGGGCGTGGCCACCGCTACCATTCTCGCGGCCTCCGAGGCGGGCGTCGATGCCGTGGACTGCGCGATGGATGCGCTTTCGGGCAACACGTCACAAGCCACGCTCGGCACCGTGGTGGAGGCGCTGGCCCATACCGACCGCGACACCGGCCTTGATATCGGGGCTGTCCGCGCAATTTCTGACTATTGGGATGCCGTCCGCGCGCATTACGCCGCCTTTGAGACCGGCATGCAGGCCCCATCGTCCGAGGTCTATCTCCACGAAATGCCCGGCGGTCAGTTCACCAATCTCAAGGCGCAGGCCCGTAGCCTCGGCCTAGAGGATCGCTGGCCCGAAGTGGCGCAGACCTATGCCGATGTGAACGCTATGTTCGGCGATATCGTCAAGGTCACCCCGTCCTCCAAAGTGGTGGGCGACATGGCGCTGATGATGGTCAGTCAGGGTCTCAAACGCGATGACGTGGAAAACCCGGACAAGGATGTGGTCTTCCCCGACAGCGTCGTCGACATGATGCGCGGCAACCTCGGCCAACCCCCGGGCGGCTGGCCCGAACGCATTCAAGCCAAGATCCTCAAAGATGAAAAACCCAACACGGAACGCCCCGGCAAACATCTCAAACCGGTGGACCTCGAGGCGACGCGCAAAGACCTGCAAAGCCAGTTGGAAGGTAAAAAGGTCGATGATGAGGATCTCAGCGGATATCTGATGTATCCCAAAGTCTTCCTCGATTACATGGGCCGGCATCGCACCTATGGTCCGGTCCGCACCCTGCCCACGAAAACCTTTTTCTATGGCATGCAACCCGGCGATGAGATCAGCGTCGAAATCGATCCCGGCAAAACCATGGAAATCCGCCTGCAGGCCATTGGTGAGACCGATGAAAACGCCGAGGTCCGCGTGTTTTTCGAACTCAACGGTCAGCCGCGTATCATCCGCGTGCCCAACCGTCTGGTCAAATCCACCACCGCCTCGCGCCCCAAGGCCGAACTGGGCAATCCCAACCATGTCGGCGCGCCCATGCCCGGCGTGGTCAGTTCGGTCGCCGTGCAGGTCGGTCAGCAGGTCAAAGAAGGTGATCCGCTCTTGACCATCGAAGCGATGAAGATGGAAACCGGCATTTATGCCGAACGTGCGGCCACGGTGAAGGCGATCCATGTCCAAGCCCAAGGTCAGATTGACGCCAAAGACTTGATGATCGAGTTGGAAGAATGACCCTCGCGGTTACGCCCATCTATGCGGCCATCCTTGCGCTTTTGTTGATCGCCCTCAGCGCTCGGGTGGTTCAGCGCCGCATGGCGGCTGGGGTGTCGGTTGGCGATGGCGGCGACGAGGATCTGATCAAGCGCATCCGCGTTCAAGCCAATTGCGCCGAATACGCGCCTTTGGGGCTGTTACTTTTGCTGGTCAATGAACTGGCTGGCGCCTCGGCGCTGATTGTGCATGGTTTGGGCATCATGTTGGTCACAGGCCGGGTCTGTCACGCGCGGGGGCTAGGCTCAAGCCCCCAGGTGTTGATCCTGCGCAAGGTCGGAATGCTGCTCACTTTTTCGATGCTGGCGCTCAGCGCCATCTTGGCGTTCATCCTGGCCGTTATCTGACGCCGCCGAGGATGAGCGAGACGCGACCGTAAGGGAGCGACGAGCGGTCTTTTTATCGATCACAGCCGCCATTTTCCCCTTGCAGCCACGGTCCAGACTTTATATCTCCCTCTCACCCATTGGTATGCGGGTGTAGCTCAGGGGTAGAGCGTTACCTTGCCAAGGTAAATGTCGTGAGTTCGAATCTCATCACCCGCTCCAAATCTCTCTCCTCCCCAAACCGCTGAAATCGCTAAACCACGCTGTTTTCGCGTTATTCAGCCGTTTTTCGTCTATTTCGTCGGCAGAACCGCGCCGAGACAGGCCAGCACCCCCCTAAGTTACGGAAATAAACGAAATTGTTAGTGGACCTTGAGCCATGAAACCTCAATTACCACCAAGTGACAGACCTCGGGGTGATGTAAGTGAACGACCAGACCAAGTTTGACAGCCGTGTTGTGGCGACCAGTGACTTTGTGGCGAAACCTTCGCCCAAGCCTGAGCATCTTCATGCAAACATCCCCACCAAAGGCGTCATCGCCCGGCGTCGCGCCTTTGTTCTGACGCTCAACGTCCTCACCATCGGCGCGCTCTTTGCCGCCATGACCACTTTTTTGTCCTATGGCGGGCTGATCGGGATCGAAATTGCGATGCTTGCGGCCTACACGATCACGCTGCCCTGGCTGTCCATCGGCCTGTGGAACGCGGTCATCGGTCTGGCACTCAGCATCCGGCACGGTGACGGTGCAGCCACCGTCGTGACCCCGGCATTGGCCCGCGTAGACGGGTCTGAGCCGGTGCGCTCCCGCGTGGCTGTTGTCATGCCGTTGCGCAATGAGGACCCGGACGAGTCCTTGGCGCGTCTGCGGGGCCTGCAAGAGGCGCTGTCGGCCACGGCCTACGCCAAGTTTTTCGACTACCACGTGCTGAGCGATACTGATCGCACCGCCATTGCCCTGAAAGAAGAGGCAGGTGTCGCAGCATGGCGCGCGGCGCGACCGGGTGTTGCGATCAGCTATCGCAGGCGCGAGGACAATTGGGGCTACAAAGCAGGCAACATCGCTGAGTTTCTCGACGATCATCAAGGCAAGTACGATTTCTTCCTGCCGCTCGACGCGGATAGCGTGATGGGTGCTGATGCCGTCCTACGCCTAATCCGCGTGATGGAAGCCTCCCCCGAGATCGGGATGTTGCAAAGCTTGGTCACAGGCCTGCCGTCCAAGACATTTTTCACCCGCGCCTTCCAGTTCGGCATGCGCCACGGGATGCGGTCTTACACGCTGGGGTCTGCCTGGTGGCAGGCGGATTGCGGTCCCAACTGGGGTCACAACGTGCTCATCCGTGCGGACGCGTTCCGTGAAAACTGCATGCTGCCTGTGCTGCCCGGCAAAGGACCGCTTTCGGGCTATATCCTCAGCCACGATCAGCTTGAGGCCACTCTGATCCGCCGCGCGGGCTATGAAGTGCGCGTGCTGGCCGAAGAGTCCGACAGCCATGAAGAAAACCCGCCGAGCCTGGCGGATTTCATCCGTCGAGAGCTGCGCTGGGCCAACGGCAACATGCAATACCTGCGCCTTTTGGGCCTGCGTGGTCTGAAACCGATGAGCCGGATGCAGCTTTTCCTTGCGATCCAGATGTACGCAGCCGCACCCGCCTGGATGGCGTTTGTGGCCCTTGGCGCGCTCTTGGTGCTGCAATCGGCCACGCAATTTGCGGGCGCGCCGGTGTGGATGGGGCTGTCTCTCTTTGCTGTGGTTCTCTTCCTCAACCTGATGCCCAAGTTCATGGGACTGGTGCAAGTGCTGCTCAGTTCCAAGATGTCCGCGGCCTATGGTGGGCGGATGCGCGTTGTGGTCAGTGGTTTTGTCGAAACCATTGTGTCCATGCTGACGGCACCGATCGTGGCCTTTGGTCTGACCGTCTTTGTCATCGGCCTCTTCTTCAATCGCCGCGTCGGTTGGGACGCGCAACAGCGCAGCCGGGCCTACCTGAGCTGGGCTGAGGCGGCGCGCGTACTATGGCCACAAACCCTGGCGGGCATCGCCTTGACAGGTTGGCTTGCGTATTTCGTGCCGGCCGCGTTGATTTTCGGCGCGCCGATGCTGATCGCACTGGTTTTTGCCATCCCGATCGCGGTGATCACGACCTTGCCGTCTGTCAGCAAACTGTCCATCTCCACGGGTCTGTTTGACATCCCGGAAGACCGTTCAACAGATGCGCCAGAGATCACGCTCACGCCCGCAGCAGGGCCTGACCGCGCCGCGGATGTCGCCTGATCTACGTGTCTGGCAGGGATTTGCCGCGCATCCAATCGGCAACTGCGGCCCGTAACAAAAGCCGGGAATAGGTGCGATGCGCACCCATTGTCACGCGAAACCCCCAATGAATGCGGCCGGATCCCACATGCGGCCGGATCGCTGAGCCAAAGCGCAGGCGCGCATGACCTCCGTCCTCGGCGATTGAGAGCCAGGTGAGAATGGGTGTGTTGGTCACTGCCATCAGAAGCTCGGTCGGCCCGCGGTCCTCGACGTGCCAAGCCGCAAAGCGCCCCACGTCATCACGTGCCAGCGCCAGCGGGTCGGTCAGGGTCTTGGGGCCTTTGCCCGCAAGACGCAGCACGATACGCTCCAGTCGAAAGAGCCAGCTGTCAAAGAACAGAAACACGAAACGCTCAAAGGCCCTGTCTGGCGCATCACCTAACGGCACAAGAGCCTCAAAGCAGTCCGCATAGCCGCCGGTTTGCGCGCTTGAGGCCCTGAGCAGGCTGTCCTCAGGCAGGGGCGTTTCAGAAACGGTCGGCATCTCGGGTCGCGCCCGCGTCCTTACGGGCGCGCCTCGCTCACGCCGCCAAGGCTGCAATCAAACACCACGTCCGATCCAAGCGCGAAGGCCCGCATCTTGGGCCGGATCGCGTTGCACAAAAGCTCGCTTGCGTTGGGCATGGTCAGGCTTTGTGGCCCGTCACCGATCAGAAGTGGTGCAATGGCAATCTGCAACCGGTCGAGCAGCCCCGCCTCAAGGAACTTGGCAATGGTGATGCCACCGCCCTCCACCAGCAGGTTCTTCAAACCTTCAGCGCGCAGCGCGGCGACGATATCCACCGGGTCAATCAAGTCGCCCTTGAGCGGCAGGCGGATCACATGCACGCCTTCAGGCCGCTCCCGATCCACCGCCTGCACGACGAACCGCTTGGTGCCGTCATCCGTCAAAACCCGCGCGTCATCGGGCAGCCGCCCACTGGGGTCAATCACGATCCGCGCGGGATTGTCGCCCTCACAAAGCCGCACGGTGAGTTGCGGGCTGTCATGCAGCGCGGTGCGCACGCCAATGATCACGCCGTCCACCAGCGCCCGCATCCGGTGCAAATGGGCCAAACCGTCGGGTCCGGATACGTCTTGTGCATCCCCCGTCGTCGTCGCCACGCGCCCGTCGAGCGATTGCCCGATCTGGGCCACGGTCATCGGTCCGGTGTCGCGCCGTGCCAGCGGAGAATAGAGATCCCACGCCGCCGCCTCAGACGGGCTGAACCCGTTCAAGACTTTCGACAAAGTGCCTCGGCGCATGCTGAGAAGCTGGTCCCAGACTTTGGGTGTAATCTCTGTGTTCATGTCAACTCGTCTTCTGGAACCTTGTATCGGGAAGTGCAAGCAAATCGACGTGACCCACCCGCGTTCGGCCATGTTCGGCGCTCTTACGGCGTATATCGGCCCATTTCGGCGCATGAGACAGGCCGGCCTCCTTTGCGGCACTTGCAATGCCGTCATTGAGGAGGGTTTGCAGCGGGGCCATATCTGGCCCCAATTCCCACGGGCTTTGCGCCAATTTCACGTCAAATCCAGCGGCCTTAAAAATGGCCGCGGTGCGGGGTCCGGCATCCGGCCCAAGCGCGCGGCCCAGGCCTTTGTCAGAGCGCTGATGGCGATTGAAAAACGTCTCGACCTCGCGGTCATCGGGGGCCTCGGGCGCCCATTCCATCGCACCATCATAGCTTAGCGCCGCGTAAAACGGCACCTTCAAGCGTTGCGCAAAGGCTGCCACCCAATCCTCTGACACCAAATCCAACAGCGCAGATGCGGTGACCAATGTCACGCCCGCCAACGGTAGAGCGTCCACATCCGACAAGTCCTGCAGGATAAACTCAGCCTCCGCCGACGTTTCTGCTCGCGCACGATCCAGCAGTGCCTGATCGCCATCGAGCAACCGCCAGCGCGCAGCCTTAGGCAACAGATCCGCCATCGCGCGTGTCGTTGACCCGGTGCCACACCCCAGATCGAGGATCACAGGCTCCGGCCCGGCCACCTCAGCCGCGCGCGCCAAAAGCGCTGCGTCACGGGCTGCCCCGTCCGCAGGCTCTCTGAGCGCCAGCCAATCTGCGGTGAACCCCATGCTCAGATATCCCCTTCAAACCATGCCCGCGCGACATGGCTTTCATGTAGCTTCACGCGCAGCTTTATCACCCGGCCCTCATCATTGAGGTCCCCCGCCCGCACCCGTGCGGCCATGGCATCAA
>JBCCDT010000105.1:0-14822 GCA_039030635.1 Pseudomonadota bacterium
CTCATGCGGCGACCGGAGCGAATAGACCCGTGACAGGCGATGCGCGACAAGATCGCCTCGATCTTGGTGCGGATGGTGGCGCTTTCGCCTTGGTCGGTGAGTTCATCCAACACATCGCGCAACAGCCGGGTTGCGTCGACGGGCCCAAGAATGGCGGGGGTTTCACGCACGGCGATGGCGCCGGGACCGAAGGCCTCAATGGTAAAGCCCAGGTCTTTCAAAGCCTCTGCTTCGTCCAAGAGGCGGGCGGCGTCAACTTCACTCATCTCCACTATGTCGGGGATCAAAAGGGCCTGCGCGGCGACACCGTTTTCGGCCATTTGGGCCTTGAGCCCTTCATAGACCAGCCGTTCGTGGGCGGCATGCTGATCAACGATGATCATCCCGTCTTCGGTTTGGGCGAAAATGTAGTTCTCATGCATTTGCGCGCGGGCGGCACCGAGGGGGGCGTGGCCAATGGGCGGGGGTTGCTCGTCGCTTCCTTGCGGGCGCGTCTCGCTTTCGCCGGGCTCCACCTGGGCGCTGTAGGTGTTTTGAAGTTCTGCAAAACCTGTGGCGCGCGGGGCCGAGGCAGGGCCCCTGTCCATCTGGTAGACGCGTGGACTGGTGGGCTCAAGCCGCATCGCGCCGAGTGCGGCATCCGCGACCGTGGAGGAGGCGCGGTGACCGGCCTCTGCCAAGGCGTGGCGCAGACCGGATACAATGAGCCCGCGCACGTTGGCCGGATCGCGAAAGCGGACCTCTGATTTCGCGGGATGGACGTTCACGTCCACAAGCACCGGATCGCATTCGATGAAAAGGGCGGCGGCCGGGTGGCGGTCACGCGACAACAGATCGCGATAGGCCGCGCGCAACGCACCGTAGAGCATCTTGTCGCGCACAGGTCGGCCATTCACGAACAGATACTGCGCCACGGCAGTGCCGCGCGAATAGGTGGGCAGCGCGGCATAGCCGGTCATGTGAATGCCCTCGCGCTCGGCGTCGATGGGCAGGGCATTTTCAGCAAACTGCGCCCCGAGGATGCGCCCCAAACGGCCATGCAGCGCGTCGAACATGTCGCCCGTTTCCGCATCTGCGCGAAAGATCACCCGCCCTTCGCCCCCGTCCGAGACATCGCGCAAGACGAAGCTCACATAAGGTTCAGACATGGCCAGCCGCTTCACCACATCGCCAATCGCCTGCGCTTCCGCCCGGTCAGAGCGCATGAATTTCAGCCGGGCTGGCGTGGCGTAGAACAGATCCTTAAGCGTGACGGTGGTGCCCGCGTTCAAGGCGGCCGGTTTGACGGCCGACATCTGGCCGCCAGACACAGTGATCTCTGCGCCGTCCTGCCCTGCGGCACGCGTGACAATCGACAACCGACCCACGGCGCCCAGCGAGGGCAGCGCCTCGCCCCGAAAGCCAAAGCTTTGGATGTTGAGCAGGTCCGTGCCGTCAATTTTCGAGGTCGCGTGGCGGCTAAGCGCGAGAGGCAGATCGTGACCTGCCATGCCACATCCATCATCCAAGACGCGGATAAGACCCTTGCCCCCTTGGGCGTAAGACACCTCGATCCGCCGCGCGCCTGCGTCGAGGGCGTTTTCCACCAACTCTTTGACGGCTGAGGCCGGACGCTCCACCACTTCGCCTGCTGCGATGCGATTGATCGCAGCCTCGTCCAGTTGGCGTATAACGGGTGCGGATTGGCCTATATTGGGGGTGATTTCGTTCATGCCACTAGAAGTAGCATGTCAGGCCTCGATTCGAAACACAGCAATCTCGTTTCAAAACAAAGGCCAAGCCCATGAAAAAACCCCCGAGCCGAAGCCCGGGGGTCAGTCACTCCAGGAAGGAAAGTCGTATTAGGACTTGGAGAACTCAGGATAAGCTTCCATGCCCAGTTCGGAGACGTCGAGACCTGTGATCTCTGCCTCTTCGCTGACCCGGATGCCAATCACGGCCTTGAGGATGAACCACACGACCAGGGACATCACGAAGGTGGCACCGATGATGGCAACCATACCGAGCACCTGAGTGCCGACAGCGGCGTCACCGTAGAAGACCACCGCGAAGGTGCCCCAGATGCCGGCAAAACCGTGCACAGGGATGGCGCCCACGACGTCGTCGATCTTGAGCTTGTCGAGCATCGGAACCGTCAGGACCACGATCACACCACCGATGGCACCGATCCACATTGCACCAAACAGAGTCGGCGCCAGAGGCTCAGCCGTGATGGACACGAGGCCCGCCAGAGCGCCGTTCAGCACCATGGTAAGGTCCGGCTTTTTGTAGAGGATCTGCGTCAGGATCAACGCGGCCACGGCACCAGATGCAGCGGCCATGTTGGTGTTGGAGAAGATCCGCGAGACGTCAGCAATGTCACCGACAGAGCCCATGGCCAACTGCGAACCGCCGTTGAAGCCAAACCAACCCAGCCACAGGATGAACATACCCAGTGTGGCGAGCGGCAAGTTCGAACCCGGCATAGGAACAACTTTGCCGTCTTTGTACTTGCCAATCCGCGGGCCGAGCACGATGGCACCGGCCAAGGCTGCTGCCGCACCACAGGCGTGCACCACGGTGGAGCCAGCGAAGTCGGAGAAGCCTGCCTCGGAGAGCCAGCCACCACCCCACTGCCAAGAGGCGGTGAGCGGGTAGATGAAGCCTGTCAGGATGGCTGCAAAGATCAGGAAGGGCCAAAGCTTGATCCGTTCTGCCAGAGCGCCGGACACAATGGATGCGGTGGCGGCACAGAACATCAGCTGGAAGATGTAGTCAGACCCGGTTGAGGCGTAGGCGGCATCGTCGGCACCTGCGAGGTCGACACCAACCGCTTCGAGCACACCCACAGATGGGACGAGCTCGGAGAAGTAGCCCTCAATCGCCCAATCGCCCAGCGGATACATCAGGTTGTAGCCGATCAGCCAATACATGATCGCAGCGATGGAAAAGAGCGCCACGTTTTTGGTCATCTGCATGGAGGCGTTCTTGGACCGCACCAGGCCACCTTCGAGCATGGCAAAGCCCGCGGCCATGAAGAACACCAGGAAGCCGCCGATCAAGAACAGCAGTGAGTTCATGATCCAGACAAATTCGTCCGCGGCCACGGTTGCCGGTTCGTCCTGCGCCAGTGCGAGGGTCGGAAGCATCCCGATCACCCCTGCGGCAAGAGCCGTTTTCAATGAAAATTTCATTCGTTTTCCCCTTATGTGCGCGGCGTTACAGCGCGTCTTCGTTGGTTTCGCCGGTGCGCACGCGCGTGGCTTGTTCAAGGTCCATCACAAAAATCTTACCGTCACCGATCTTGCCGGTGCGGGCCGTGGATGTGATCGTCTCGACCACTTGATCGGCCACGCCATCGGCGACTGCGATCTCCAGTTTGATTTTCGGAACAAAATTCACGGCATATTCGGCACCGCGATAGATTTCGGTGTGGCCCGATTGTGCACCGAACCCCTTGATCTCAGTCACCATCATGCCGCGTACGCCGATATTGGTCAGCGCTTCGCGGACATCTTCAAGCTTGAACGGCTTGATGGTTGCAACGATGAGTTTCACTAGACACCCCTTTCAAATTGGTCCCCACGACGGGTTTGCACGGGCGAAAAAACCCAAGCACCGCCCCGGCTGGAAGGTGCGACGCGAGGCGAGGGGCGGTGTTAGGAAGGTTAATGATTAAAAAATGTGCAAAAAATTGATTTCGCCTATCATTTAATCAATCAGATAACTGCGATTAGGGGTCAATTTTCTGCGAATCGAGAGTATCTTGGCAAAAAAAGACAGAGCAGAATCCCTTAGAGGACACGTATGAGCAATTCCGGTCGGAGCAAGCCACGTTTGGTGGCCGATAAGCGGCGCAAAAAGCCTGCCAAAAAGAAAGGCGGCTGGAGCCTGTTTAAAAAGCGCGCGTCGAAGCCCACGCGCAAATCGCCCGCAAAGAAAGCTGCGCCGAAAAAACGCAGGCCGACCAAGGCATCCTCGAAGGGCCGGATCCGAGGGTTTTTCGGCCGCATCTTTGGCTTTGTCTTTCGCCTCATCTGGGTCATCTCGTGGCGGGTGAGCGCCGTGGTGGCCGTTTTGATCCTAGGTGCTGTGTTTTACACCTACACAACGTTGCCCGATGTGCGGGAGTTGCTGGATGGACGCGCACGCGGGTCGGTGACCCTTTTGGACCGCGAAGGGGATGTGTTCGCGTGGCGTGGAGATCAGTTTGGTGGCGTCGTTACCGCCGAAAGCGTCAGTCCGCATCTCAAGAACGCGGTTGTGGCAACCGAGGACAAACGGTTTTACCGCCATTTCGGGATCAGTCCGCGCGGCGTGGCAAGTGCCATTCGGATCAATATGCGCGAAGGGCGCGGGCCGCTCCAGGGTCACGGCGGATCGACGATCACGCAACAGACGGCCAAACTGCTGTGTCTGGGCGTAGAATATGACAAGGACGCTTGGGACAGCGAGGCCGATTATGTGCGCGATTGCCGCCGTGGATCACTGAGCCGGAAAGCCAAAGAGGCGATCTATGCTCTGGCGATGGAGGCGAAGTATTCCAAGGATGAAATCCTGTCGATCTATCTCAACCGCGCTTACATGGGGGCCGGCGCTTATGGCGCCGAGGCGGCCGCGCAGCGCTACTTTGGTAAGCCGGCGGCCGCGCTCAGCCCACAGGAAGGGGCAATGCTGGCCGGGCTTTTGACCGCGCCCACCCGGTTGGCGCCCACGTCCAATCTCGAACGATCCCAAGAAAGAGCGGCCACGATCCTGCGCTTGATGGAAGAGCAGGATTATCTGACCGCGCAAGAGCGTTCGCGCGCGGCAGCCAACCCCGCGACGCTGTCGGAGGCCGCCGAGGCCCAAACCGGCGGGTATTTTGCGGATTGGGTCATGGAGTCCGGCCCGGATTTTTTCACCCGTGACACGACCGAAGATGTGATCATCCGCACGACGCTTGATCAACGCATCCAACGCGCGGCGGAAGAGGCGCTGGCGGTGATCTTCGATGAAAAGGTCCGCGAGGGCAGTCAGGCACAAGCCGCGATTGTTGTGATGTCAGCCGATGGTGCTGTGCGCGCTATGGTGGGCGGGCGCGAAAGCAAAGTGACAGGCGCGTTCAACCGCGCGACCATGGCCAATCGTCAAACCGGCTCTGCGTTCAAACCGTTCGTTTATGCCACGGCGTTGGAGCTTGGTTACGGTCCGAACGCTACGGTTGTGGACGAACCTTATTGTCAGGATATCCCCGGGTCGGGCCGGTGGTGCCCTCAAAACTACCAAAAGGATTATCGAGGGCGGGTCACCCTGACTGAGGCGTTGAAATTCTCCCTGAATATCCCGGCTGTGAAGGTCTCCGAGGCGGTGGGCCGTGATCTGGTGCGTAAAGTGGCCGAGGATTTCGGGATCGTCAGTGATCTGGCGGATGGACCCGCACTTGCCCTTGGTGCGTCTGAAAGCACGCTGTTGGAGATGACCGGGGCCTATGCGGGCATTTTGAATGGCGGCTCGTCTGTGACCCCATATGGCTTGGAAGAGCTGTCATTGCTGGGTGAAGAGACGCCCTTGATGGGCACCGCAGGCGGTATCGGAGAGCGTGTCATCCGCGAAGAGGCCGCGCGGCAGCTGACCTACATGATGCAAAAAGTCGTCGCCGAAGGCACCGCGCGTCGCGCCCGTTTGGATGGTTGGGAAGTCGCGGGCAAGACCGGCACCACGCAGGCCGCGCGGGATGCATGGTTTATTGGATTTACGTCGGATTACGTGACCGGCGTCTGGATGGGGTACGATGACAACAGCCCGCTGACCGATGTCACCGGGGGCAGCCTGCCCACGGATATCTGGCGCGAAACCATGGTGCGTGTGAATGATGGGCTACAGCCAAGCCCGCTGCCCATGTCGCGCGGCATTCAGGACCGCGTGGTCGAAGATGTCGATCCTCGTCCCCAGACCCGCACGCAGCCCCAACAGCAGCGAGAGACGGCGGTGGAGCGGATTTTACGCGATATCCTTGGCCGCTGAGCCAAATTTTCCTCTGAGAAAATTTCGCAGAAAATTGGAATTTTCCGAGGTCGCTCTGGATCATTTCATCGGCGCACTATTTCAGGGCCATGCGTGCGTTATTGCAAAGAGTGTCTGAGGCGTCCGTTCACGTGGATGGGGCGAAACTGGGGGAAACCGGGCCTGGGCTTTTGATCCTTGTCTGCGCCATGCAGGGCGATACGGACCAGCAGGCGGATCAACTCGCCGCCAAAATCTCCAAGCTGCGCATTTTCAAAGACGACGCGGGTAAAATGAACCGCTCTGTCATGGACACGAGCGGAGGGGCGCTGGTGGTCAGTCAGTTCACTTTGGCCGCTGACACCTCTCGTGGCAATCGCCCCGGGTTTTCTGCTGCAGCACCCCCGGAGGACGGGGAACGTTTGTATCTTCACTTTGCCAAAGCACTTGAACAGCAAGGGATCGCTGTTGCCACGGGCCAGTTTGGTGCTGACATGCAGGTTTCGCTCATAAATGACGGTCCCGTTACGATCTGGGTTGAGACATAATGCAGCGGTTTCAATCCTTTGCATCTTTTGGGAATCGGGTAGGGTATCCTCATGCCTTATGAATGGTCTGCCTCTGATGCATCCTCAGATGCTGTGCAAACGCTCCACCTGTGGCCACACCGGTCACTGTCGCGGCGTGGCTTTGCGGGGTTCATTCTGATCACCTCGGCCATGATTTCGGTGCCGCTCTATCCGCTTTTGGGCACGATCGTGCTGTGGGGTGTCTTGCCATTTTTGATGCTGTCGGTGGGCGGCATCTGGTATGCTCTGGAGCGATCGTATCGCGATGGGCGCCTGCATGAAGAGCTGACCATCGACGCCCAGGAAATTCACCTCACGCGGATCAGCCCCAATGGGCGCATGCAGGAATGGGAATGTGAAAGTTACTGGGCCCGCGCGCAGATGCATGAAACCGGCGGCCCCGTGCCCAACTATGTGACACTGTCAGGCAAAGGCCGCGAGGTCGAGATTGGTGCGTTTCTGTCGGAGGACGAACGGGTCTCGCTGTTTGATGAGCTCACAGACAAGCTCTTCACCATCGCGCGTCGGGGATCAACCTGAGAGCTTGTCTTTGACCTTGGGGCCCACGGCGCCGAAATCCATCTGCCCGGTGTAATTCGCTTTCAACTCGCCCATCACCTTGCCCATATCGCGGATAGAGGTCGCGCCGGTGGCCTCAATCGCGGCGGCAATGGCGTCTGAAACCTCATCATCCTTTAGCTGGCGCGGCAAAAACTCGGCAATGATACCGATCTCCTGTTTTTCGCGCTCGGCCAGATCGACGCGCCCGCCTTCCTCATAGGCGCGCATGCTTTCCTGGCGTTGTTTGGTCATCTTGCCCAGAAGGGCGAGGATCTCATCGTCGGTCATCTCGGCGTCTTTGCCTTCTCCGCGCCGGGCGATGGCCTGATCCTTGATGACGGCATTGATCAGCCTCAGCGTGCCAAGACGCAGTTTGTCCTTGTCTTTCATTGCCCGTTTGAGGGCCTCGTTGATCCGCTCTGTGAGTGCCATGATCTCAGGTCTCTTGCTGCTACGATTGAGGCGCGATGCCTATCGGAAAGCGGGCTGGCTGACAACCGTTTGTCACCACTTCAGATTGCCCCTTGACCCCTGCCGCCCGGCTGCATACACCTCCGACAATTTGCCGATCAGACCCTGCTGACCAGACCCTAAAACAAGCGAGCTGTCCCATGGCCCCTATGATCCCGTCGCGCCCCACCGCATGTCTTGCGCTGGCGGATGGGTCATTGTTTTACGGGCACGGGTTTGGCGCCGCGGGCCAAGTCACGGCAGAGCTGTGTTTCAACACCGCGATGACCGGCTACCAAGAGATCATGACCGATCCGTCCTATGCGGGCCAGGTGGTGACCTTTACTTTCCCGCATATCGGCAATGTCGGCGTGAACCCCGATGATGATGAAACTGCCGATCCGGTTGCCGAAGGGATGGTGGTCAAATGGGACCCCACGGAGCCCAGCAATTGGCGCGCATCCGAACGTCTGGCCGATTGGTTGGCGCGTCGGGGTCGGGTGGCCATTGGCGGGATTGATACGCGGCGGCTCACCCGGGCGATCCGGCAACAGGGTGCGCCGCACGTGGCTTTGGCACACGATCCGGATGGGAGTTTCGATGTCGAGGCCTTGGTTGCCGCAGCACGTGGGTTTGTCGGCCTCGAAGGTCTTGACCTGGCCAAGGATGTGACCTGTGCGCAGTCCTACCGTTGGGATGAAATGCGCTGGGCCTGGCCTGAGGGCTACACGCGCCAGACCGATCCGCAGTACAAGGTCGTGGCTGTCGATTACGGCGCCAAACGCAATATCCTGCGCTGTTTGGCCAGTGCAGGGTGTGATGTGACGGTTCTGCCCGCCACTGCGACGACAGAGGACGTGATGGCGCACAACCCGGATGGTGTGTTCCTGTCCAACGGTCCGGGGGATCCGGCCGCAACGGGCGAATACGCCGTGCCGATGATTCAGGGCGTGTTGCAGAAAGAAGTTCCAATTTTCGGTATTTGCCTCGGCCATCAGATGCTGGCCCTCGCACTGGGGGCCAATACGGTCAAAATGAACCACGGCCATCACGGGGCCAATCACCCTGTGAAAGAGATGGAGACAGGCAAGGTCGAGATCACGTCGATGAACCACGGTTTTGCCGTGGACAGCCAGACCCTGCCCAAGGGCGTGGTGGAAACCCATGTTTCCTTGTTTGACGGGTCAAATTGCGGGATCAGAGTGGCCGATAAACCGGTCTTTTCCGTTCAGCATCATCCCGAAGCCAGCCCCGGCCCTCAAGACAGTTTTTACCTGTTTGAGCGTTTCGCAGCCTCTATGGCAGACAACGTAAAGTAACGTAGATTAACGCGTTTTCGACGCATGTTAACCGAACCTTAATATCGGTTAACAAATTGTTAATTAACCAATAATTTACGCTTCATTAACTATCCCGGTCCATGGTGAGTCCCGCGCGATGTACAGAAAGTACAGGGGAAATGGTCATGGGTATTACCGAACTACGTCAGCTTGGTCAGGCTGATCCGACCGCTGAGGACCCGGTTGCGGGGCCAGATATACGCAGAGCGCATGAGCTTTTGCGTTACGGTGCCACCACACCGGATGATATGGCGCTTGCCCGCACGGTTCAGCGCAACTGCAATGCCTCCCTTGACCGAATTTTGCTCACCGAAGGTCTGGCCAGCCGCCAAGCTCTTTTGGATGTCCACGCCAAATCCTGCAAATCGCGTCAATTGACAGCAGACGAGCTGCGCCGCCTTCCTTTTGTTCAGACCAATCTTGCACCGTCTTTGCTGCTGACACATGCGGTGATGCCTGTGATTGATCGAGATGGCTCAACCGCTTTGGTGGTGGAAGATCCGGCTGTAGTGGCCAAACTTGGCGATCTGATACCCGAAGAGCTTAGCCGCGCCCGCATTCTTTTGGCACCGCGAGAGGCCATTCAAGCGCGCATTGCTGCGTTCAACCGCCAGCAGCTGACAGATGCAGCTTGTACCCGTGTCCCTGAGATCGAAAGTTGTCGCAATTGGAGCCGGTCCAAGGCGTTGCGCCTGACCATGCTTGCCACCGCGATGGCTTTGCTGATCTGTGCCACATGGGCGTTCCCGGCACTTGTCTTTTCCGGTCTGGTGCTCTGGGCGATCTTTACTCTAGTTGTGTCGGCTGTGTTCAAGACGATTGCTTTTGTCGCCCACAAGACCGCAGAGCCGGACCGCGATGTCACGTTGAAGACCAGTGACAAGGCCCTTCCCAAAGTGTCGATCCTTGTGCCGCTCTACAAAGAGACGGAGGTGCTTCATGCGCTTGTGGCGCGCCTCAGCCGGTTGACTTACCCCAAATGCGTTCTCGACGTGCTCTTGGTGATTGAAGAGGCGGATGAAACGACGCGCAACATGCTGGCCACAATCGATCTCCCCTCGTGGATAAAGCCCGTTGTTGTCCCCGACGGCCAACCCCGGACCAAGCCAAGGGCGATGAATTACGCGCTGGATTTCTGCGAAGGTGATATCATCGGGGTCTATGATGCCGAAGACGCCCCCGAACCCGATCAAATCACACAAGTGGCACGACGTTTTCAGGAGCTTCCGTCAGACGTGGCCTGCATCCAGGGCGTGCTGGACTATTACAATCCGCGCCAAAACTGGCTGTCACGTTGTTTTACCATCGAATATGCCACCTGGTTCCGCATGATCCTGCCCGGCGTGTCGCAATTGGGGTGGGCGATACCCCTGGGCGGCACCACGCTTTTCTTTCGGCGCAACGTGCTGGAGCATCTCGGCGGGTGGGATGCCCATAATGTGACGGAGGACGCGGATCTTGGCTTTCGCTTGGCGCGGCATGGCTACCGCACAGAGATGTTGGCCACGGTGACTGAGGAAGAGGCCAATTGCCGCCCCTGGGCGTGGATCCGGCAGAGGTCTCGTTGGCTCAAAGGATATATGACGACGTATATCGTGCATATGCGCAGTCCGCTTCTGTTGCTGCGGCAACTGGGGCTGTGGAAGTTTTTGGGCTTTCAGGCTCATTTTGTCACCGCCTTGTCGCAATTTCTGCTGGCGCCGGTGCTTTGGTCTTTTTGGCTTGTCTTGTTTGGCCTGCCGCATCCGCTGGACCCGTATGTGTCGCGCGAGGTGATGATCGGGCTTGGGTCTGCCTTTTTGGTCATTGAGGTGATCAATATCACGATCTACGCCAGTGCGGTGGCCGGCCCGCGCCACCGCCACTTGTTACCTTGGACGCCGACTATGCATTTCTACACCCCACTGGGTGCTGTGGCCGCCTATAAGGCGCTCTACGAACTCGCGTTCAAACCGTTCTTTTGGGACAAGACACAACATGGTTTTTCAACCACCGACCCGGTGAAACCACGCGGTCGGCAGTCTGAAATTCATCGGTCCTGACAGGATCTAGACCGTGCTTTCGACTTCACCGGAGTCGAGCTTTAGCCGGGTGACAAACGCCTTTGAGATATGAGAGCGTAGCGCCTCGGACGCGGTCGGGACATCACCCACTTCGATCGCGGATACGATGGCGTGATGCTCTTTCAGTGCATCCTCATCGCGCCCGACAGCCGCCAAAGATGTCGTCGCCATCAACGCCATGGAGCGGTGCACAAGGTCGAGTTGCTGCACCAAAAACCGGTTGTGGGAACTCAGATGAATCTGCTTGTGAAAGCGCCTGTTGGCCCGCGCCATCGCCTGTGGCTTGCCGATCAGTTTATGATCATCCTCCACCATATCTTTGAGCACGCGCACTTCTTCGGGTGTGGCGTGGCGGGCGGCCAGCCCCGCAGCCAGACCCTCTAGCTCAGCGCGCACCACGTAAAGCTCGGCCAGTTGGTTGTGATCGAGCGACGCCACGATCAGGCTGCGGCCATCGCGTGTCAGCAAGCTCTGTGTTTCCAGCCGCTGCAACGCTTCGCGAATGGGCGTGCGAGAGACCCCAAATCGATCCGCCAGATCGCTTTCGACCAGCCGATCGCCGGGTCGAAAATCCCCGCCATCAATGGCCTCCAGGATCAGGGTATAGGCGTCTTTTGTCGGCGTCTTGTTCATCAAGCCAGTCCTTATCGTGCCACGTGGCGCAAGACGAACTGTAACGCTTTTGTGGCAAAGCACCATCCCAAAGCGTCTAGCCAATGGGCCCTGCGCGACGTTCCTCGCTCAAGAGAACATTGGCTTCCACATCGCCCACACCGGGCAACATCATAATGCGCCGCCGAAGCACGCGTTCGAAATCCGAGATATCGCGCGCCACGACCCGCAAGCGATAGTCATAGAGGCCGAGGATATGCTCCACCGTCTGCACCTCTGGAATTGCTGAGACCGCACGTTCAAAATCCGCGATGCTGACGCGGCCCTTGGTGGCCAGTTTCACACCAAGGAACACGGTCACGCCAAACCCGAGGGCCTCTGCGTCTAGATCGAGCCTCTGGGATTTGATCACGCCTGCGTCTTGCAATCTGCGCATCCGTCGCCAGGTCGCGGGCTGTGACAGGCCCAAGTGGCGGCCCAATGCACTGGCGGTCTGGGTTGCATCTTCGACCAAGAGGCGCAGCAGGGCGCGATCAGTGGTGTCCAGCTCGATCATATGGGCAAGACCTCATCGCTTTTGATGCGCGCCACATGCATCAGCGCTTCGATATCGGCGATATGTGGCATTGCCAGAATCGCGCTGCGATAGATCTCTTGATAGTGGCCCATATCGCGCGCAATGACCGACAGACGCACATCCACGCGGCCAAGGAAGGTTTGGATTTCCACGACCTCTGGCACGTCCCGCGCGGCGGCGAGGAAATCATCAAAGGCGCGCGGCTCCGACTTTTCCAACGTGATGCGCAACGACACTTCGACCTCATAGCCAAGCGCGCGCCAGTCGATCACGGCACGATTGGCGCGAATGATCCCCGCATCGCGCAACCGCTCCAGGCGCCGCGCGCAGGTGCCCGGTGTCAGACCAGCCTGATCCGCCAGTTCGGCAAGCGCCAAATCCGGCCCGTGTTGATAGTGGCGCAAAAGCCGCCTGTCGGTGTCGTCGAGCATAAAAAAACCATCTTTGCTAGAAATTGCGTATAAATACTCCAAGAAATATCTGCAATAAGCGTGATTAGTGGCTCTTTTTACGTGATGCGCCGTATGCTCCGCCTCAAACCAAACCGCGAGGAGACCATCATGCGCGTTTATTACGACCGCGATTGCGACATCAACCTGATCAAAGACATGAACGTGGCCATCTTGGGCTACGGCAGCCAAGGCCACGCTCACGCGCTCAACCTGCGTGACTCAGGTGCCAAGAACGTGGTGGTCGCACTGCGCGAAGGCTCGCCCTCTGCCAAGAAAGCCGAAGGGGAAGGGCTGAAAGTCATGGGCATTGCCGAGGCTGCGGCCTGGTGTGACCTGATCATGTTCACAATGCCCGATGAATTGCAGGCTGAGACCTACAAGAAATACGTCCATGACAATCTCAAGGACGGGGCCGCTATGGCATTCGCCCATGGCCTCAACGTGCATTTCGGCCTGATTGAGCCGAAAGACACCGTCGATGTGATCATGATGGCCCCCAAAGGCCCTGGGCACACCGTGCGCGGCGAATACGTCAAAGGCGGCGGCGTGCCTTGCCTTGTGGCCGTGAACAATGACGCCTCAGGCCGCGCGCTTGAGATCGGTCTGAGCTATTGCTCTGCCATCGGGGGCGGGCGTTCGGGCATCATCGAGACGAATTTCCGCGAAGAATGCGAAACCGACCTCTTCGGCGAACAGGCCGTGCTCTGCGGTGGTCTGGTGGAGTTGATCCGCATGGGCTTTGAGACGCTGGTTGAGGCGGGTTACGCGCCCGAGATGGCCTATTTCGAATGTCTGCATGAGGTGAAGCTGATCGTCGACCTGATCTATGAAGGCGGCATTGCCAACATGAACTACTCCATCTCCAATACGGCAGAGTATGGTGAGTATGTCTCTGGTCCGCGGGTCCTGCCCTACGATCAGACCAAAGCAGAGATGAAAGCCATCCTGCGCGACATCCAGACGGGTAAATTCGTGCGTGACTTCATGCAGGAAAACGCCGTGGGCCAGCCGTTTTTCAAAGGCACACGCCGCATGAACGACGCCCACCAGATCGAAGAAGTGGGTGAGAAACTCCGCGGTATGATGCCCTGGATTTCCGCCGGCAAATTGGTCGATCAGGAAAAGAACTGATCCCCGCTTGTGACGCGTTGCGCGATGGTATCTAGAGAGAGGGCGCCCCGCGTTGGGTGCCCTTTTTCTTTGAAGGCCAAACCATGAATGACATCGCCGCGGTAAACTGGCTGCGCATCTCCGCGCTAGGCGTGATCTGGGGCGCGGCGTTCATGTCGACCACCATTGCGCTGGAAGGGACGGGCCCGCTCACCTTGGTGGCGGTACGGCTGTGTCTTGGGGCGGCATTCCTTCTGACGCTGAACCTTTCGCGTGGCAAATCCATACCGGCACGGCGTGGGGCAGGGCGGCTTTGGGCGTTTATCTGCGGTATGGCCTTGCTGTCGAATGCCGTGCCGTTTGCCCTCCTCAGTTGGGGGCAACAGCATGTCGCCTCAGGCTTTGCCGGGGTGTGTATGGCCGTCGTGCCGCTCTTTACCTTGCCGCTGGCGCATCTGCTTGTGCCGGGTGAAAGGATGACCTGGCGACGGGTTCTTGGGTTTGGCACCGGTACGATTGGGGTGATCGTTCTGATTGGCCCGGGCGCCTTTGCGGCCACGGGCGCTGATCTGGAATTATTGGCCCGGCTGGCCTGTGTGGGCGCGGCGTGTTGTTATGCAATGGGGTCCATCTGCACACGTCTCAGCCCGCAAACCGACTTGTTAGAGCTGGCAGCCGCGACGCTTCTGGTGGCAGCCCTTCTTTTCACGCCCTATGCGCTTTGGTCCGAAGGATGGCCCGCCTGGCCGGAGGGCCGTAGCCTTTGGGCGCTGATCTACTTGGGCCTTTTGCCCACCGGCATTGCGCAGATCGTTCTCATACAAGTGATCAAGGATGCGGGCCCTGTCTTCATGGGGCTGGTCAACTACATGGTGCCTGTGTGGTCTGTGATCTTCGGCATCACTGTCTTGGCCGAACCCTTGCCATCCAGCTTGCTGCTGGCCATGGCGCTCATCCTGTCTGGCGTGGGCATCAGTCAATATGGGCCTCTCAAACGCCTGTTCTTTGGTCAACGGTGATCCGCAAAATTCCCCTTTGCCCTTGACCTTCCCCCGCCCCGGCTTTCATTAGAGGGGAGACCGACCTGCATCAAAAAGGAGCCCCCCAAATGGCTTTCGAACTTC
>JBCCDT010000106.1:0-14431 GCA_039030635.1 Pseudomonadota bacterium
CACATAGGCCTCACGGTTGGTGAAAAACGTCGAAGCGTTGTCAGGATCTGCCTGGGCCAGGCCGTTGGCGATGTTGTCGACATAGATCATCGCGTTGTCGATGCTCTGCCAGGCATGGGGATCGAACTCTCCATGATCATGACCAGCGTGGTCATCGTGGCCTGCGTGTTTGTCGTGATCATGGTCGTCGTGATCTGCGTGCTCTTCACGGTCATGATCATCATGGCCTGCGTGATCTTCATCATGCTTGTGCTCGCTGTGATCGTGACCGTGGTCGTCGTGCTTATGCTCTGCATGATCTTCATCATGCTTATGTTCGCCATGGTCGTGATCGTGATCATCGTCTTTCTGCGCGGCATGATCGTCGCCATGGTCATCATGCCCATCGTCCGCGTGATCATCATGGTCGTCATGATGCTCGTCATGCTCATCAAACGGGATCGCATCGATGCCCGTCGTTGCCACAACCAGTTTGCCGTCAAAGGATGCCGCCTCGGTCAGACGCTCCAGCCAGCCTTCGAACTCCAACCCGTTGAGGATCAGCACATCGGCCTCGCTCACCGCTTTGGCGGCTTGAGGTGTGGGTTGATAGACATGCGCATCCCCATCGGGGCCGACAAGCGTGGTGAGTTCAATGGCATCGCCACCGATCACGCCGACCATGTCCCCCAAGATGGAAAACGTGGCAACAACTTTGATCGGTTCATTGGCGTAAACAGTGCCGGGCAGGGTGGCAGCGGCCAGAGCCGTGGAAAGAAGCAAACGACGAGACAGCATGGATAGTCCTTTCAGGTTTCAAGACGGCGGCGCGGCAGGTTTTGGGCGATGAGCCCGCCCACCGGGCCGAAAATCAGGGAGAGTGAATAGACGATCCCGGCGACCAGAATGATCGCGGGGCCGCTGGGCAGTGAATGGTGGTACGATAGCAGCAGGCCAATGATGCTGGAGACGATGGCGACCACCATCGCAATAGCCAAAAGCCCGCCAATACTGGCCGACCAGAACCGCGCGGCGGCGGCGGGCAGGATCATGATCCCCACGGCCATCAGCGTGCCCAACGCGTGAAACCCCGCGACGAGGTTCATCACGACAAGGCACAGAAACGTCAGATGCGTCACCGCGCTGAGCTTACTGACGGAGCGCAGAAACTGTGGATCGGCGCATTCCAGAACCAGTGGACGAAAGAGGATGGCCAGCGTCAGGATGGATAAGCTGGCGATCGAGCACAGCAGGATAAGCGCGGCATTATCGAGCGCCAGAACCGTGCCAAAAAGGACATGCATCAGGTCCACATTGCTGCCACGGGTGGACACTATCAGCACACCAAGCGCCAGTGAGATCAGATAGAAGGCAGCCAGGCTGGCATCCTCCTTGAGCGCTGTCATGCGAGAGACAAAGCCCGAGGCCAGCGCCACCAGCATCCCCGCGATCAGCCCGCCGATGGTCATCGCGCCCAAAGACAGCCCAGAGATCAAAAAGCCGACCGCAGCACCCGGCAGGATCGCATGGGCCATGGCATCGCCCGTCAGGCTCATCCGGCGCAACATCAGGAATACGCCCACTGGCGTCGCCCCCACGGCAATCGCCACGCAGCCCAACAGCGCCCGGCGCATGAAGCCGAAATTCGCAAAAGGTTCAATGACCAGATCCCAGATCACGCGGCCGACTTTCCGCAGGTGTGGGGAATGGTGGCGCAGGCCTCACACATCTGGCGGGCGCGCATTTGGTTCTCGGCTGTCATCACCTGATGCGTGGCCCCGTGGGCGACCATCTCCCGCGCGAGCATCAAGGTCTGTGGGAAATGGGATTTCACGGTGTCATGATCATGCAAAACGGCCAGGACGGTGCGGCCTTCGTCATGCCAGCGGCGCACAATCTGCAACAGATCCGCCATGGTGCGCGCGTCGATGGCGGTGAACGGTTCGTCCAGCAGCACCAGTTTGGCATCCTGTAATAGAAGCCGGGCAAAGAGGGCGCGCTGCATCTGCCCACCTGACAACGACCCGATGGCGCGGTGCTCTAGCCCAGTGAGGCCCACAGCCGCGATGGCGTCTGAAACCTTGGCCCGCTGAGCACGCCCGAGCCAACCGAAAGACCCGATCTCACGCCACAGACCCATGGCCACGAGATCCATCACGGTGATGGGAAAACTGCGGTCTATATCGGATTGCTGTGGCAGATACGCGATGTCATCGGCTGCGATCCCACTGAGTTCGACCTGCCCCTCAATGGGGGACAACAGGCCGGTTACCCCTTTCAAGAGCGTCGATTTGCCTGCCCCGTTCGGGCCGACAATGGCGGTCAAAGACCCCTCATTGATCTGCGTTTCAAGCCGCTGCACCGCAGGCAGGCGATCATATCCCAGCGTCACGTTCTGAAAAGACACCACCCCCATCTAAAGCGCCCCCGGCGTGCCAGTGGCCCAAAAGAACCCGACCCAAAGCATGGCGACAAGGGCCGCTGCAATCGCCAGCCGGGGTGCTGCACCGATCAAAAGCAGGTGCAAAGGGGATCTTTGCGGCGTCAAGATGATGCATCCTCCGACCCGCAAGTCGAACAGACGCCATGCACTTCGATCACATGGCGGTGGGCGTCAAAACCGGTCTTGTCCAGAACCCCAGATAAATTCGCCATCAACTCAGGTGCGGGGTTTTCCTCGACGCTGCCGCAATCGTCGCAGATCGACATGATCGACGCGTGGTCATGGCCATCCTCCCGACAGGCGATGAACGCGTTGAGCGATTCCACCCGGTGCACCCCGCCTTTATCAATCAACGCATTGAGCGCGCGATAAACGGTGGGCGGGGCAATCTTGGGGTATTCGGCACGCAACGCATCGAGCACGTCATAGGCCGACAATGCCGTGCCCTCACGTTTGAGAACGGACAGCACTCTTGACTGCATGATTTCTCCGCGCGTGCTCATGAGAGCCTCCTCAACGACGCCGTGGGTGTATCTAGATTCTGTTATAATGTAACGCAAGTGGAGATGCGTTTCACCTACCCTGGTTTTGACCCGCCACACCATGGCGGGTTCAGACGTGGCGTGTGCGCTTGCGTTCCCACGACAGCTGTGGCTTGCTTTGCGTTCAAACAGGGATGGAGCCCGTGCCATGATCGACCCGAGCCTTTTGTTAACCTACACTTTGATCGTCCTTGGGTTCGTGTTCATCCCGGGGCCTGCCACGCTGTTGACCGTTGCGCGGGCCACTACTTCTGGCACGAAAGTGGGCATCGCCACGGGGGCCGGTATCACGGCGGGGGATGTTCTCCATACAATGATGGCCGTGATCGGCATTTCCGCCATCATTGCCGCCTCCGCGACGCTTTTTACAATCGTGAAATACCTCGGTGCGGCCTACTTGGTCTATCTTGGCCTCAGGGCCATCTTTGACAGATCACCGGTTGATCTGGGCCAAGGCCGGCTTCCGATCACGGCAACACAGGCCTTTCGACAGGCGATCCTGGCGGAGCTTTTGAACCCGAAGACAGCGCTCTTTTTCCTGGCGTTCCTGCCGCAGTTTGTCGTGCCGGAAAATGGCTGGGTTGTTCTGCAGCTGATCATCCTGGGCGTGATCTTTTCGCTGGTCGGGTTCCTCAGCACGATTGTCTATTCCATTGCCGCAGGCCGTTTGGGGCAAACCTTGCGGCGCAACCCGTCTGTGCTGCGTTGGCAGGGCAAGGTGGTGGGTGGTATCTACTGCGCATTGGGCGCGCGCCTCGCATTTCAGGACCGCTAAGCGGCATCATCCGCAACACGTGTCCCGACGTTACCTGACAAATCACGTCTTGCGGGGTGGGACTAATGAAACTACCAAATTTGCAAAATGCGATCGGCCGTCAGACACGCTGCGGAAACATCGCATGACAAACCAGCGAATGAGGGTCGCATGAAAACGTTCAATATGGGCCGGGTGCCCCCGGTCACATTCGGGCCAGGCCGCGTGGCCAAACTGCCATCCATGGTAGCAGATGTCGGCGGAGGTCCGGTGCTGATGGTGGCCGATGCCGTTCTGGCAGAGCTTGGCGTGACCGATCGCTTGGCGCAGGATCTTGCCGCCAAGGGGATCGCCTATGAGGTCGCGGCCGATGTGGCGGGCGAACCCAAGGAAACGCTGGTTGATGAGCTTTGCGCCCGCGCACGAGACATTGACGCCAAGGTGGTGGTGGGTCTCGGCGGTGGGGCGGCCATGGATGCCGCCAAACTGGTCGCGGCAATTGCGATGAGTGGTGCGCCGGCGCGGGAGTTTGCCCTCGCGGCGAAGCCACTGCCAGCGGGTGCATTGCCAGCCATCGCGATCCCAACCACAGCCGGAACCGGGTCCGAGGTCACGCGGACCTCGGTTGTGTCGACGCCCGAGGGCTCAAAAAGCTGGTACTGGGGCGAAGAGTTGATGTTTGCGCAGGCCGTGCTGGACCCTGAGCTAACCCTCAGCTTGCCGCCCCACATCACCGCCTGGACGGGCATTGATGCGGTGGCACATGCGCTGGAGGGATCAACCGCAGGCACAACCAGCCCCGCAGGTCTGCTCTATGGGCTTGAGGCATTGCGCCTGCTCAAAGAATTCCTGCCGCGCGCGGTGGCCGATGGCAGGGATATTGAGGCGCGTGGCCATGTTCTTTGGGCCAGCACGGTGGCCGGTCTCGCGCTGCACAATTGTAACACCCATATGGGCCACAATATCAGCCATGCGCTCGGTTCCTTGGCGCGGGTGCATCACGGGCTGGCCACGGGTCTCGCCCTTGAGGTGAGCTTGCCATGGCTGGTGGCCCGACCGGACGGGGCTGAGAACTACGCCCGCGCGTCCCAGGCTTTGGGCGGGGCGGCAGAGGCGGGCGCTTTGCCCGGTGCTTTGGCCGCCCTGATGCGCGATTGCAATATCGCCGCGGAGCTGCCTGCCGAATGCGCGGGCGTCACAGCACCGGCATTGGCCTCAGAGATGAAGAATGACGCCAATCGTGGTATGTCGCAAAATGCGGCTTGCGCGGTGGGCGATGCCGATCTCGATGAGATGGCCAAGATGATGATGACCTTGCCCATCGCGGGCAAAGCCGCCTAAGGCGAAAGCCCGCCCATGAGGCCTGCCTGTGTTTGCAGCAGGTTGGTGCCAAAACGGCCCCTCGCCCGGCTCAGCGGGATGAGGGGTCAGTTTTTTCTGGCGGATGCGCACATCTCTCCCCGATACTGATGGCATTCAAAGGACCAACAAAGAGGGAGTTTTATCATGTGCCATCCGTTGATTATGGAATATGTGAAGGGCAAGGCCTTGAACCGGCGGGATTTTTTCAAAGGGTCCGCCGCTGCGGGTGCTGCACTGGCTGCTACGGCGGCGGTTTCCCCCCGACCCGTTCTGGCGCAGGGCGCCACGCAGGTTGTGGATATGACCCACACCCTGACCTATGATTTTCCGACCTATTTCGGCGTGCAGCAATTCTTTGACGAAGATGTGTTCACCTATGCCGAAAACAGCTTCAACCTCAAATCCTTGCGGGTGAATGAACATACCGGCACGCATATTGATGCGCCGCTGCATTTCACTGATGGCGGCACGACCATTGACGAGGTGCCGGTTGAATCGCTTGTCGCGCCTCTGGCTATTGTGGACATCCGCGAAAAGGCCGATGCAGACCCGGATGCGCAGATCACACCGGACGACCTCAAGGCCTGGATCGCCGCGAACGGCCCCATTCCACAGGGCGCTTGCGTGGCGCAAAACGCGGGCTGGCATGACAAGCTTGGCACGCCAGGGTTCCGCAATGCCGATGATGAGGGCAAGATGCATTTCCCGGGCTTCCACGTGGAGGCCGTGAGCATGTTGATTGAAGAGGCCGATGTGGTGGGTGTGGCCGTGGATACTCTGTCGATTGACTATGGCCTGTCGGCGGATTTCGCGACTCATTACAGGTGGCTTCCTGCTAATCGCTGGGCGGTGGAAAACATGGCCAACCTGGATCAGCTGCCAGTGACCGGGGCCACATTGGTGGTGGGCGCGCCAAAACATCAGGGCGGCACAGGCGGGCCTTGCCGTTTGATCGCCTTGGTGTGAAGATTTGCAAACAGGGTTGGGGCCGACAAACCGGCCCCGACCAACGCCATCGGGGGGCACACAGCACATGACCGTCACGCGTCCGATCTGGCAGCTCAGCGCAACCGAGATTGTCAACGCGACGCAATCCGGCAGCCTCACAGCGCTCGCGGTCACCGAGGCGGCAATCGCGCGGATGGAGGCAGCAAATCCGGTGCTCAATGCGGTGGTTGAGAATCTCGCCGACGAGGCGCGCGCCGACGCGGAGGCCCTCGATGCGCATGACGGGCCGAAGGGGCCGCTTCATGGTGTGCCTGTCACGATCAAGATCAATGTCGATCAAAAAGGCCACGCCACCAGCAACGGTGTCACGGCGTTCAAAGATATGATCGCGCCGGGCGATGCGCCCATCGTGCGCAATCTGAAGGCGGCAGGTGCCATCGTGATTGGGCGCACCAACACGCCCGAATTTTCCTTTCGCGCCGACACCGATAACCCGCTCTTTGGCCGCACCCACAACCCGTGGGGGCCGCATATCTCCGCCGGAGGATCCTCTGGCGGGGCAGGCTCGGCCGTGATGGCGGGGATTGGTGCGTTGGGTCATGGCAATGATATCGGTGGTTCTTTGCGGTTTCCGGCGGCTGCGAACGGCGCGGTGACCGTCAAACCGGGGCTCGGCCGCGTGCCCGCCTGGAACCCAAGTCAAACCTCCGAACGGGGCCTCTTGGCGCAATCGATGTCGGTGCAGGGCCTGATCGCGCGCAATGCCGCGGATTTGCACCTGTCGATGCCGGTCTGCGTGGCCCCTGATCCGCGCGACCCGTTCCATGTGCCGCTACCTTGGCGTGGTCCCAAGATCGACGGGCCGATCCGCGTGGCCGTCTCCTATGACGATTTCGGCTTTGGTCTGGACCCCGAGGTGAGAGCGGCGATTGAGGCGGCGGCCTCTGCCCTATCGGACGCGGGCTATGCCGTCGACGCGGTGGAGCCTCCGCTGGCCCGAGACACCGGTGAGATCGGCTATCGCGCCCTGTTGGGCGAAGTGAAGGTGATGCTGGATCGCGACATTCAGGCCCATGGCTCCGCGACACTCAACGCGATCTTCGAAGAATATTACCGGCAGTTCCCCCCGCTGGAGGGGGCCGATTTGATCCGCACTCTGGCGCAACGGTCATTCTATGCGCGCGTCTGGTCAGAGTTCCTTGAGGAATACCCGCTTGTGCTCAGCCCGTTCATGCTCAAACCGTTCTTTGCACCGGGCCGGGATGCCGAAGGGGACGAGGGCGTGCGGGATGCGTTGGGCGGGGCGCATTGGTCATTCATCATGAACTTCCTCGGCCTGCCTGCGGGCAATCTTCCGACGCATGTGGCCGACCTCCCCCATGGCCCACAGCCCATTGGCGTGCAAATCGCCGGGCGACGCTGGCGCGAAGATTTGATCGTGGATGCGATGGAGGCGATTGAGGCCCGCATACCGCCACTCTGTGACACGCTCTGGGCCCGCATGGGCTAAAGCTCTTCGGGCACCCATTCGCCTATCTGATCGTGCAGGAACGCGACGAAATCTTGTTTGATCGCCGTGATCTGCGCGCGGTCAATCATTTTGCTCAACTTGCGCGTTGCAACCTCGTGGTCCGGCGAAAAGCCAAGCGATCTGGCATGATCCACCAACCGCAAGGACGTGTTCTCAACCGATGCCGTCAGTTCCTCGTAGTGCACCAAAAGCGCCAGATTGGGATTGTCCTGCGCCAGGGTCCGCAGCATGTCCGTTTCGGATTTGATGAGGCAAACCTCATGCAGGATTTTCCATCTAAAATTGGCATCCACGCTTTGCATCACATTGAGCAGGTCGGTGTCCTCATGGGTGCCTTTGGGGCTGTGGTAGATCTGGGTCGTGCGCGCCACGATGCGGGAGATTGCCTGATCCAGCTGACCATCGCGGGTGATAACCAGAACCATCACACGCTCAAAGCGGGCTTTGCTCCACTCGATGATGTTCTGCATCGCCTCGGGTTCCGGAACGGAGGTCTGGCCGGTCAGATATCGGTTGATAGGCCGGACCTGACTGACCATCACTTTCACTGATCCGACGTCCGGATTGCGGCGCGTGGCACCACTCGCAATCGCGTCGAACACATCCTGCTCTCCGCGCGTGTCTTGCCACGGCAAGATATAGTTGAACTGCTCTCTCGGGCGGCCCATGCCGCCTAGGCTGGCCACATCATCGCACAAAAGCTTGGATCCACTGCGTTGCGACGCGAAAATCAGGGTCACAGAATGCGGGTGCGCCACAGCGGTCTCCATGAGGGCAAAGCTCAGCGGTGTTTGGCATAGCCCGACGCGGCCTGTCGACCCCAAAGGACCAGGCCGTGCGCCTACGCGCCGTGCCGATCCAGGTAGCGCCGACAAAGGTGATGCACGCCTGTGTGCAGCAAGATTGTGAACACGGCGAGCACGATCAGCGCGGCAAACATCAGATCGGTCTTGGCCCGGCCATTGGCCAGCAGCATCAGGTACCCCAGCCCACGCGACGCCCCGACCCATTCACCGATCACCGCCCCAATAGGGGCATAGACGGCCGCAAGGCGCAGACCAGAGGCCAGGCCGGGCAGGGCCGCGGGAATGCGGATATGCCACATGATGCGCGCGGGCGTGGCCCCCATGACCTTGGCCATCCCGAGCCAATCCCGGTTGGTGCGCATCAGCGCGTCGAAAAAGGCGGATGTGACGGGAAAGTAGATGATGATCAGCGCCATGGTGATCTTGGACCAAAGCCCGAACCCCAGCCACAGTGTCAGGATCGGTGCGAGGGCAAAAACCGGCACAGCCTGGCTAAAGACAAGCATGGGCCGGATCAGCGCACGCGCCATGGGCGAGGCGGCCAGCCCAATGGCTGAAAGCGCGCCAAGGCAGGCCCCCAGGACCAACCCGATCAACACTTCGAGGATCGTGATCCAGGCGTTTTCTGCCAGCACGACGCGGCTTGTCCAGATCGTTTCGGCCACCAACATCGGCCCAGGCAGGATAAAGCGCGGCAGGTCCGTGACGGTCACCAGCATCTGCCAGGCCGCAATGACCCCGACAAAGGACACAAGGGCTGCGCGCCAGCCTGTCACGGGGCAGACCCAAACCCGGCCCAGGCGGCATCAAAGAAAGCGCGCTCCAGCCGGACCGCTTCTTGAAAGGTCTCCGTCACGTCGTCTCGGGCCGTGGCATCAAGACCGTCCCACACCTGGTCCAGCTGGTCGCGCAAATACGCCACCACACCGGCAAAGCCGTCGCCTGCATGTAACGTGATCCACTCGCCCAGCCAGAAAGGCAGATTGGCGGCGCGGTCCGCGTGGGGATCGGCCCAGTCCAGATACACCCATTCGGCCACGACCAGCACCGCGATCATGACCTCATAGCGCCCAGACTGACGCGCGCGGGTCATCAAATCTTGAAAGGCCACGGTCTCGGGCGCGGGGGGTGCCTCGGCGGAGACACTCAGCGCCTCGAAACTGCGCAGGAAATAAGTGTTCTCCGGGCCGGTCACGAGGCCCAGAAACTGCGCCGCCGGCACGCTATCGGCCAGTGTCGGTGCATGGGCAATGGCGGACGCCAAAAGCCGCACAAAGCCATCGATGAAATGGTAATCTTGCTGCAGATACCCCGCCATCAGCCTGGGATCTAGGCTGCCATCCACCAGCGCATTGGTGAAAGGATGGCGCGTCGCGGCGTCCCAATCGGATTGCACGCTGGCGCGCAAGGTTTCGGTGATGCTCATTGGGTCGGCTCTCTGAGTTGGGTCAAAAGGCGGGCTTGCGCGGTCAGGATGTCTGGCGCATCCAGCGTACGCGGTGTGGGGCCATCGGGCGTGGGGACAGGGCGCAGCCCCGTGGGCGTCATGATGAAGATGCGATGCCCCAGGCGCACCGCCTCAACCGGGTCATGGGTGACCAGCAAGACTGTGCGCCCGGTCAGCAAATCCGCGCTCAGTTCCTGCATCTGGGCGCGGGTCAACGCATCAAGGGCTGAGAACGGCTCATCCAGCAAAACGACAGGGCGATCTTCCATCAAGGTTCGGGCGAGGGCCACGCGTTGACGCTGCCCGCCTGACAACTGAGATGGGGTCGCATGCGCTTTGTCTTCCAACCCCACCTGCGCCAGCCGCTCCTGCGCGCGCGTCCTGTCGGGTCTTTCTCCGCGCAGACGGGCCCCGATCAGCACGTTGTCCAGTGCGCTCAGCCACGGCATCAAGAGATCATCCTGCGCCATCAGTGCGACATTGTCCGTGAGCGAGCCGCGGTCAGCGGCGAGCGTCCCTTGCAGGTCGATCCCATCCGCCAACCCGGCAAAGAGCTTCAACACCGTTGATTTGCCCACCCCGCTGGCCCCCAGAAGCACCGTCCATTCACCCGCCTCTGCGGTCAGATCAAGCCCGCTGAAAACCGGCGTGTCCGCGATAGAGGCACGTCCTGACAGATGTAGGGCAGGGGCGGCGCTCACGGTGTCAGGCCCATGTCCCAAAACCCCACCTCCAACCGCGTGGCAGTGGTGAACCGCTTTTGCAGTGCTGCCCAACGCGGACTGGTTTGTGGATCATCACCCAAACGCCGCGCCACCGCACCGTCCATCAACTTGCCCACATCAACGCAGAGCGATTGATACTCTGCCCCGGCATAGGTGTTGATCCAGTCGCGATATGTGTCGGACCCAGCGGTGCGCGACAACGTCTCGCCGATGACCCCATAGCCCATGACACATGGCGCAAGTGCGGCCAGAAGATCAAGGAAATCGCCCGAATGCCCGGCATCGAGCACATACCGCGTATAGGCGAGGTTCTCGGGCCGTTCTTCGGCCGCAAACAGCGCATTCTCAGAAATCCCTGCCTCTGCACAGAGACCGATATGCAGAGCGATCTCATCATTGATCAGCCCGTTCACGGTGCCTGCGGCCAGGCGCATTTCTTCGACTGTATCCGCCTTGGTCACGGCCAGCGCCCAAGCGCGGGAGAAATGAATGAGGAAAACGTAATCCTGCACGAGGTAATGCAGAAAGCACGCCCGCGACAGGCTGCCATCGCCCAGGCCCTGGACAAATGCGTGTTCTGTATAGGCCGGCCAGACCTCCCCCGCGCCGTCACGCAAGGCGGTGAATGTGGTGCCGTAGGTCATTCTGCCCCCAGATCGATGGCAAGTTCCGGCACGCTGCGGGTGCCTTCGATCAGTCCGGACTCGGCCAAAAATGCCTCAAACCGCGTGTAGCGTCCGGCATCCAGCGCCTCTGGCCGCAGGGCAAACCGGGGCAGCGTGTCAACCCAGGCGCGTGCGTTCAGTTCGTCATCCAGCTCGGTGGAGTAGCCTTTGAAGACCTCCCAGCTCGCCTCCGGATTGTTCACGATATACTGCGTGGCCAACTCGGTCGCGCGCATGAACCGGCGCAGCGCGTCACGGTCCATCAGGTCGGGATTGGCCACATAGATCAGTTCATCATAGGTCGGCACGCCTTCTTCCTCGACATAAAAACACTTGCCGGGCACGCCTTCGATATCCATCTGGTTCAGCTCAAAATTCCGGTAGGCGCCGATCACCGCATCGACCTGTCCTGACATCAAGGATGGTGACAGGGAGAAGTTCACATTGACCAGTTCCACATCGTCCAGCGCCACGTCATAGCGCGACAGCATCGCGGTCAGCACGGCCTCTTCGACCCCGGCCACGGAAAATCCGATCTTACCGCCCTTGAGATCGCCGATCTCCTTGATCGGGCCGTCCTCAAGCACCAGCAAACAATTCAGCGGGGTGGCCACCAAAGTGCCCACGCGCACCAACGGCAGGCCTTCGGCAACCTGCAAATGCAGGCTGGGCTGATAGCTGACGGCGAGATCACCTTGACCCGCCGCGACAAGGCGAGGCGGAGCGGACGGGTCCGCCGGGGGAATGATCTCAACCTCAAGGTCTTGATCGGCGAAATATCCCAGCTCTTGTGCCAGGATGATCGGGCCGTGGTCGGGGTTGATGAACCAATCCAGCAGGATCGTCATCTTGTCCTGCGCAATGGCCGGGGTTGCCAGCAACAGCGTCGCCGCCGTGATCAAGTATTTCATGGGGTGTCTCCTTGTGTGTCTCCAAGCGCGATGAGTTTGATCTCACCGGCCCAATAGGTTGATAGCCGCTCTGCCGCGCGCCAGGCCCGCAGACCCGACCGGCAGGCCAGAACGGCACGTTGATCTGTCGCCGGGCTCAGGCCTCCGGCATTAAAACTGTCCACGCCGTGGCGCGTGGCCTGCGCGGGCAGGGCCGGTCCGGTCTCATTCTCGGCACGCAGGTCAATCAGGAAGTCATCGGGCCGGACATCACTTACGGCGATAAAGGCGGGGTCGGGTGCCGGGTTCGCGGCGCTATCAAAGCGAAAGCCGCCAAAGCGTGTGCCGTCGGCATCATAGGTGACCAACTGGCCCAACGGCGATGGGGTGGCCCCGGTCAGCACGGCGATGGCCATTTCAGCTTGCAAAGCGCCCACCACGCCCACCGAGGGACCAAGCACGCCATCTGTGGCGCACGATCCCATGTGGTCGGGCAAATCGGGGAAAATGGCGCGCAACCCCGGTGCGACCCCGCCGCAGAACCCGCTAGCATAGCCTGATCGACCCACAATGCTGGCACTGATCAGCGGTTGCCCGGTGGTGAGGCAAAGATCGGACGCGATGTAGCTGGCGGCAAAACTATCCGCACAGTCCAGGATCAGATCCATCCCATGGGCAAGCGCACGAGCATTGCCCGGATCAAAGGCTTGCTGGAGCGGGGTCACCTGAGTTTCGGGGTTGAGCGCGCTCATGGCCTTGGCGGCGATCTCGACCTTGGGCTTGCCGATATCGCCCATGCGGAACAGGGTCTGGCGATGCAGGTTCGACAGGGCCACAACATCCGGGTCCACAATCCGCACCTGACCCACACCCGCACCCACCAGATATTGCAGCACGGGCGCTGCCAACCCGCCTGCGCCGATCACAAGGACCGAGGCCGCTTGCAAGCGCGCCTGTCCTTGCGGGCCAAAACCCTCTACCGAAATCTGTCGGCTGTAACGGGTCATGCAAAGACCTCCAGCCACGCGCGCACCCGCGCCTCGGGGTCATCGTTGAGCGTAATATCCGTCACGGCTGAGACGATATCGGCCCCCGCCGCCAGCGCACCCGGCGCGCGGTCCACCGACATACCGCCGATGGCCACCAAAGGGATGTCGCCAATGCGCGCCTTCCAATCGGTCAGTTTCTCGACGCCTTGTTGATGCCATTTCATCTTTTTCAGGATCGTCGGGTAGATCGGACCAAGCGCCACGTAATCAGGGCTTAAGGCCAGCGCGCGTTCCAGCTCCGCATCGTCATGGGTTGATATGCCCAGCTTTAGACCCGCGGCGCGGATGGCAGCAATGTCTGCACTGTCCAGATCCTCTTGGCCCAGATGCACCCAGTCGCAACCCAGCTCAATCGCGAGGTCCCAGTAATCATTGACCACCAGCACTGCGCCTGCCGCGTTGCAGAGATCACGCGCCTCGCTCAGTTGCATGCGCAGGTCATCCACTGTGCGATCCTTCAGGCGCATCTGCACCAGTTTTATGCCAATCGGCAGCAGGCGCCGCAGCCAGGCGACATCGTCGAAAATGGGGTAGAAGCCGTGCAAACTCATAGGATCGCCTGCCCCAAAACCGGGGTGGAGGGGGCGGCCATATCGCGGGGTTCCATCGGGTCAGCGGCATATGCCAACTGTCCGGCCACGACCGCCTTGCCAAAGGCGTCGGCCATGGCGGCAGGATCGCCCGCCTTGGCCACGGCTGTGTTCAAAAGCACCGCGTCATAGCCAAGCTCCATCGCATGGGCCGCCTGACTGGGCAGGCCGAGCCCCGCATCAATCACCAGCGGAATGTCCGGAAACTGCGCCCTCAGCGCGCGCAGCCCGAAAATGTTGTTGAGCCCGAGCCCCGTGCCAATGGGCGCGCCCCAAGGCATCAAAACCTCGCAACCTGCCTCCACTAAACGTTCACACAGAACCAGATCCTCGGTGCAATAGGGGAAGACCTCAAACCCGTCCTCGCACAGGATGCGGGCCGCCTCCAGCGTGTTGAAGGGATCGGGTTGCAGGCTGTCGCCATGACCGATCACCTCAAGCTTGATCCACGTCGTGTCAAAAAGTTCGCGCGCCATATGGGCGGTGGTTACGGCTTCTTTGACGGAATGGCACCCGGCGGTGTTGGGCAGGATGGCCACGCCCAACTGTTCGATAAGCGCCCAAAAGTCCTGGCCTGCCGTGTCGCCCCCGGCCTCTCGCCGGACAGAGACAGTGGCCACAGACGCGCCGGATCGGCGGAAGGCCTCCGCCAAGACAGCAGGTGAGGGATATTGCGATGTGCCGAGCATAAGAGGGGACG
>JBCCDT010000107.1:0-13920 GCA_039030635.1 Pseudomonadota bacterium
CACGGCGTGGTCGAGCTTTTCGCGCGCAATTCGCCCGGCACCCAAAGCCCGTTTTCGCCCGAAGACCTGCTTGAAACCGGGATCGGTGTTTACCTGCGGGGCTTGGGCCTTATTCCGCCGGACCGGTAAGCGCCTCTTTGAATTTCGGTGCCATCCGCCGCGCGCCCTCGGCGGAGACGTGATCGTCATCCATGTAAAGCGCGTCGTCTTCCTTGATCCAGGCGAAGCTGTCGCCATCGGCAAAGACCTCATCAAAGGTCACAATCTGTGCGCCGAACTCCTCCGCCGCCTGTGCCACCACGCCCCGCACGGTGGATTGCAACCGGTCGCTTTCGCCGCGCGACACGAACGTGTGTTCAAAGAGCGCGCGCGCCTCATCATCAGAGAGGCCCAGCATCATCGCGTCCTGCACCAGAACCCCCGGGATCAGCCGCTGCTGCGGCACTTGCGAGACGATGATCATCTCAATCTCATTCTCGGCATAGTAGGCCAGCGTCTCGCGCAAGCCCTTCTCAAAGTTCGCAAGCGCCAGATCGGCGTTCAGTTTGCCGCCCCGCTCCTCCGCGCGCAGCCAAAACCGCGGGTCCGGCCCGTCATAATCGCCCGTGGCGTAAAGCGACCAGCGCGCGGCCAAAATGATGGTATCCACGTTTTGCTCCGCGATCAGATCGGCATATTGGCGCGCCGCGGAATGGCATTGCTGGCTCGCCCCATCGAGCCGCGACTGCCACACGCCCAACAGCGGCGGACAGCCCGCGCTGTGCCCAATCAGGACACGTGCGTTGAGGTCTTGGTACAGCGGGTCAAAGCCGGGCAAGAGCATGTTGGAATGGCTGTCGCCGGTGATGGCAATCACGCGGTCGGGGGCCTCGGTGCTATAGAACTCACACAAGGACCGCACGGCACGGCCTGTTTGATTGGGGCATTTGCCGCCCAATTCGTGCGTGGTGGTCTGTTCATAGAGTTGATCCAGATAGGCCGATTGCCCAAGGTTGAGACGGCTGGGGAACCCTTCGGCAAACTTACCCCAGAGCCCGAATGTCGCAAAAACGGCAATGCCCACCGCGGATGCGCTCAACAACGCTCGTCGCCCCGGCAGGATCAGCGGCGCTTTGCCTCGGAACGGTTGCTCAACAAACCGCCAGGTCAGATAGGCCAACACGAGCGAGGCCACCGCAAGCCCCAACATCAAGGGCAAGCTCGGTTCCAACAGGCTCTTGATCCGCGCAAAGGCAAAGAGCGGCTGGTGCCACAGATAGGCCGAATAACTGATCAACCCGATCCACACCATCGGCCCCACGGACAAGAGCTTTGCAGTGTAACCCCCTTGTTTTGCAAAGAGAATGATGAGGCACGTCCCCACCACCGGCACCAGCGTGTAAAGCGAGGGAAAAGGCAGCGTCGCATCGAAAAACACCACCGAATAAAGGATCATCGCCAGCCCCAACCCGGCCAGCAGATCACTGTCAAAGGGGTCGCGTTTGAACAAAAGCGCCGCACAGATCGAGCCCGCCAAAAGCTCCCAAAATCGCGAGGGCGTGAAATAGAAGTTCTGGTTGGGATAGGTCCGCCAGCCCCATTCCGCCACCGCCAGCGAGGCCGCCGCGAACAGCAAAAACCAGATCAGATGCTTGACCCGCCCGAACGCGCCCAACAGCACCAAGACCAAGGGGAAGATCAGATAATACTGCTCCTCCACCGCCAAGCTCCAGGTGTGCAAGAGCGGGCGCAGATCAGCCGACAGGTCAAAATACCCACCATGTTCCAGAAAATGCACGTTGGAAATAAAGAGCGCCGCAAAGGCCAGACTGCGCGCATAATCCTCAAACGGATAGGGCGGGATCCAGGCCCAGGCAAAAGGCACCGTGGCCAGCAACACCACGAAAAGCGCGGGCAAAATCCGCCGCGCGCGCCGCTCATAAAAGCCAAGCAGGGAATACGTCCCCGCCTCCCGCTCCGTGATCAGAATGGTTGTGATGAGATAGCCTGATATGACGAAAAACACGTCCACGCCGACAAAGCCGCCGCTCCAAAAGGTCAGGCCCGCATGGAACAAGATCACCGGCAGTACCGCCACCGCCCTTAGCCCGTCAATCTCTCGCCTGTACTGCACGCCTGACCTCATTCTTTTCGCGCCCGTATAAAAGCGCGGCCCGCCCAAGACAAGCGACGTCCTCGGCTTCATCTTGCCAGAAATACTCCGGGGGTTTGGGGGCTGGCCCCCAAGGATATCCTTGTTCGGAGAAAAGAACCTTCAGCGCCGCGCCATGAACAAGTTCGGCGTCACTGTGCACAGATCCATCTCACCCATGCCCTTGATCTCATAGCGCCCGATATCATCAAGCTGAAACCCATCGATCAGTTCCACCTTCATCTCCGCCGGGCAGACGATCTTCATCGGATTGGCATAGGTCTGCATCCGTGCGGCCAGGTTCACCGCTGGGCCAAACACGTCATAGACATATGTCTGCACGCCCACGACCGACCCCACAGCAGCCCCGGTGCCAAGGCCAATGCGCGCCTGTCATTTGTGGTGGTGGCTCTCATTGCGTCGCTCCAGATAGCGCAGAAACCGGATCGCGAAGGACGGGTTGTGAAAGTAAAACTGCAAATCTGAAAAGCGCAGGATCGCAATGCCCACGCCGATAGAGCGCAACAGCTGCTCATTGATCTGCTAAAGGCTCATGCAGCGCGTTTCACGATGACGTGGCGCTTGGCCTCAACCGCGGCGACGGCAAGCTCAATATCCGACGGGTTCATCCCATGCTCTTCAAGGGCCTCCCCCAAAAGCACCGCCATTTCATCAAAATCCGCATCGGTGATATCGAGATGGGCGTGCACCTGATGCAGACGATCATCGCCAAACGAGGCCGGCCCACCCAAAAGCGAGGCCACGAATTTTGTTTGATGGTCGATCAGCCGCGCCATATCGACATTTTCGAAATGCGCGCCGATCTGATCACTGTCCAGCGCCAATTCATAGAAGGTCATGACCACCCGGCTGACGGTTTTGAACCCGCCGTATTTTTCATAAAGCGTCGACGCCATGTGCTGTCCTGCGATCTTTTGCTCAGGTAGACGGAGGATGCCGCGCGAAGCAAGCGCGAGTTCACGCCTTCGTCGCGAAGAGCAGCGAAGGTGAGACAGGTGTGTCCAAACAAAGCGGTGAGGCGCACAAAAAAACCGCCCACGACGGGGCGGTTTTCATGTTTGACTGCATAAAGCTTAACGCTTTGAGAACTGGAAGCTCCGGCGCGCTTTACGCTTACCGTATTTCTTACGTTCCACCACACGGCTGTCGCGGGTCAGGAACCCAGCCGCCTTGAGCGCAGAGCGCAACGACGGATCATAAAGCTGCAGCGCCTTGGAAATACCGTGCTTGACCGCACCGGCCTGACCGGACAGACCACCGCCCTTGACCGTCGCCATTACGTCAAACTGATCTTCGACACCGGCCACAGAGAAGGGCTGGCGCAGGATCATCTGCAGCACCGGACGGGCAAAGTACGCGTTCATTTCCTTGCCGTTGACTTCGACCTTGCCGGAGCCCGGCTTGATCCAAACACGGGCGACCGCGTCTTTGCGCTTGCCCGTGGCATAGGCCCGGCCAAACTCGTCGCGCACCGGCTCACGGTTCACGGCCTCTTCGACCACAGGTGCGTCCACGCCTTCGGCCACGGCTTCGAGACCTTCGAGGGATTTGATTTCTTCAGTCATTAGCCACCTACCCGCGTGTTTTTCGCGTTCATGGATTTCACGTCCAGCACCTCAGGGGTCTGGGCGTCATGGGGATGCTCGGCGCCTGCGTAAACGCGCAGGTTTGTCATCTGGCGACGGCTCAGGCGGTTGCCCGGCAGCATGCGCTTGACGGCCTGCATGACCACGCGCTCAGGATGCGCGCCTTCGAGGATCTGACCGGTGGTGCGGGATTTGATGCCGCCCGGATAGCCAGTGTGCCAGTAATTCGGTTTGTCGCGCTTCTTGCCCGTCACCTGCACCTTATCGGCGTTGATGACGATCACGTTGTCGCCCATGTCCATGTTGGGCGTGAAGCTGGCTTTGTGCTTTCCGCGGAGCCGCGTGGCGACGATCGACGCAAGACGGCCCAGAACAACGCCTTCTGCGTCGATCAGGATCCATTTCTTGTCGATGTCCGCCGGAGTGGCAGAATAGGTTTTCATCTGTCTTACCTTCTGGGGTATCGTTTGATCGCCGCGTTCTACAGCATGGGCGCGCATAGTCAACACAGGCAAACCAGTAATTCACAAGCAAAAACAATGCATTACGATTTAGGTATTATTTTACCCCACAAAACAGGCCAGTATCTCGCATGGATATGATCACATCTGGCCCGTTTTGGGCCACCCTCGCCCTGTTCGCGATCTCCACGGGCGTGGGCATGGTTCAGGTGGTGAAGGTCATTCAGATCCGCGAGGCCAAGCATGAGTTGAAACAAGGCTCTGCCGGGTTTCTGCGCTCTGTGGGTGGCTGGTCCCTCATTTTCATCTGGTTCGGTGGGGTCTGGTTTCTGGCCACGATCATTGGGGACTGGGGCGTTTCCGGCGATTTGGCCGGCGCGTGGGAGCGAGGCCAGCTTCGCCTGCGCATCCTGCTCGAAATCCTCGCGGCTTTGGCGGAGAGCGACTGATGGTGGATGCGGCCCCGCCCGGCGTCACCCAAGGCGCGTTGCAATGCCCGAAATGCGGCGGGCAAAGCCTGTTTGACCCATCTGAGGGCGGGCTCACCTGTCAAAGCTGCGGGCATGTGCGCGATTTGGCCCACCCCGATGATGCCGAAGCACGGATCGAGTATGGTTATGACCCAAATGCCCCAGAGGAGGAACCCGCGACCCGACCAGCTGAGCTTGAACATCAATGCGTAACCTGCGGGGGGCGCGTGATTTTTACGAGTCAGAAACTGTCAGAGAATTGCCCCTATTGCGAAGGCTCCGTTGTGATCAGCCAACCGGTGGACGGTTATGACACGATGGCGCTCATCCCCTTTTCCACGCAGGAAAACACCGCCCAAGGCAATGCGCAACGGTGGGCCAAGTCCCGGATCGCCGCGCCCTCTGATCTGGCCGAACAGGTCGCCCCGGCCCGCGTCGCCGGGCTTTATGCACCGTTCTGGACGTTTGATACCAAAGAGGCGGTGTCCTACTGGGCCAAATACACAACCGGCTCGGGCGACAACAAACGCACGCATAACGTCTCAGGCGCAATGAACATCACATTCGACGATTTACTCGTGCCCGCGTCGACCCATGTGACCCCTCTGATCCGAGACGGGATTTTGCATGAATTTCAGCCCACTAAGCTGCGAAGTTACCGTGCGGGTTACCTCGCTGGGTTCGCCGCGGAACGCCACCACATGTCCGTCTCAGAGGGGTTACGTTCCAACCGCAAGGATAAGGACCTTTTGATCCGCAACCGCATCAAGGGTCACATCAATCGCTCCCGCGTGCATTCCATCCGCTACCGCACGGACACATCGGGCATCCATTATCGCCGCATCCTGTTGCCGGTCTGGATCCTGCACTACAGCTATGCGGGCAAGCCCTACAAAATCGTTGTCTCCGGCATCAATGGCCGCACCTATGGCGAGCGTCCGTTTTCTAAGTGGAAGCTGGCGGGCTATTCTGCATTGATCAGTGGCGCGGTGATCGGGTTCGGCCTGTTGTGGGGCGCGGCGGGATGGCTCTGAGCTTGCGCCCTTTTGAGATGTCTGACCTGAATGATTTCAGTGATTTACATTCTGATCCTCATGTGATGCATGACCTCGGTGGTCCGATCTCGCGCGCTGACGCGGAGGAGAAATTGCACAAATACATCGCGGCACATTCCGCCAAAGGCTATGGCCGCATGGCCGTGTTCGAGGGCGGTGATTTCGCGGGCTATGTGGGTGTCCAGCACCTTCCCGATCCAGCGCATCCTCTCGGCCCGCATGACGAAATCGGCTGGCGCATCGCGCGCCCGTTTTGGGGCCAAGGCATCGCCACGCGCGCGGCCACACTCTGTCTTGAGGATGTATTCTCGCGCGCAGGGCTGCCTCATATCCTGTCCTATACGGCCCGGGACAATACCCGCTCCCAAGCCGTTATGGCCCGCCTTGGCCTGACGCGCATACCCAGTTTGGATTTCGATGAGCCGTACCCGCCCATCGGCACCTGGCACGGCCTCGTCTGGCGCATGACGGCTAAGGATCGGGCTCAGCGCGCAGGCGGGATCGAGTAGGTCATCGACGCCCGCGCCACCGGATCCTCATTGCCCTCTGAGTAAATCAGCACATCGCCCACCGCCAAGACGCGGCCCAGTTTCAACAAACGGCATTCGGCCAGCAAATCCCGCCCCGCCTCGGGTTTGCGCATGAAATCCAAGGACGCATTGGTCGTCACGGCCATCGTCTGCGGCCCGATCATCGACATGGTCACAATCCAGACCGACACATCCGCCAACCCGAAAATCGACGGCCCCGACACCGTGCCCCCAGGCCGCAAATGCTTGTCCTGCACGTTGAGCCGCACCGTCACCCGGCCCGCCTCCAACGTCTCAATCGAAAAATCCCCCGCCACCTGCGGAAATTCCCGCTCAATCGCGTCCATGATGTCTTTTGCTGTTGCCTTCGGTGGCATACTTTCGTCCCTCTGATTTTCCGCCTAAAAGGGGATCACAGCCAAATGGGAGTGACAAGATGGCAATTCTCACCCGTACCGATCAAGACGGCATCGCGCATCTGCGTCTCAACGCGCCGGAGCGGCTCAATGCGCTCTCCGATGCCATGCTCGCCGCGTTGCAAACGGAATTCGACGCGCTGAAACCAGACACGAGTATCCGCGCTGTGATCCTGTCGGGTGAAGGCAAAGCCTTTTGCGCCGGTCACGACCTCAAGGAAATGACCCAAGGGCGTCAGGCCGAAGACGGCGGCAAAGCCTATTTTACCGATCTCTTCACCCGCTGTGCGCGCGTCATGACCTCCATTCGCACCCTGCCCCAGCCGGTCATCGCCCAGGTGCACGGCATTGCAACCGCCGCGGGCTGTCAGCTCGTCGCGTCCTGCGATCTGGCCGTGGCCGCCGAAGGTACACGGTTTGGCGTCAACGGCGTGAATGTGGGTCTTTTTTGCTCCACCCCGATGGTGGCGCTGTCTCGAAATATCCCACGTAAACAAGCCTTTGAGATGCTGACGACGGGTGAATTCATGGACACCGCACAGGCCCGCGCCTACGGCCTCATCAACCGCGCCGTGCCCGCAGATGAGCTGGAAACAGCCACACAAGACCTCGCGACAACGCTGGCCTCAAAACTCGCCTCTGCCGTTAAAATCGGCAAGGAAGCCTTCTACGCACAGCTCGAAATGGGCCTCGATGAGGCCTATGATTACACCAAGGGCGTGATCGTCGAAAACATGCTCCATCGCGACACCGAAGAAGGCATCGCCGCCTTCATCGAAAAGCGCCCGCCGGAATGGCAACAATGACGGACACACTTCACATCGTTGGCGGCGGCATGGCCGGGTCTGAGGCCGCGTGGCAGGCCGCGCAAATGGGCGTGCACGTCGTGATCCATGAGATGCGCCCCAAGATCGAAACCTTCGCCCACCGCACCGGCGATCTGGCCGAAATGGTCTGTTCCAATTCCTTCCGCTCGGATGATGACGAACAAAATGCGGTGGGTCTGTTACATTGGGAAATGCGCGCCGCGGGCGGCCTCATCATGGAAATGGCCGATCGGCATCGCTTGCCTGCGGGGGGCGCATTGGCTGTCGACCGGGATCCTTTTGCGCAATCTGTCACGGACCGCCTCAAATCGCACCCCAATGTCACGGTGGAGTACGGCGAAATCACCGCCCTGCCCGATCACGGTCATTGGATCTTTGCCACCGGTCCGCTGACCTCCACCACCTTGGGCCAGGCCATCGCCCAAGAGACCGGGACAGATGCGCTCGCCTTTTTCGACGCCATCGCGCCGATCATCTATTACGACACGATCGATATGTCCCAGGCTTGGATGCAATCGCGCTACGACAAGGGCGAGACCGAAGAGGAGCGCACCGCGTATCTCAACTGCCCAATGATGCGCGATCAATATGAGGCCTTCATTGATGCGCTGCTCGCCGCCGAAAAGACAGAGTTCAAAGACGGCGAAACCGCCGGCTATTTCGACGGCTGCCTGCCCATTGAGGTGATGGCCGAACGCGGCCGCGAAACCCTGCGCCACGGCCCGATGAAGCCGGTGGGCCTCACCAACCCACATGCACCCGATCAGAAACCTCACGCCGTCGTCCAACTGCGCCGCGACAATGCATTAGGAACGCTCTATAACATTGTCGGATTCCAGACAAAAATGAAATATGGCGCGCAAACAGAGGTGTTGCGCATGATCCCCGGCCTGCAAGAGGCCAGTTTCGCCCGCCTCGGCGGCATTCATCGCAACACGTTCCTGAATTCGCCCACCTTGCTTGACGCCGAAATGCGTCTCAAATCCAAGCCACATATCCGCTTTGCCGGGCAAATCACCGGCGTAGAGGGTTATGTCGAGTCCGCCGCCATGGGCCTCCTCGCGGGCCGTATGGCCGCCGCTGAGATCCATGGCCAACCTCTCAGCCCGCCGCCGCAAGACAGCGCCATGGGCGCGCTCATCCATCACATCACAGGCGGGGCTGAGGCGAAAACCTTCCAGCCGATGAATGTCAATTTCGGCCTTTTCCGCCCTGTCGATGGCCTCAAAGGCGGGCGCCGCGGACGGCGGGACCGATACAAAGCCTATACTGACCGCGCCAAAGCCGCCTGGCAGGCGTGGCTGGGGCAAAGCGCACAGAACGCAGCATAAGCTTTGAATTGTAAGCTCATGATAAACCATGGCTTTTAAAACCCGCTTCGCCCCATCCCCCACAGGTCCGCTACATCTCGGCCACGCCTATTCGGCGTGCCTCGCCCATGACATGGCACGCGCGGCCAACGGCACATTCCACTTGCGCATTGACGATCTGGATCAATCCCGTAGCCGCCCGGAATGGGAGGCGCAGATCAAAGACGACCTTGCCTGGCTTGGCCTCACATGGGCGCCGGAGGTCTGGCGACAATCCGATCGCCTGCCCCGCTTCCGCGCCGCGCTGCAAACGCTCTGGGATGCAGGGCTGCTTTATCCGTGCGCTCTGACCCGCGCTGAAATCCGCGCCTGTGTCGCCGCCCCGCAGGAGGGCGCGCCGCTAGACGGGCCCGATGGTGTGATCTACCCCGGCACACACCGCCCCCAGATGCCGCCACCCGGCCCCATGCCCGACAGCGCCCTGCGCATCGACATGGCCCGCGCCATGGCGCACACCGGCCCGCTCACCTACCAGGAAACCGGCACCAATCCCGGCATCAAAACTGTTGAAAACCTTGACAAAACCGCCGGGGACGTCGCGCTGGCCCGGTCTGGCATGGGGGCGTCCTATCATCTCTCGATCGTGTGCGATGATGCCGACCAAGCCATCACCCACGTCATCCGCGGCGAAGACCTCGCCCCCGCGACCGGCATCCACGTGCTGCTACAACACCTGCTTGGCCTGCCCACGCCCACCTATCACCATCACGCCCTCATCCGCGACGACACCGGCAAGCGGCTCGCCAAGCGCGATGACGCCCGCGCCATCCGCACCTATCGAGAGGACGGCCTCACCCCGGACGAAATGCGCCGCCTGATCAACCGTCAGGCTTCTTTCTTGTGAAAAATACCTCCGCCGGAGGCATGAAATCTCACCCCATGGGGCGCATGAGCTCCACCTCGGAACCCTCTCTTATCGCTGTATAAAAACAACTGCGCCGCCCGGTGTGACAGGCCGGACCGGTCTGCTTTACCTGCATCAAGATGCAATCGCGATCGCAATCCACGCGCAGGTCCACAAGCTCCTGGATGTTGCCCGAAGTCTCGCCTTTGGCCCACAGCTCCTGCCGAGAGCGGCTCCAATAGGTCACGCGCCCGGTCTCCATTGTGCGCTCCAGTGAGGCGAGGTTCATCCACGCCATCATCAGCACGTCACCGGTTTCATGATCCTGCGCAATCGCCGGGATCAAATCGTCAGCAGAGAGTTTCAAACTCGCGGGATCAAACATGACAGAATTTCCTTTGCGGATATAGGATGGCCGACTATCTATGGGGTTCACGTTGAAAGGGAAAGCCATGTCTGGCGAAACCGATCTGATCAAGCTCTATTCCGCCCGCATTCTTGAGCTGGCCGCCTCCATGCCCCGCGTGGGGCGCTTGGCGCATGCCGACGCCAGCGTGCAAAAGCGCGCGCCGCTATGTGGCTCCACCGTCACCGTAGACATCATCACCGATGGCGACGTGATCACCGACTATGCCGCTGATGTGAAAGCCTGCGCTTTGGGCCAGGCCGCCGCCAGCGTCGTCGCCGCGCATATTGTGGGCTGCACCCGGGATGAGGTGCGCACAGCGCGCGACGCGCTCAAGGTCATGCTCTCCTCCGATGGCCCCGCACCGCCCGCGCCTTTTGAGGAGTTGGACGTGCTGCGCGCCGCCGCGTCGTTCTCCAACCGCCACGCGTCGATCCTTTTGTCGCTCGATGCGCTCGTCGATGCGATGGATGAGGTGCAAGCCTCCTGCGCATAAAAAAACCGCCGCACGCTTGAACCAAGCGGCGGCGGGAGGAATGCGTTGCTCTCGAATTGTCCCTCGCGGTGTCCGGGGGGATGAGGCAGACCCCGGATCAGGTGCGAAATAAGCGCAAGGGCATCTCACGTTGGGGACAGGTGATGCAGGTGCGCGAGGGAAATGAAGAGCGTCGCAGGCAGAACCCAAAAAATCGTCAGAACACCCCCGGCAGATAAAGACCGCCCAGCAGCGTCACCATCAAAGCCGCCCCGCCGATCATATCACCCAGATAGGTGTTTTCAGCGCGGGCAGTGAGGGTTTTGATCTGCTTGGTCATGGCGGCCTCGTTCGTGAGTGTTTGTTCTTTCGTGTTGCTTATTTGTTCTCATTTTGGAAACCATTTGTAAAGAACTTTATGAGAACAAATGTGAATTTTTCGCACGAAACCGGGCTAAGTCCCTGTTTGAAAACAAATCTTTTGTTCCGCTTACGCCGACGGGTGGTTAACCCACATCTATCAGCCGGATCGCCTGATCCTGATCCATCAGCCACAACAAGACCCGTGCGGCACGCCCACGCTCAGATGTGAGGTTTGGGTCATCCAAAAGCAGCTTGCGGGCATCCTTTTGCGCCGTGGACATCAGCGCGGTCTGCCGCTCCATATCGGCAACGCGGAACCGTGGCAGCCCCGATTGCGCCGTGCCGATCAGATCGCCCGCACCGCGCATCTCCAGATCCACCTCGGCAATCTTAAACCCGTCCTCGGTGTCGCGCATGGTCGACAGCCGTCTCTCCCCGCTTTCGCCCAAGGGCCCTTGATAGATCAGCAAACAGGTGGATTGCGCCGCGCCTCGGCCCACACGCCCACGCAGCTGATGCAGCTGCGCCAGCCCGAAATGCTCGGCCCGTTCGATCACCATGATCGAGGCATTGGGCACATCCACCCCCACCTCGATCACTGTCGTAGCGACCAGCACCGCGGTCTCCCCCTGCTGAAAGGCGCGCATCGCGGCATCCTTGGCCTCACCCGGCATCTGCCCATGGACAAGGCCCACATGCCCCTCGCCCAAGACCGCGCGCAGATGCTTAAACCGCTCTTCCGCGCTGGACAGATCAACCTGCTCGCTTTCCTCCACCAAAGGACAAACCCAATAGGCCTGCCGCCCCTCGGCAATCGCGCCGCGCAGTCGGGCGATGATGTCATCCATCCGGTCCATATTGATGAGCGCCGTCGTCACCGGTTTGCGCCCGGGCGGTTTTTCATCGAGCACGGAGATGTCCATATCCCCATAATGCGCCAGCGACAGGCTGCGCGGAATGGGCGTTGCCGTCATCACCAACACATCCGCATCCTCGCCCTTGCGGCCCAATTCCAGACGCTGCCGCACACCGAACCGATGCTGTTCATCCACCACAGCCAGCCGCAGATCGGCAAAGACCACATCCTTTTGAAACACCGCATGGGTGCCCACCAGAATGCCGATATCGCCTTGCTCCAACGCCGCCAGTTTCTCCCGCCGCGCGACCCCTTTGTCGCGCCCGGTCAGGATCTCAAGCCGCACGCCCGCCGCCTCTGCCAAAGGCCGCAACCCCTCCAAATGCTGCCGTGCGAGGATTTCTGTGGGCGCCATCATGACGCCTTGCCCGCCCGCCTCCACCGCGATCAAAAGCGCACTTAACGCCACCAACGTCTTGCCCGCGCCCACATCGCCTTGGAGCAGCCGGTTCATGCGCCGCGCGCTCGCCATATCCTCGGCGATCTCGGAAATGCAGCGGGTCTGCGCCCCGGTCGGCGTATAAGGAAGCGCTGCCAAAACCGCCTTTTGCAACGCCCCATTCCCCTGACTCACCCGCCCTTTCGCCCGCCGCACCCGGGCCCGCGCCAAGGCCAAAGTCAGCTGATGGGCCAGAAATTCATCATAAGCCAGCCGCGCCCGCGCCGCAGCCTCAGGAGATAGATCCGTCGCGGCCTGAGGCGCATGGGCCTGCGCAACCGCGTGATGCCAATCGGGCCAAGCTTTCTCTGATTTCAGAGACGCATCGATCCATTCCGCCACCTCAGGCGCCCGTGCCAAGGCTGCCCGCGTGGCCTTGAGCATCAGTTTCTGCGTGATGCCCGCCGTGCGGGGATACAGCGGTTCAAATTCCGGGATGGTGCCCGCCTCCGAGGGCGGCACAACGTGGTCGGGATGGGTCATCTGCGCGATGCCGTCGAACAGCTCGACCTTGCCCGACACCACCTGCCGCGATCCGGTGGGCAGGATTTTTTGCAAATAGTCGGGATGGGCGTGGAAAAACACCAGTTGAAAACTCGTGGCGCTGTCCGTGACCTCAATCCGGTAGGGCCGCCCCCGCGATGAGGGTCGCATGTGATGGCCCACCGTCACCTCCACGGTCAAAACCCGGGGCAGATCAGTCAGCTGCACAGTGTCCACCGGACGCCGGTCAATCCCAGAATAGGGCAGCGTGAACAGCAGGTCACGCGGGCGTTCCACCGCCAAACCTTTGAAATTTTGCGCCGATTTCGGGCCGACACCCTCCAACGTCTCAAGCCCCGCATAAAGCGGGAACAGGATTTCTGGCCGTCCGCTCATGCCGCCCCGATCAGGGTCAGCCAGGCGTCTTCGTCGATCATCTCGATGCCCAGATCCTCGGCCTTTTTGGCCTTTGACCCGGCCCCCGGCCCCGCGACCACCAAATCCGTCTTGGCACTGACCGAGCCAGAGACCTTGGCCCCCATCGCCTCCGCCCGCGCTTTGGCCTCCGCCCGGGTCATCTTTTCGAGCGAGCCGGTGAATACCACTGTCTTACCTGCCACCGGGCTGCCGTCTGTGGCGGGGCGCGCGGCCGCTTCAATCGTCAAATGTGCGGTCAATCGATCAATGCTGGCGCGTTCTTGGGGTTGGGCAAAGGCGGTTACGAGGCTGCGCGCCATGACCTCGCCCACCCCATCGATGGACAGCAAACCGTCCCACGCCTCGCCCGCGAACTCGGTCGCATCATCCATCGCTTGCAAAAACACGGCCCACTCGCCGTAGGTGCGCGCAATCAGCGTGCTGGCCTGTTCGCCGACATGCCGGACCCCGAGCGCAAAGAGGACACGCGCGAAGGGAATTGTGCGTTTATCTTCAATGGCCTCAAAGAGGTTGTTGGCGCTTTTCTCGCCCCACCCTTCGCGGTTCTCAAGCTGTTGCAGCCCTTGCCCATACCGCTCTTTCAGGGTGAAAATATCTGCAGGTTCGGCGATCCAGCCGTCGCGGTAGAACTGCTCCACCTGTTTGGATCCAAGCCCCTCAATGTCAAACGCTGCGCGCGAGACGAAATG
>JBCCDT010000108.1:0-13733 GCA_039030635.1 Pseudomonadota bacterium
AACGTGGCGCGGGGCCGGCGTTTGGCCTCGGGCGCAGGTCGCGGTGCGCGGGCCTCAGGCCCCTGGTACCAAGCCATGCCGAACGGCTCGTGAAAACAGGTGAGGTCCCCGCGTTGCCGCATCATCCATTCAAACGCGGTCGAGGTCGATCTGGGCGTGGCCCAGAGAAGGTAAATCGGATGCCCGCTCATGACGTGCGACCTTGAAGTGAGGCCAAAAGACGGGGCTGTGATCCGGTCGAGGGACGCACGCGCGTGCGCACGATGTTCCAAAAAAGCGCGCAATCGGACGCGTTGTTGCGTTTTCCGATCGCCTGCTCGATCCCGTGCAAAGGGCCGACAGGCCGTTGCGGCACCTCTGCGCGCTTGGGAAAATTTTCGACCCGTTGCGAAAACGGATGGGCGCAGCGGTCGACATGGGTCAACCACCGATGCACACCAACGCCCTCTGGTGCGAACTTGAGGCAATCATGCGGGGCCGCGTCAAAATCATGGGGCAGGGCGGTAAAGCCCACCTGCCGGGGAAAAATCTTCTTGCCTGCGTCGTGCCAGCGGTCCGGTTTCATGGCGTCAGCTTTCGAAAAATGAAGACAGTATTGCCAGTGATGAAAATTTTAGGCATGTTTTTGTCATGAACGTCAAGACAAATGAGATCGCCCCTCCGTCTGCCGCCTTGCAGCAATTGGGCGAGGATCTGCGCGGTCTGCGCAAGGCGCAAAAACGCACGCTAGAGGATCTGGCGGCGGCCAGCGGCAAGTCGGTCTCTTTCATCTCCAAGATTGAGCGCGGACAGGCGCGGCCTTCGGTGACAACCTTGCAGGAACTGGCAGGCGCGCTCGGCGTGCCGGTGGGGTGGTTTTTTGAAAATGACAGCCCCGCACCGGCCGAAGAACGCCCCTATATCGTCCGCGCCGCGCGCCGCCGGAAGCTCAGTTATTCTGGGCTCAGCTCAACAGAGTATATGGGCTTCGAAGATCATCTTCTCTCGGCCAGTTTGGACGGTCAACTCGCACTTGGCGTGTCGACCTATCAACCCGGCGGCAACACAGGCGATGAGTTGTACACTCATAACGGCGAAGAGGCGGGGCTGGTGCTCAAAGGTCAGATCGACCTCTACCTCGACGGGCAGGTGTTTCGCCTTCACACCGGCGACAGTTTCTCGTTCAGTGCAAGCCTGCCGCATCGCTATTCCAACCCCGGTGACGCAGAGGCACAGATCATATGGGCCAACACGCCGGTCAATCTGAGGCGCTGACCCATGCAAAGCCACGCACAGGTTGTCATCATTGGTGGTGGAAACATGGGCGCGGGCGTGCTGTATCATCTGGCGCATATGGGTTGGACAGATTGCGTCCTGCTTGAAAAGGCCGAGCTCACCAGCGGTGCCACCTGGCACGCCGCCGGGCTGGTCAGCCGCATGGTGGGCGGGCAGGCGCTGGGCGCCATCCATGATTACGCCGTTGACCTCTACAAACGCATCGAGGCGGAAACCGACACCGGCGTGAGCTGGCACAATTGCGGTTCTTTGCGCGTGGCCACAAGCCCCGAACACATGGATTGGATTGCCCATATCTATGACGCGGTTCTGGCGCGCGGACAAAAGGTAGAAATCATCGATGCCGCAGAGGTGGCGCGCCTCAACCCGCTATACGATGTCGATGCGGCGGGGGTCCTCGGCGCGATTTACACTCCCGATGACGGCCATGTTGACCCCTCCGGCACGTGTCAGGCCATGGCCAAAGGCGCGCGACAGCTTGGCGCCAAAGTGATCCGAAACTGTCGGGTCACCGGGCTGCGACAGAGGCCATCGAGCGAGTGGCGGGTTGAGACAGAGCAGGGCACCATCACCGCCCAACATGTGGTGAATGCAGGCGGCTACCACGCACGCCAAGTGGGGCAGATGGTCGGGCTCGACCTGCCGATCACCACCATGCTGCACCACTATGTCGTGACCGAGACGGTGCCGGAATTCGAACGCATGGATCACGAAATCCCGGTCACCCGTGATGATCACTTCTGCGGCTACATTCGGCGCGAGCAGGGCTCCGCGTTGATTGGGCTTTACGACAAGCAAGACCCGCAAGCGGTTTGGCGCGATGGATGTCCATGGGACAGCGCCAATGACCTGTTTGATCCCAATTGGGATGGCATCATGCCGTGGTTGCAAAACTGCTTTGAGCGGATGCCCTGCCTGACCAATCTGGGTCTTAAACGGGTTGTGAACGGTGGCATCACCTACACGCCGGACGGGGCGATGATGCTGGGCCCGGCGCCGGGCCTGCGCAACTTCTGGCTGGCCTGTGGGGCCACGGTGGGCATTGCCTGGGGGCCGGGCGCGGGCCGCGCCTTGGCGCAGTGGATCGTGGAAGGGTCCGCCGACATTTCGACCCGGGCCTTTGATCCGCGGCGCTTTGGCGTCTGGGCCGATGCGGAATACGCCCATGCCCGCGCCACCGAAGATTACACCTTGCGGCAGGCGATGCCCTATCCGCAGCACCAACGCGAAAGCTGCCGTGGCATCAAGCGTTCGGGCGCGCATTCAAGAACCGCCGCCCTTGGTGCTGTTTTTGAGGAGGCCGGCGGGTGGGAACGCCCCCGGATCTATGGGCCTGAGCCCCTGACCTGGCGCCGCAGCAGCAGTTTTGAAACCGTCGCCCAAGAATGCGCCGCGGTGCGAGAGCGTGTTGGGCTAAGCGATCTGAGCGCCTTTGCCAAGTTTCGCGTCGAAGGTCCGGGCGCGAAAGCCTGGCTCAATGCTGTCTGCGCCAACCGCATGCCAAGGACAGGCCGGACTTGCCTGACCTTGTTGCTCAATCCCAAAGGCACCATCGAAGGCGAAGCCACCATTGCCTGCCTCGGGCCGGACCGGTTCTACGTCGTCACCGGCGCGCCATCCGAACGTCGGGTGTGGGATTGGCTGACGCTCCATTGCGGGGTGCCAATGGACGGTGTCACGCTGCGCAATGTAACCGATGAGACGGGCATTCTCTGCCTCTCCGGTCCAAAGGCACGCGATGTTCTTGCGGCCTGCACCGGGGATGATGTTTCCAATGACGCCTTGCCCTGGCTGCACTGCGCCCAGATCAGCATCGACAACGTCCCGCTTCTCGCCCTCAGGCTCAGTTTCACCGGCGAACTGGCATATGAGCTGCACGGGCCAAATGATCACCTCGCCATGGTTTGGGATGCGCTTTGGGCCGCCGGGCAGGCCCATGGGATAGCCCCCGTCGGGTCCAAGGCCATCGACAGTCTCAGGATTGAGAAATTTTATCGCGGCGCGCATGAACTCAGCAATGATGCAGGGCACGCTGACGTGGCGCAGGAACGGTTTGCGGCATGGGATAAACCCTTTGTCGGACGCGAGGCGATGCTGGTCCGAAATCCCGCGCGCCGCATCGCGTTGCTGCGCCTTGAGGATGATACCGTTGACCCCTTGATGGGGGAGGCGGTCTTGATGGAGGGCCGTTTGGTCGGCTCGATCACCTCCGCTGCCTTTGGCCACAGCGTGGGCGCGCCGCTTGCGATTGCGTTTTTGGACCCGGATGCGCGCCGCCCCGGTCAGCAGGTGATGATCAGTCTTTTGGGCACCCTCACCTCGGCCCATGTTCTGTCTGATGCCCCATGGGACCCCGGCAATCACAGGCTGAAAGTGTAACAGCAGGCGCGCTCTGATGGGCATTGCGGCGACACCGGGCCGCGCGGCGATGCGACCAACCGGCTTTGGAGTGTCATCTGGTCCCCGCTCCAGTCACGCGTGTGCAAACCCGGTCATTTGGGCGCAAGAGATGTGCGAAACCCGGCGCTGACAGGATCGAACGCGGGTATAACTGCGCTGTGAACGCATTTCTGGGCTATCCGCATCTGTATGATGTTTGTAAAACACCTTGGTGTAACAGGTTTCACACGCGCCCGATCAAGGCGTTCCTAGTCATCAGGGAAACCCATTGTGAGTAAAGTCAGATGAGCTCCGGGAAGAACGCGGTATTTACCACAGGCAGCATCATGCGCCACGTGACTGTGTCCTCCTTTACCTCCAGCATTGGTCTCATGGCGATCTATGCTGTTGATCTGATCGACCTCATTTTCATTTCCATGCTCGGCTACGAAGAGATGGCCGCCGCGGCCGGGTATGCCAGCGCGCTCATGTTTTTCACCAGTGCGATCAATATCGGCCTTTCCGTCGCCGCCAGCGTTCTGATCTCCCGCTCCATCGGCGAAGATGATGAGCTTGAGGCCCGGGAATACGCCACAAGCACGGCCATGCTGGTGATGCTGACCGGGATCGCCATCCCATTGATCTTATTGATCAATATTGAATTTTTCGTGGGTCTCTTGGGTGCCACGGGTGAGGTGGCCGAACTCGCCGCGAGCTACCTTTGGATCGTGATCCCGTTTACCTTCGTGTCGGGCCTTTCGATGGTCACGGTGTCGGCCCTGCGCTGTTATGGCGAAAACCGCCTTGCCATGTATCCATCGCTTCTTGGGGCGCTGACCAATGCGGTGCTCGATCCGATTTTCATCTTTGCGCTGGGCATGGGGCTGCAAGGCGCGGCCTGGGCCACGGTCGTGGCGCGGATCGTGACCCTGATTTGCGCGTTCTATCCGGCCTTGAAGAAGCACAGCGCTTTCGTTGCGCCGCGTCTGCGGTTGCTTGTGCGCGATCTTCAGACCGTGACGCATTTCGCCAGCCGGGCGGTTTTGGCCAATGTTGCCACGCCCATTGGCACGGCCATCGTGACCCGAGAGATGTCAAAATTCGGGCCTGAGGCGGTGGCCGGAATGGCGGTCATCGGGCGCATGACACCCGTGGCCTTTTCCGTCATCTGGGCGCTGTCGGGTGCCATTGGCCCAATCATTGGTCAGAATTTCGGGGCGGGTGACATGGACAGGGTGAAACGCGCCTATATCGACGCGCTCAAGTTCGTGGCGATCTACGTGCTGGCCGTGACGCTGATCTTGTTTGTGTGCCGCGGCCCGATTGCAGATCTGTTCAACGCGGAAAACCTGACCCAATCCCTGATCTACCTCTATTGTTTCCCGCTGGCCTTGGCCTCGTTCTTCAGCGGGTCCGTGTTCGTGGCCAGCGCGTCTTTCAACACGTTGGGCCGTCCGTCCTATTCCACCTGGCTCAGCTGGGGCCAAAACACGCTGGGCACATGGCCCTTTGTCGTCGTGGGCGGCATGCTTCTGGGCGCGCAGGGGGTGTTGATCGGTCAAGCGCTGGGCAGCATCGTGTTTGCGTCTGTGGCGATCTGGTTGGGCTGGCGTTTGATCAAGAACCCGCCGGACAACAGCAACCGGTTGCGCCATCACCACCCGCTCTTTGGCCATGGCAGCATGATCGCCTACACGCTCAACAAACATGCGGAAAATGATTGACCTTGCCCGGCTGACGAACGGCGCGGGATCCGCACTCTGACTATAGGGCACGGAAAAAGGGCCTCGTCCTCCGCCACTTTGGGATGTTGGACGGGTCCGGCCCTGTCGTGATAATTTAGTTACGAAACCCGTCGCCCGCCTGAGCGGAAATTTCGCGTGGATGCAATTCCAGTTTGCGCGCGCGGCTCTGGGCTGTACATTCCGCACCAAGAAGCCGTGTCGCGCTTCGCATTCGATATACTGGACGTTTGTTCGACAGGCGTTTTGGGGGATAAGCCAATGGATTTCGTGTCTGCGCACCATTTGATTGAGGCCGTAGGCTGGATCGCTGTTCTGTTCAAGATCGCGACCTTCTCAATGAACTCGATGATCCCGCTGCGCCTGTTGGTGCTTGCCTCATCCGTGTGTTTTATCGTCTACAGTTTCGTGCTTCAGATTTGGCCGCTTTTGGCGATCGAACTGATCTTGCTCGTCATGAACGCCTACCGCCTCTATCAGATCATCGCGCTGCGTCGCCTTGTGACGCATATGACTGACGAATCCGAGCCCGATTTTTCCGCCGCCATGGCCTATGGCAAAAAGCGCGAAATCGCGGCAGGCGATGTCATCTTCTCCAAAGGGGATGCCGTGGACAGCCTCTATTACCTGGCCGAGGGGCTGGTCGAAATCGAAGGGCAGCAGGTGACCGTGTCACCCGGCAAAATTTTCGGCGAAATGGCGTTCTTCAACAGCAGTGCGGAGCGGTCTGCGACCGTGCGCTGCGTGGAAGATACGGTCGTCTACGAACTCAATGAAAAGCGGTTCACGCGGCTGCAATATGAAGACCCCAAATTTGCCATGTCCGTGATGCGTCTGGTCACCAAACGACTGGTGGCAAACGCGTCACAGCCCCAAGACGCACAACCGGCCTAGTCTAAGCCGCGCCTCAAGCGTCCGTCGCGATGACCGGCGATGTCCTTTCGCCGGTTCATTCCCAGTGCGGCGCATCCTCTCAGTGGTCACCAAAGGTGGCTTGGAACATTTCTGGAAACGAAAAAGAAATCATTTTGCGCCACAACGCCTGCGATGACGTCGCGCCCGGCAGTCTTTGGCATGAGAGCATTCAACCCGCTCCATCCTTTGGGTCATAGGACCGCCATGTGCGTGGCTGACACGACATAACCAGCCCGGCTTGCCACCCGATGAGAGAGAGCATGTCCATGACCTTGTTTGAAAAATACGGCGGGTTTCCCACCGTGAACCAGGTGGTTTTGACCCTCTATGACCGACTGCTAAAGGATGGCGATGTCGGCCCGTTTTTTGATGACGTTGATCTGCCGTCTATCATTGATCACCAAACCAAATTCGTCTCATCGCTTTTGGGTGGGCCAGCCTCCTTCACGGATGAACAGCTCCGCATTGCGCATCAGCATATGACCATCACGAACCACCATTTTGATCGATTGAAGGAGGTTGTTCATGAGGTTCTGTCTGAATTCAGTGTGGATCCGGGCGACATTGATGTGATCGTCGATCAGTTTGAGGCCCGCCGCGCGATCATGGTGGAGTGACTGTTTCCGCGCCTGCGCTGACCTTGTCCGGCTCAACATCTGAAAGCGTTGGTCAGCTGGCCAACATGCGCCGCTTTTCGGCCAGATCTTCGCGGCGCTGCTGTTCCATACCGATACGAAAGGACCGTTCGACAAAGTCTATGTGGTCGCCTGCGGCCGTGCGGGCAGCATCGACATCGCCTCGGATAATCGCCTCACCCAAGGCAATGTGCTGATCCAAAAGCATCTGCCCAGAGCCATCAATGCTGTTCAGGAAATCGCGGTTGTAAAACACGCTTTGCTGCGTGAGCTCAAAAACCGAGGCCATCATGTGGATCATCGTGGCGTTCTGACTGGCATCCACAATGGCCGTATGCAGGGCATAATCCGCCTCGCGAGAGGCATCCGCATCGCCGTCTTGCCACGCGCGGGCCAGCGCGCTCAGGATGTCCTTGATCCGCGCTTTGTCGGCCTTCGTCGCCCGTTCCGCGGCGAGCCCCGCGGCAAAGCGTTCTTGCTCACGGCGGTATTCCAGGTAATCGAAAAAGGCGGGTTCATGACGCCCATACAGCGCCAGAAGCGCGGGCAGCATGGCCTGACCTGTCAGCGCGGACACAAACGTGCCCTCGCCGTGTTTTGTTGTGACCAGTCCGCGCTCTTCGAGGGTCTGCAACGCCTCGCGCAATTTGGGGCGCGAAATCCCCAGCATATCCGCCAACTCCCGCTCCGACGGCAGTTTTGCACCTTGGCGCAGCACGCCAGACGCGATCAGGTCCTCGATCTGAGCGGTGGCAGCGTCTGCGACTGATTCGTGCCCGACTGGTTCAAAAGCTGTGCCCTTGGCCATGTGTCATCATCCTATGATTCGAACAAAACTGGCTCTTATGGTAAACAAAGATAACCTCTAGGCCATACAGGTCAAGCCCGACGTGGCGCCAAAATCCTAATGATTTCTAAAGAAAAAACCCCGATTTGATCTGAATCAAAGAATCAATCCACGGTTTCGCGGCAGAGATTGGGTCGAAGCGCTGGGAGGGCGGTTTCTCTCTTTCAGTCCTTACTGGTCAATTTTATCGATCACTGGTATCAGTGGTAAATAATTTATACCAATGGTTAGCTCGGACCAAGGATGCGGTCCGGGTTGAAACTCGAACGTCTTTGGAGGAGAAAATCATGAAAAAGACACTGATGAGCCTGGCCCTTGTTGCCTCGCTGGCCGCTGCCCCGGCCTTGGCCGCCGACAAGCTGCTTTTGAAAACCCCGATTGCTTTCTCGACGGCCCTGCCGGGTCTCGGGTCCCCGATCCCTCGCGTGGCCGAACAGATGCACTTGATGTCGGGTGGCACGCTCAAGATGAAGGTCTATGAGCCGGGCAAACTGGTCCCGCCATTTGAAATCCTCGATGCCGTGTCCTCGGGCAAGATCAACTCCGGCTACACGACCGCGGGCTACTGGGCGGGCAAAATCCCGGCCGCGCCGTTGTTTTCTGCTGTGCCCTTTGGCCCCGAGGCCGGCGAATACATGGCCTGGCTTTATTACGGCAACGGCATGGACCTCTATCAAGAGATGTATGATCAGGCCGGCTACAACGTCAAAGTCATCCCTTGCGCGGTGATCGCGCCGGAAACCTCTGGCTGGTTTGCCAAGGAAATCGCCGGTGTCGAAGACCTTGAAGGGCTCAAGATGCGCTTCTTCGGTCTGGGTGGCAAAGTCATGCAGAAACTGGGCGTGGCCACATCGCTCCTGCCGGGGGGTGAGATTTTCCCCGCGCTGGAAAAAGGCGCGATTGACGCGACAGAGTTTTCCATGCCTGCCATCGACGCGCGCCTTGGCTTCCACAAACTGGTGAAGTTCAACTACTTCCCCGGCTGGCACCAGCAGGCGACCGTGTTTGAGCTGCTCGTGAACAAAGACGTCTGGAACGAGGCCTCAGAACAGCATCAGGCCATCATTGAAAACGCCTGCAAAGCCTCCATGGCCGACAGTTTCGCCGAAGGCGAGGCGATCCAGCACGCAGCCTTGATCGACAATGTCGAAAACAACGGCGTGACGATGGTGCAATGGTCGCCCGAGATGCTCGAAGTGTTCCGCGCCACATGGTCCGAAGTGGCCGCCGAAGAGGCCGCCAAGGATGAATACTTTGCCAAGGTTCTCGCCGACCTCAATGAGTTCCGCGCCGGCTATGACATCTGGAAGTCGAACGCCTTCCTGCCCCGTGACGGTGGCTATGTCAGCGTCGGTGTCAAAAAGAACTAAAGCGAACCTCCCTGAGCGGCGCGCCACATCGTAATGACGCGCCGCCACCTTGGGCCGGGGTGATCCCTCCCTTCATCCCGGTCCCCTATCCACACAGCTTTCCGTTCGCTGACCCGCTTGTGACCGCAGCGCCCGGACCCGCCTCATACCTCAGATGGCACCCCTACATCCGTTAGGAGACCCCCATGCCGGCCGATACCCATCCCGCCCAAGACCCGATCGAAACATACGAACACATCCTGGAGCATGAGGAGACGGATCGTTATCCCCTCGCGGTCGGGATCGACAAAGGGGTCAAGGCCGTGGGCCATGTCGTCATGTGGGCCAATGTCCTCTTGATGACGGCGATCTTCAGCCAGGTCGCCCTGCGCTACCTGTTCAATCAGAACTACCCCAAGCTCGATGAGATCCAGTGGCATTTCTATGGGATCGTGACGATGATCGGCATTTCCTACGCGCTGGTCACCGACAGCCATGTGCGCGTCGACGTCCTGCATATGAACCTCTCGCGCCGCACGCAGCGCTTGATTGAGGTCGTGGGCATTCTCACCCTTCTGGTGCCGTTCATCTATCTGATGATCGACCAGGGCTATGATTACTTTTACGACAGTTTCCGCGTGAATGAGAGCTCCGACAGCCCGACCGGTTTGCCCGCACGCTGGGCCTTCAAAGCGGTCATCCCGATCAGCTTTGTCCTGCTCGCATTTGCCGCAACCGCCCGCCTGATCCATGACGCTCACGCGCTTTGGGCGGCGCCCGATGCCGAAAAAGAAGGCCTTGGCCTGCGCCGCGTCGTGCTGGTCCTGGCGATTTTCGCGGCCGTCATGGTTGCCTTGACTTTCCTTGTGGAGACCACCGAAGAAAAGCTCGTGATCGCCATGTTCCTCAGCTTCATCGGCCTGCTCTTCACCGGCTTTCCGGTGGCCTGGGTGCTCGCCGGTGTGGGCGTGGCCTATTGCGGGCTGGCCTTCCTCTTTGACAATGACCTGATGCTCTGGACCGGGCTGGAAAGCACCTTCACGGGCCTCGATTACCTGACGCTGGGCGCGGTGGTGAACCGGGTCTATGCGACCATGTCCAACGCCGTGCTTGTCGCACTGCCGATGTTCATCTTCATGGGGCTCATGCTGGATGAAAGCGGTGTGGCCGAGCGGCTGATGACCTCGATGCAGCGCCTTTTTGGCACCGTGCGCGGCGGTCTGGCCATCACGGTCACCCTGATCGGGATCATCCTCGCCGCGTCGACGGGCATCATCGGGGCCTCCGTGGTTTTGCTCGGTGTCCTGTCGCTGCCCTCCATGATGCAGCAAAAATACCAACCGACGCTCGCCGCCGGTGTGGTCAGCGCATCCGGCACGCTGGGCATCCTGATCCCGCCCTCGATCATGCTGGTGATCATGGCCGACCAGATGGCCCTGTCGGTGGGCGATCTCTTCATGGCCGCGGTCTTCCCCGGTGTGATCCTGGGCGTGCTCTACCTCGGCTACATTTTCATCGTCGCGCAGATCAAGCGCGATGCGGCCCCAGTGCCCGAAGGCGCGGTGAAGCCCGATTGGGACGCTGTCAAAGGTGTCATGATCGCGGTCCTGCCAACACTTGCGCTGATCCTCGCGGTGCTGGGGTCTATTTTCGCGGGTCTCACCACGCCGACTGAGGCCTCTGGCATCGGCGCTTTGGGCGCGACCGCGCTGGCGCTCGGATATCGCAAGCTGAACGTCAAAAAGCTGTGGAACGTCTGCGTGTCCACCTTCAACACCACGGCCTATATCTTTGCCATCTTCCTCGGTGCGACGGTCTTCAGCTATGTGCTGCGCGAATTGGGCGGGGATGAGCTGATCGAACATGTGGTGCTCTCCACCGGGCTTGGCCCCAACGGCACGATCTTCTTTATTCTCTTCATCGTGTTCCTTCTGGGCTTTGTCCTCGACTGGATCGAGATCACGCTGATCGTCCTGCCGCTCATGCGCCCCATTGTGAACGCGCTTGGCATGGATATCCCCGGCTTCGGCGTGGTGGATGAGCCGGCTCTGATCTGGTTCGTGATCCTGGTGGCCGTGACGCTGCAAACCAGCTTCCTGACACCGCCGGTGGGCTTTGCTCTCTTCTACCTCAAGGGCGTCTGCCCGCCAGAGATCAAGCTGATGCACATCTATCGCGGCATCATCCCCTTCGTGCTCTTGCAGCTTCTGGGCCTCTTCCTCGTCTTCTACTGGCCGCAACTGGCCACGTGGCTGCCCTCTGTGGCCTATTAAGGAGTGGATGAGATGCAACCTTTTGACAGCCACACGCCTGATCCGCAAAACGCGGAGACGGACACACCCGCCCCAGCCCGAGCCACCAAAGCCAAAACGCTGCGCCCCACCAATGACGAGCTTCTGGCCCGGTTCCGCAGCATCGTCGGCCGCCCGCATGTCTTGACCCGGTCCAAGGCCACCGAACGCTTTCGCCGAGGGTTCCGCTCCGGCGAAGGGGCCGCGCTCTGTGTGGTGCGCCCGGGCAGCTTGTTGGAATACTGGAAGGTGCTGCAAACCTGTGTGGAGGGCGACAAGATCATCATCATGCAGGCCGCAAACACAGGCCTGACCGAAGGCTCCACCCCCAAAGCGACCTATGACCGCGACGTGGTAGTGATCAACGCCATGCGCATCAATGGCCTGCATATGCTGCAAGACGGCCATCAAGTGCTCAGCTTTCCGGGCGCCACGTTGTTTGCCTTGGAAAAACAGCTGCGCGCCTTCGGGCGCACGCCCCATTCGGTGATCGGATCCAGCAGCATCGGCGCCTCCATACTCGGCGGCGTGTGCAACAATGCCGGTGGTGCGCTCTGCGAACGCGGGCCCAGCTACACGGAACTGTCGCTTTACGCCCAGATCGGGGCCGATGGCACGTTGCGACTGGTCAATCATCTGGGGCTGGATCTGGGCGACACACCCGATGAGATCCTGACCCGTTTGGAGGCCGGTGACTTTGACAAGAACACGCCACAACCGGCAGGGCGCAAGGCCTCTGACACCGAATACACCACCGTTTTGCGCGATGTCGATGCGTCTCGACCGGCGCGCTACAACAATGATGATCGCCTGCTCTACGAGGCCGCCGGGTGCGCGGGTAAGCTCGCGGTCTTTGCTTTGCGCCTCGACACCTATCCGAAAAACGGCGCTGAAAAAGTCTTCTACATCGGCACCAATGACCCGGGCGATCTGACCGAACTGCGCCGCCGCATTCTCAAGGATTTTGAGACGCTGCCGGTGTCGGCGGAATACATGCATCGCGATTGTTTCGACGTGGCCGCCACATACGGCAAGGACACGCTGGTGATGATCGACAAGCTGGGCACCGACAGGCTGCCCATGGTCTTTGCTCTCAAAGGTGCGGTCGATGCGCGGCTCAACAAGTTTCGCCTGACGCGCGGGTTTACTGACAAATTCATGCAGGTGGCTGCCAAGATCTGGCCGCAGCATCTGCCCAAGTTCCTGCGCAGCTATCGCGACCGGTTCGAACATCACCTGATCCTCAAAATGCATGACGGCGGCATTGAAGAAGCCGCGCGGCTTTTGCCCCAGTTGCTCCGCGGCAAGGATGCCGATTTCATTGAATGCTCTGACAGGGACGGCAAGATCGCCGGGCTGCACCGTTTTGCAGCGGCTGGCGCGGCTGTGCGCTATGGGGCGGTGCATGCGGGCAAGGTGGAGGACATCATCGCCCTCGACATCGCGCTGCGCCGCAATGATCGCGATTGGTGCGAAACCCTGCCGCCCGAGACCACCGATAAGCTGGTGACCAAGATCTATTATGGCCACCTGATGTGCCACGTCTTCCACCATGACTATGTGGTCAAAAAGGGCGAGGACCCCAAGGCGATCAAGGCCGCGATGCTAAAGCTTTTGGATGAGCGTGGCGCGGAATATCCCGCCGAGCACAATGTTGGCCATCTCTACGAGGCCAAGGAAAAGCTCGCCGCCCATTACCGGGCTTGCGACCCCACCAATTCTTTCAACCCCGGGATCGGCAAAATGCCGAAAACCCGAAACTATGCCAAGGAACTCTCATCATGACCAATGTAGTAATTGCATCTGCCGCCCGGACGGCTGTGGGCTCGTTTAGCGGGTCTTTTGCCACCACGCCGGCCCATGATCTGGGCGCGGCGGTGCTTGAGGCCGTTGTGGCGCGCGCGGGCGTGGACAAGGCGGAGGTGTCGGAGACGATCATGGGTCAGGTTCTGACCGCCGCCCAGGGTCAAAACCCCGCACGTCAGGCGCATGTCAATGCGGGCCTGCCGGTGGAAAGCTCGGCCTGGGGGCTCAATCAGGTCTGTGGCTCGGGGCTCCGGGCGGTGGCGCTTGGCGCGCAGCATATTCAGCTGGGCGATGCCGCGATTGTCGCCGCGGGCGGGCAGGAGAACATGTCGCTTTCCACCCATGCCGCGCATTTGCGCGCAGGCCACAAGATGGGTGACGTCAAATACATCGACACAATGATCCGCGACGGCCTCTGGGACGCTTTCAACGGCTACCACATGGGCCAAACCGCCGAAAACGTCGCCGAGCAATGGCAGATCAGTCGCGACGCC
>JBCCDT010000109.1:0-13592 GCA_039030635.1 Pseudomonadota bacterium
GGATCAGCTTTCGTCTTCGCAGGCGTCAAAGCACATTTGAGGCGCAAAGCGGATGCTTGTGAACACGCGTGTTGAGACGAGGCGATTGTCGTTGAAGCCTACGTCAAACACGGTTTTGTAGATCGCTTCGCTTTCCACAAGGATCAGCTCATCCCCGTCATTCATTGTCGGCAGGTTCGCAAAGTCGTTTTGCACATCGGCGTCTTCCAATTCGGCCATGCTGCCGGATCCGCGGGTCTCGGACCAGTTCACTTGATACTGATTGTTGGTGCCGTCAAATTCGATCACGCTGATGCGGATCTGGTTGTTGGCGTAGTCATCGGCAATCTGGTCAAACAGGGTTTTGGTGTTGTCTATATAGACATCCGTGATCACATCGTTTTCACGCGAGATCATATCCGCAATCGTATAGGTCGCCTTGTCCCGCGCGCTTTGAAAGCGGTGAATTTCGAAAAACTCGAACATCGCGGCCAGACCCATAATCAAGAGCGGCAAGCTCAGCACGGTTTCCACCATGATCGTCCCGCGCGTGTCCTGCGCGAAGTCGCAAATGTGGGTTTTGATCACGTTCCAGTACATCTTACAAAGGCTCCTGAACGAAGGCAGTTGTCACGATCAGCGATGCGTCGCCGCTGGCATCCGTGCTTAGGGCACTGCCGAGGAACGCATCCGGGAAGAGCGGCTCATACTTAAAGCACGCGCGAAGAAGCATCAGTTCGTTTTGCTGACCCGGCTCAAACTCGCGCACCGGCTTGGACGGTTCCGCACTGTCCGTGCAGTCCGCACTCTGGTCCAAAGTGTTCAACGAGCGGATGTCAGCAGAGCGCATTTCAAGACGCAGCTTGGCCTGACAATCCAACAACATCAGCGAATTGGCGCAGATGAGATCCTTTATGTCATCATGCTGCGGCGCCGTTCCGGTGCCCAGGCGCACTTCGCGCACGGCGATATCCATGCCCCGCTCAAGCAGCGTGTGGCGCAGCGTGACGACCGACAGTTCGACCCCCATGACCATCACGGTGATATAGATCGGCAGCACCAGAACGAATTCCACCGATGCGGTGCCACCTTCGTCACGCGCAAAGGCGTGCATATGGGATTTCAGGCTCTTGATCATTGTGTCAGCCTCAGGTTCTTCACGTTGGACGCGATAGACGAGAACGCGTTGCCAATGTTGGCGCCGTCGGTCGGATAATAGTGGTTCAGACTAGACGCGCAGGTTTCAAGCTGCGTCTCAGCGTTTCCGTTTGCCGTGATGTCATACCCGATGGTGTAGACGATCACGTCTTCGTCCTTGGTGGCGGAGCAGATCGACTGCATGCGCGTGTCCTTGGTTCCGCCTGTTTCGAACTCCCGTCCGACATAGTCGTTCCACGGGCCCCAATCGCCGGTCGTGTGGCCGTACCAGTTGGGTGTCATCAGGCCCCAGGCATCTTCCCAAGACAGACGTTCGGTGTCCACATGGGCGGGGTGATCTTCGAATTCCTCGAACACCTCTTCGTCAACCCATGTGGGTGATCCGCCATTGGGCGTGCCTGTGCTGACCACGTCCGGGCTGTCTTGTTCATCAAAGGTCTGGTTGTTGATCGGACCCGTGCCTTCGATGTCGAGATACTGATCATCATCGTAGAGGTAGTAGGCCGAAAACTCGTCACCCGTCGCGATGTATTCACAGTTCCAGTTCGGCTGGCCGCACTTGTTTTCGTTGTTGGAATACCGGATGCCGCCACGGTTACGCTCTTTCCAGGCGTAGTCGAATTCCATCTCCTGCCAGGTCAACCGATACAGATCGGAATCTGGCCCGCGATACTGGCTGGACTGGTCGAAATAGTAAGAATATGTGTTTTGACCATCCGCCATCAACACGACGACCTTCAGGGTTTCAGGCTCGTTGTATTGCGCCGGAATATTGGCCAGAGACGAATCCACAACATTGGCCGTCTGCAACCCTGTCACCACCTCTTGGAACTCAGGGTCCAAAAGGGCCGCGCCCCACTTCATCCCAATATGGGCGGATGTGTTGCCATCGGCATTCAAGCCGTTGATATGGGCGTGCAGGTCCGCTTCGCTCGTGGAGTAGGGCAGGATCTCGCTCCGGGCTTCCGCAAAGCAAGAGCGCCAGCCCTCATTGAAATCGTCGAAATCCCCGTAGACCGATGTGAAAATCTGCAGGTCTTGCGTTTCATCAGGATCAAGTGCTGGGGAATCGTAGTCTGTCGATCCGAACCGCAAACATGTCGAATAATCATGCGTGATATCGACCGTCAGCTGATCAAAGAGGTCGCGGCCCGGCGTCACCGTCCAGGCGAAGGGCACAACAGAAATAAACGTGTCACCCGGATCCGACTGCGTGAGCATTGTCGTCACAAACGAGTTTGCCGCCGTCTGCAAATTGGTCAGTTTGGTGCCGCGCATGGAGCCGGACACGTCGAGCACGAGCGAAATCTCAAGCTTGGGCCGCGCAACCTGGGCCTCTGCTTCACCCAGGGCGCGCAGCTGATCCACACCTGTCATTTGCAGCAGATAGGTGTCGATATCCATATTCGCCTCGGCGTAAACACGCGTAGCGTTGAGCGAAATTTCAATGTCGTCTGACCCTTGGCCGTCAATATCGATGTCCTGCAAGTAAGACGACATCTGATGCTTGGCGAAATAGTCTTCCACGATGTCCTTGACGTCTTGCTTATCAGAGCCTGTGGGCGCACCGGCCCCTGCCAACACGGCGGAATCCAAAGTCGCCTGCAGGTGCGTGCGCTCCATTTCCTGGCGCATCGCGTCGACGCCAAGACCGGCCAGCATCAAAAGCATGATGGTGATGTAGAAGCTGAACAGCGAACCCGCGCCATCCTCATCGTTGCGGAATACATCGATGCAGCGCAAAGCAGTCGAATTCTTCAACGACGCGCGCTTCTCATGGCAGCGCGCCGCCATTTGTCCCCAATCGAATTTCATTCCCTTACCCTCACTCACCCCACCGGTTCACGGATATTTTTAGACGGGCCAGTTATGGTGAAAGAACAGGGCGGAATTATGGCGAAACGAAGTATAAATGAATAAAATCAATAGTTTATATTGAACAATCTGTTTCAAATTCCTTCACTGTTTCCGGTCCATCATCAATAGGGCGCGATTCGTTAAGGCGCCCAGGCGGTCGCGGATGTCACCAGAACGCTAGACAAAACACGGGTAAGGGGTAACCATGGCGAAAAAGAGACCCCGCATTCAAAGCTAGGGCGCATCATCACCAGGGAGAGTGAACCATGTCTGCAAACAGCAAAGAGCCAAGCTTTCGCGAAAGCGTTGATTTGATGTTCAACCGCGCGGTGGCGCTGATGGATTTGCCACCCGGTCTGGAGGAGAAGATCCGGGTCTGCAACGCGACCTATACGGTCCGGTTTGGTGTGCGTCTGCGCGGACAAATTCAGACCTTCACAGGGTATCGGTCCGTGCATTCCGAACATATGGAGCCGGTGAAGGGCGGCATCCGCTACGCGATGGCCGTCAATCAAGATGAGGTTGAGGCGCTGGCGGCACTGATGACCTATAAATGCGCTGTGGTGGAGGTGCCGTTTGGCGGATCCAAGGGCGGTTTGCGCATTGACCCGCGCGAATGGGATGCCGAGGAGCTGGAACTGATCACCCGTCGCTTTGCCTATGAGCTGGCCAAGCGCGACCTGATCCATCCCAGCCAGAACGTGCCCGCCCCCGACATGGGCACGGGTGAGCGTGAGATGGCCTGGATGGCCGATCAGTATCGCCGCATGAACACCACCGACATCAACAGCCGGGCCTGTGTCACCGGCAAACCGGTCAATGCAGGCGGCATTCAAGGCCGGACAGAGGCCACGGGCCGCGGCGTGCAATATGCGCTGCAAGAGTTCTTCCGCCACCCTGAGGATATCGCCAAGGCAGGGCTGGATGGCACGCTGGACGGCAAACGGGTGATTGTGCAGGGCCTCGGCAATGTGGGCTACCACGGCGCGAAGTTTTTGCAGGAAGAGGATGGTTGCAAGATCATCGGCATCATTGAACGCGACGGTGCGCTTTATGATGAAAAAGGTCTGGATGTCGAAGATGTGCGCAACTGGATTGCCAAGCATAACGGTGTCGACGGCTACCCGCAGGGCAAATACATCAAGAATGGCGCAAAGCTCTTGGAGGAGGATTGCGATATCCTGCTGCCCGCCGCCCTGGAAGGCGTGATCAACCTCGACAATGCCGCCAATATCAAGGCCGGTCTGATCATTGAGGCCGCAAATGGCCCTGTGACGGCCGGGGCGGATGCGATCCTGCGTGAGAAGGGCACCGTGATCATCCCCGATATGTATGCCAATGCGGGCGGTGTGACGGTGTCTTACTTTGAGTGGGTCAAGAACCTCAGCCATATCCGTTTTGGCCGGATGCAACGCCGTCAGGAAGAGACGCGGCATCAGCTGCTCTTGGATGAGTTGGAACGGATCAGCCATGACAATTCGATCAACTGGACCCTGACACCGACCTTCAAAGACCGATATCTGAAAGGCGCAGGCGAGTTGGAACTGGTGCGTTCAGGCCTCGATGACACGATGCGCTCAGCCTATCAGGAAATCGCTGAGACCTGGCGAACCCGCGATGACGTGACGGATTTGCGCACGGCGGCGTACTTGGTGGCGATCAACAAGGTGGTGAGCAGCTACAACTCACTCGGCCTGTGATGGGCGGGCCCCTGGATCACTCTGGGGGCCGTGATGACCTCTGACCCGATTGCGTTCAACACGCGCTATGATGACAAGATCGCGGGCCTGATCCGCGCGCGGCATGTTCTGGCCCGGTACAACGTCACCGGGCCGGAAGATGCAGACGCGCGTCGCGCCATCCTGACGGAGCTTTTTGGTGAGCTGGCGCCGGGCGTCTGGATTGAGCCGCCGTTTCACTGTGATTTTGGGGACAACATTCGCTTTGGACCGGGGTGTTTTGTCAACCTCAACTGCGTGATCCTTGACGGGGCCACGGTCGAGATCGGCGCAGGCTCACTGCTTGGCCCGGGCGTGCAGATCTATGCCACGAGCCACCCAATGGATCCCGACGCGCGCATCTATGAGGTGGACGGCGTGCCCAGCTACCACACCTTCGCCAAACCCGTCGTGATCGGGGAACGGGTCTGGATCGGCGGTGGGGCAATGATCATGCCCGGCGTCCGGGTGGGCGATGGGTCAACCATAGGCGCAGGCGCGGTCGTGACCAAGGATGTGCCCGAGCGGGTCTTTGTCGCGGGCAATCCAGCGCAGGTGATCCGTACGCTCTAGGCTTGCGCGTATTAGCCCATTGCAATCGCCCGAAAAGGATGGTGACACTTTCCGGTAAACCGCGGGAGATGTCTGATGGGCTTTTCAGGATTTCGCATCCTCAAAGAAGGGCTGACCGGCAACAAAGGCTGGGGCGCGCATTGGAAAGATGCCAGCCCCAAAGACGCCTATGACGTGGTGATCATCGGAGGCGGTGGGCACGGGTTGTCGACCGCCTATTACCTTGCCAAGAACCACGGCATCCGCAACGTGGCGGTGCTGGAAAAGGGCTATCTCGGCGGCGGCAATGTGGGGCGCAACACCACGATTGTGCGCGCCAATTACATGATGCCGGGCAACACGGAGTTTTACAGCCATTCCCTGAAACTTTGGGAAGGGTTGGAACAGGATCTCAACTACAACGTGATGCTGTCGCAGCGCGGGCAGATCTCGCTGTTTCATTCCGATGGGCAGCGCGATGCCGCGATCCGGCGAGGCAATGCGATCATCAATCAAGGCGATGATGCGGAGTTGCTCTCGGTCGGGGACCTAAAGCGCATGGTGCCCTATCTGGATTATGAGCAAGCGCGCTTCCCGATCTATGGTGCGATCCTGCAACGGCGGGCGGGGACCGCGCGACACGATGCGGTGGCCTGGGGCTTTGCGCGCGGGGCCAGTGATCGCGGCGTGGACCTCATTCAGAATTGCGAAGTCACGGGCATTGATATCGAAGGCGGGCGCGTGACCGGCGTGCAGACCACGCGGGGCGCAATCAAGGCAAAGAAAGTGGCGATCATTGTGGCCGGGCGCAGCTCCAAAGTGGCGGCGATGGCGGGGATGCGCCTGCCGATCGAGAGCCATGTGTTGCAGGCCTATGTCACTGAGGGGCTGAAGCCTTGCATTGATCACGTGATCAGCTTTGGCATGGGGCATTTCTATATCAGCCAGTCCGACAAGGGCGGGCTGGTCTTTGGCGGGGACTTGGATTTTTACGCCTCTTATGCCGCGCGGGGGAACCTGCCCAATACAGAGCATGTGATGGAGGCTGGCATGACCTTGATGCCCGCCATCGGCAAAGCGCGCGTGCTGCGCAGTTGGGGCGGGATCATGGATATGTCGCCTGACGGCTCGCCCATTATCGACAAGACCCATATTGACGGGCTCTTTGCCAATTGCGGCTGGTGTTATGGCGGGTTCAAGGCGGTGCCGGGGTCGGGCCATGTGATGGCGCATTTGATGGCCACGGGCGAACATCATGAGGCGGCGACCAAGTTCCGGCTGGATCGGTTCCGCACAGGCCAGAACCTGATGGATGAAGAGGGCACGGGCAGTCAGCATAACCTGCATTGAGGCCCCTGGGAGAGGTCGGGATATGAGTATTTTTGGCAAGATGAAACGGGGACGTGGATGAGGCTTAAATGCCCCAATTGCGGATGGCGGGATATTCGCGAATTCACCTATCTGGGGGCGGCGTCTATGCTGGAGCGCCCGGCGCCGGACGCGCCGATGGAAGAGTGGGATGCCTACCTGCATTTGCGCGACAATCCTGATGGGGTGACGCGGGAGCTTTGGTATCATGAATATGGCTGCGGGGCGTGGCTTGTGGTGACGCGCAACACGCTGACCCATGAGGTGATCTCTTGCGCGTTGGCCGAGACGGTCGCGGGCGCGGCGTCATGAGGATTGACGGCGAGGGCCTGATTGATCGCAGCAAGCGTATCTCGTTTCAGTTTGATGGTGTGCGCTACAACGGGTTTCATGGCGACACGCTGGCCTCCGCGCTGTTGGCCAATGACGTGCGGTTTGTGGCGCGGTCGTTCAAATACCACCGCCCGCGCGGGTTTTTGAGCGCGGGCAGTGAAGAGCCCAATGGGCTGGTCACGCTGGGCCGCGGGGTGGGGCAGGAGCCCAATCAACGCGCGACGATGGTGGAGCTGGCTGCGGGTCTGGAGGCCTATAGTCAGAACGCTTGGCCGTCGCTGGGCTTTGACCTGATGGCGGTGAGTGATTTCGCGGCCCCATTTCTGGGCGCGGGCTTTTACTACAAGACCTTCATGTGGCCCAAAGCGTTTTGGGAGAAGCTCTATGAGCCGGTGATCCGGCGTGCGGCGGGTCTGGGGGCATTGCATATGGAGCCCGATCAGGACCCTTATGAGAAGGCCTGGGCCCATTGCGACCTGTTGGTGATCGGGGCGGGGCCTGCCGGTTTGATGGCCGCGCTGACGGCCGCGCGGGCGGGCGCGGATGTGATCTTGGCCGATGAAGACACGGTTCTGGGCGGACGGCTCAATGCCGAGACGATTGAGGTTGATGGTTTGGCTGGGCGGGCCTGGGTGGCGGAGCTGGTGGCCGAGCTGGCGGCCATGGATAATGTTCGGATCATGACCCGTACGACCGTGACCGGGGCCTATGACGGCGGCACATTCGGCGCGCTGGAGCGGGTGCGCGGCGCGGGAGGGCCCAAAGCGTGTTTTTGGCGGATCGTGGCGCGTCGCACCGTGTTGGCGGCGGGTGCGTTGGAGCGGCCCATTGCGTTTGCCAACAATGACCGGCCCGGGATCATGACGGCGGGGGCGGTGCGGGCCTATGCCAACCGCTGGTGCGTGGCGCCGGGGCGCAGTGTGGCGGTCTTTGGCAACAATTCTGATGCGCACCGCACGGTGGCGGATCTTCTCGATGCAGGTGTGCATGTGAGCGCGCTTTTGGATGCGCGTGCAGAGGCGACATGCGATCTGGATGTGCCATTTTACGCGGGCGCACAGGTTGTGAACACGCAAGGGCGCAAAGGCCTCGAAGAGGTGGTCGTGGACACAGCGCAAGGCCGCGAGAAGATCAAGGCCGAGTGCCTTGCTGTCTCGGGCGGGTGGAACCCCACGGTGCATCTGACCTGTCACATGAACGGGCGGCCGCGCTGGGACGAACGCCTCGCCGCCTTTGTGCCGACACCGGGCTCTGTGCCGGGTTTGGAGGCAGCGGGCGCGGCAAATGGGGCGATGGAAACCGGGGCCTGTTTGCAAAGCGGCGTGGACTTGGCGCGCCGGGCGCTAAGTGATCTTGGGCTGAAAGCGCCCGCGATGGAGGTGCCGCGTGCCTCAGACAGCGCCTATGATATCACGCCGCTCTGGGCGGTGCCGGGTAAGGGCCGTGCGTGGCTGGATTTTCAAAACGACGTGACGGTCAAGGATATCAAACAGGCCGCGCAGGAGAATTTCCGATCGGTCGAGCATATGAAGCGCTACACCACGCAAGGCATGGCGACTGATCAGGGTAAAAACTCCAATGTGCAGGCGCTGGCGCTCTTGGCCGATGCCACAGGCCGTGGGATCCCTGAGACAGGCACGACGACCTTCCGACCGCCTTACGTGCCCGTGCCGATTGCGGCCATGGGCGCGGGCGGGCGGGGCAAAGGGTTTGCGCCGGAGCGTAAGCTCACTTCTCATCGGGCGACGCTGGCCAAAGGCGCGCCGGTGATTGAGGCGGGGCTTTGGTACCGGGCGAGTTACTACCCCCGTGCGGGCGAACGGACCTGGCGGCAAAGTTGCGACCGCGAGGTTGAGATGGTGCGCAACGCCGTGGGCATCTGCGATGTGTCGACCTTGGGCAAGATCGACATCCAGGGCCCGGATGCGGCCAAGCTTCTCGACATGGTTTACACAAACATGTTCTCGACCCTGAAGGTTGGGCGCGTGCGCTATGGTCTGATGCTGCGCGAAGACGGGCATGTGATGGATGACGGCACGACCGCGCGGCTTGGCGATCAGCATTATGTCATGACCACCACGACTGCGGCGGCGGGTCAGGTGATGCGGCATCTGGAATTTGTGCATCAGTGTTTGCATCCAGACTGGGACGTGCGGTTCACCTCTGTGACCGAGCAATGGGCGCAGTTTGCCGTGGCCGGGCCAAGATCACGCGATCTTCTCAACGGTATTCTGGATGCGCCGATTGATGACGCCAGTTTCCCGTTCATGGGCTGTGGCGAGGTGCGCATCGGGGGTGTGTCGGCGCGGCTTTTCCGCATCTCCTTCTCGGGGGAACATGCCTACGAGATCGCGGTACCAGCGCGGTTTGGGGCCGCGCTGTTTGATCTTTTGGTGGCGCGCGCCGAAAGCATGGAGGGCGGTGCCTACGGGATGGAAGCGCTCGATGTGATGCGGGTGGAGAAGGGCTTTATCACCCATTCGGAAATCCATGGTCGCGTGACGGCCTTTGATATCGGGATGGAGCGGATGATCAGCGCCAAGAAGGATTGCATCGGTAAGGCGATGGCGGCGCGACCGGGGCTTTTGGGTGAGGCGCGCGAACAGCTTGTGGGCCTGAAACCTGTGGGCCCGGTGAAAGAGATCGTGTCAGGCGCGCATATCTTCAACCCCGATGATGAGGTGACGCGGGTGAACGATCAGGGCTATGTCACCTCGGTGGCATTTTCACCCGGCATGGGTCACGTGATTGGCCTTGGATTTCTCAAAAACGGACGGGCCCGGATTGGGGAGACGGTGCGCGTGGTCGATCACATGAAATCGTCACGCACGCTGTGCGTGGTGCAGGATCCGGTGCAGTTTGACCCGACAGGAGAGCGGACCCGTGGTTGATTTGACGGCGCAAAGCCCATTGGCCGGGATGGGGACAATAGAGATCGGTGGCGTTGCGTTGAAAGAGGTGGATTTGGGGCCGCTGACCAGTGTTGCGCCGTTCAATGGGCAAGACGCGGCCCTGTCGAAAGCGCTTAAATCGGCCCATGACGTGGCATGGCCCGCCCCCAATCGGACGCAAGGCAAAGACGGCGCGCGCGCGATTTGGTTCGGCCACCGGATGGCGCTTTTGGCGGGGATAGACCCGGATCCAAAGCTGGCCCGGTTCGCGGCTCTGACCGATCAGTCGGATGCCTGGGCCGCTGTAAGGCTCGATGGGGCAGGCGCCGACCATGTGCTTGCGCGGCTGACCCCGCTGGACCTGCGCGCGAGCGTGTTCAAACGCGGTCATACGGCACGGACCGAGCTGCAGCACATGGCCGCCTCGATCACCCGCGTGGCGTCCAACGGGTTTTTGATCCTCGTTTTTCGCAGCATGGCCGATACGCTGTGCCATGATCTCACTGCGGCGATGCGTGGGGTTGCAGCGCGCGCCGCAGACTGACAGGTTGGGCGAGCTGTAGACATGGGGGGCTTGGTGCCAAAACACGCCACATTCATTGCGCTGATTGTCATGATCGCTGCACCCGCCTCTGCGTCAAAGCAGCGACAGGAAAGCTGTGCCATCACGGCCGATATCGTCTCTCAGGCGGTGGAGGCGCGGCTTGGTGGCAAAAGTCCGGACCAGACCAAAACCGATCTGGCCAGCGACGGATCGGGCATCACCGGGATTTACAAGGCCACGATCCCGGCGCTTGTCGACATGGTTTTTGGATTTGAGGAAAGCACGCTGGGTCAGGGCGTGGTGCAGGACTATGAAACGCAATGTCTGAACTTCTGAGCACATTCGCGCATCATGGTTAATCAAAATTGACGGATCTCGCAGCGCTCTACGGGGTGGAATGGCAAGTGAGATGACCGTTTCAAGTTAGGTATTTAAGACAAGAAAGAAGCGGAGGGTCTGGCTTCTTTCTTGTTAAAAATACCTACCTCCGAACGCGGCAAAATGCGCGGGCCCCTTGGATAGGCGCGCCCTTTGCCCCATAGTATTAAGCATGAGTCTGCCCCCCGGTTTCCTTGACGAATTGCGCACACGTACGTCGCTGACCCAAGTGGTCGGGCGCAAGGTCATGTGGGATGCGCGCAAGTCGAACCAAGGCAAGGGCGATATGTGGGCCCCATGCCCGTTCCATCAGGAAAAGACCGCCAGTTTCCACGTCGATGATCGCAAAGGCTACTACTACTGCTTTGGCTGTCATGCGAAGGGCGATGCGATCAGTTTCGTCCGCGAGACGGAGAATGTGGATTTCATGGAGGCGGTGAAAATCCTCGCCTCCGAAGCCGGAATGCAGGTGCCCGAACGTGACCCCCAGGCCCAGCAGAAGGCGGATCGGCGGGGGCAGCTGATTGAAGTCATGGAGACGGCCGCGCGGTATTTTGCGCATCAACTGCGCAGTGGCGCCGGGGCGGCGGCGCGCGAGTATCTGGAGCGCCGCGGCCTGTCTGATGAGGCGCTGACCCGGTGGGGGATTGGGTTTGCGCCCGATGCCTGGCAGGGGCTTTGGGACCATCTGACGGCTAAGGGCGTAGAGGCGCAGATGATCCTCGATTGCGGGTTGGCCAAGCCGAGCCAGAAAGGCGGCAAACCCTATGACACGTTCCGGGGTCGCATCATGTTTCCCATTCGCGACCCTCGTGGGCGCTGCATTGCCTTTGGCGGGCGGGCAATGGATCCCAATGACAACGCTAAGTATCTGAATTCGCCGGAAACTGAGCTTTTTGACAAGTCCCGCACACTCTACAATCACGGCCCTGCGCGGGAGGCGGCAGGCAAAGGTAAGCCGCTTATCGTGGCCGAAGGCTACATGGATGTGATCGCACTCTCGGAGGCAGGGTTTGGCGCAGCGGTGGCGCCGCTGGGGACGGCCGTGACCGAGCATCAGTTGCAAATGCTGTGGCGCGTGGCGGACGAGCCGATCATCGCGCTTGATGGGGACACGGCCGGTCTGCGCGCCGCCAACCGCGTGATTGATCTGGCCTTGCCCGCGCTGGAGGCTGGGAAATCCCTGCGCTTTGCTCGCATGCCAGAGGGTCAGGACCCCGATGATCTCTTGCGGGCCAGTGGGCCATCTGCCGTGCAAGAGCTGCTTGAGGCCGCGCTGCCCATGGTGCAGCTTCTGTGGCAGCGCGAGATTGAAGGCCGCAGCTTTGACAGCCCAGAGCGACGTGCCGCCCTTGATAAGGCGCTCAGGGACAAAATCTCGGACATCAAGGATCCGTCGATCCGGCACCATTACGGTCAGGCGATCAAGGATCTGCGGTGGGAGCTGTTCCGCCCGCAATCCACGCCAAACCAAGCGCGCGGGTCGCGGCGGGGCCCGATGCGCGAGCCGGTCCGCGCGACCACCCGTACATCCATGTTGGTAGCAGCCCAGGGGGAGGTTGAGACCGAGCTGCGCGAGGCGGTGATCTTTGCGATCCTGCTGCGCTATCCCGCTCTCTTCCCGGAGTTTGAAGCGCAGCTTGAGGATATGATCTGTTCCAGCCCCGATCACGCCACTCTTCGCGACCTGATTTTGCGCCACGCAGGCCTGGGGGCCGACACGCTGGAACACCATATTGAACAAACTCTTGGGGCGCAGACGGTTGAAAGCTTGTGCGCGCGCCCCCATGTCGCCCTGATACCCGCGATACGCAGATCGGGGGATGAGGATATGGCGCGTCAGACTTTGGCCGAGGAATTGGCCAAGCTGGACGCCGCGCATGGCCTTAAAACGGAAATATCAGAGGCTGCGGAAGACATCGAAGGGCTGGTCGACGAAACGGTGACCTACCGCCTGTCGGAGGCCGCAGAGGCCAAGCGCCAAGCCACCCGATCTTTGCAAGAAGATCAGACGGAATATGAAATTGGCCCCAACGGGGCAGCAATGAGCAGGGCCGAGAAGGATGCCTTCGACCGCCTTTTGGAAAATATTGGTCTGCCAAAGGGGTCTACGCATGACACTTAAGGCACGAATCGGTAGAAAAATAAGGGACAAGGGTGTGCGAATCACCTAATCGCGCTATTGATTCGGTAACAGGGCGAATCACCTGCTACGCACGCCGCCACGCATCAGGAGACTTTCATGGCCGCCAAAGACAACGACGACCAGAAACCCGAAGACCAAGACGCCGAAATTTCCCTCGATCTGAGCCAAGCTGCGGTCAAGAAAATGATCGCCGAAGCGCGCGAGCGCGGGTTCATCACCTATGATCAATTGAACCGGGTTTTGCCGCCCGATCAGGTGAACTCTGAGCAGATCGAGGATGTGATGTCGATGCTCTCGGAAATGGGCATCAATATCATCGAAGAAGAAGACGCCGAAGAAGAAGAGCAAAAGACCACCGCTGTGGCCGAAATTGGCCGCAAGGGGGAGATCACGCTCGGCTCCGGTAAGGAAGAAAAGCTCGACCGCACGGATGATCCGGTGCGGATGTATCTGCGTGAGATGGGCTCGGTCGAATTGCTGTCCCGCGAGGGCGAGATCGCCATCGCCAAGCGGATCGAAGCCGGCCGGAACACCATGATCCTGGGGCTGTGCGAAAGCCCGCTGACCTTCCAGGCGATCACCATATGGCGTGACGAATTGTTGAGCGAAGACATCCTGTTACGCGATGTTATTGATCTTGAAACCACCTTCGGAAATACGATGGGCGA
>JBCCDT010000110.1:0-13566 GCA_039030635.1 Pseudomonadota bacterium
CCGGAAGATGCGCCCTGGCATGAGCGGATGATCTACCGCGTGGCCACACCTTTCCCTATCCCGAAATTCGACGACGTGTATCGCGACCCCCGACAATATCCGCATTTCTACTGCGATCTTTTTGGCAAGGTGACGATGCGGGCTGCGGGCCTGAAAGAGATCAAGCAGGGGTTTCACCACGCGTTTTTTGACGATGAGGTGACCCAGAGCGACAGCCGGATGACGATCTATCACGCGCCGGTGCGCACGCGGGCGCAGTTTGAAACGAAGGCCAGCAACGGTGGCACGTCGCTGCAACGCAACACCCATCTGCCTCAATCGACCAGTTGGCACATTCGGCGGTGGTATTGGCGCTATGACACCCTTGGCTTTGAGGCCGCGATTGAAGACGCGATCCCATCGGGCGCGCGGGTGAAAGAGGATCTGGCCTCAGGCGCGGTGGTCCAGGATACGACCTTGCGCGATTTGCTGGCCCAACCGGCCGCGCCCAAGGGGTTTTCGCTCAAACGCCTGTTCGGGCTGTCGTGATCTAGTCCTGCAGCGGCGACCACGCCGGATCAGAGGCGCCCGTGGTGGTGGGCACTTGGCGCAGATTGCGGCCAGTGATGTCCACCGAATAAAGGCTGGAGCTGCCTTGTGCCCCTTGGGTTTCGCGAGTGAACATGATCACGCGACCATTGGGCGACCAGGACGGCCCTTCATCGAGGAACGACGCGGTCAGCAAACGCTCTTCGCTGCCATCGGTGCGCATGACGCCGATGTGAAAGCGGCCTTTGGATTGTTTCGTAAAGGCAATCAGATCCCCGCGCGGAGACCAGACAGGCGTGCCATAGCGACCCTGACCAAAGCTGATGCGCTGCGCCTCACCACCGGAGGCGGACATGACATACAGCTGCGGGGTGCCAGAGCGGTCAGATTCGAACACAACCTGGCGGCCATCGGGGCTGAAGCTGGGCGCGGTTTCGATCGAGGGCGCACTGGTCAGGCGCTGACTGCGACCCGAGGCCAGATCCATCGCAAAAAGGTCGGTATTGCCGCTTTGGGACAGGCTGTAGACGATATTTCGCCCATCCGGGGCAAACCGCGGCGCAAAACTCATGGTGCCGGCCTGACTTTCCAGGGCGCGGCGGCGGGAGGAGCCCACTTCGAGCTCATAAATGCGGGGCTGGCCGGTTTCATAGCTGGTGTAGAGCACCCGATCGCCCTGCGGAGAAAAGCGCGGGGCGAGCACGATGGAATTGGCATCCGTCAGGTAGGTCACATTCGCGCCGTCGTAATCCATGATCGCCAGGCGTTTTTGACGTTCGCCCTTGGGCCCGGTCTCAGCCACAAACACCACGCGGCTGTCGAAATACCCGCTTTCGCCCGTGAGACGGCTATAGACCTGATCGGCGACCTTATGCGCGATGCGCCGCCAGCCATCGGTGGTGCCGACAAGCTGTAGCCCCTGGCCCAGCTCCTGCCCGGCGAACACGTCATAGAGACGAAACCGCACCGTGACGCGGCCCGAGCCATCTACATCCACGCCGCCCACGATGAGCGCCTGGGCATTGATCGCCTTCCAATCGGAAAACTGAACCGGGCTCGAAAAACTGGTGATGCGGCTGATATGGGCGGCATCGGGGATCTGACGGAACAACCCTGTGCCGTTGAGATCAGAGGCGATGACGCGGGCGATGTTGGCAGACAGCTCATTCGCGGCGGCACTGCTCGGCACAAAGGAGGGCACGGCATATGGCAGTGGTTCAATCACCCCTTCCGTGATCTCAATTCGCAACGGGCCGTCCTGGGCCTGCGAAGGCGCGGCCATCACGGCAAAGGTCAACATCACAGCCAAACAGTGGCACACAAAATAACGCATCATCTGATCCTCATGTTCTCAGGATTGAATGTAATCTCAATATCCCGCCACTGGTCATACTTCTCAACCGGTAAAGGGAAGCCATTGGCCCCACAGCGGATGATCGCGCGCCGAGCGGCTTCAAAAGCCTGTGAGGCGGCCGCGCCACTGCCGCCTGAGGCGTCGATCATGCGGATGGAGCCGGTGTTGGGTTTGCCGTCCTGCTGCATGGATACCGCGACAATGACGGTGGTGTTGAGCGCGTCTGTCGAAAGGCTGCCCACGTTCCAGCATTGCTGGACGGCCACGCGCAGCGCGTCTTTCTCACCAGAGGTGAGCGGCGGGCCAGAGGGGGCGGCCTGACTTTCCGTGTCTGTGCCACCCAGGGCCGCGGCCACGGCATCATCGACGGCATCGTTGTCGGGCTGCGCGGGCTCAGTGGGTTCGGCGGTTTGGGTCTCGGCTGGTTGAGGGCGCGTGGTGGGGCGCGCTTGAGGCCGCAAAGACCGCGCAGGGGCCACATCGGCTTCGGTCACGATCCGCTCGGAGGCGGCCTCTTGCGCGGTTTCTTCTTGCGCTTCTTCGACCTGCTCGGCGGTGCTGTCCTCAGATGTGGCCTGTTGATCCACGTCATCGATCTGCACGTCCGGGTCGGGCTGCGCGATGGTCTCAGGGGCGACGCGGGGGGCGGCCTCCGGGCGGCTTTCCTCGGCAATCTCAGGCACCAGCACGGCCACGTCCTCGGATGGCGGTTGCAGCACCGGGGCCTCATCGCTGACCTCGGCCTCGGGCGGGGCGGGTTGGACCACCTCGGGCGTCTGATCGGGATCGGATGTCTCGGTGGGCTCGGGCGTGGCTTGGGTAACTTCGGTGTCGACGGTGGCGTTCAGATCAGGGGCTTGACCGGCCTCGGGCGGCTCTGGCGTGTCGACATTGGCCACGGCCTCTGGCGCGGGGTCAGCATCGAACAGCGCGGCGTAGTCTTCCGCAGAAATGGCCGTCACTTCGGTGACCTGAAATGGTAAAGGCTCTGCCGAAAAGGTGCCACCGAAGATCGCCACCGACAGCAAGCCCACATGACCCACCGCCGAGATTTTCTGACCAGTGTCGAGCCGCGCCCACATGACCGGTCAGCCGCCATCCTGAGCGGTCGCATCTAGGCGCGGGCCGCCCGGTTCGGTCACAAGGCCGATATTGGGAAAACCGCCGCGATTGAGCGCGCCCATCACTTCCATCACTTGGGCATAAGGCACCGCGCCGTCCGCGCGCAGGAAGATGCGGTTGCTGTCTCGCTCGGCCGCGATGGCCTGAAGGCGATTGACCAGATCGTCGCGCGACACGGGGCTTTCTTGGATAGAGACCTCACCCGTGGCGGTCACGGTGACGGTGAGCGGTTCTTCGTCGTCGCCCGAGAGAGAATTCGCAGCGGTTTGTGGCAGTTCCACCTCAACCCCCACGGTCATCAAAGGCGCGGCCACCATGAAGATGATCAAGAGCACCATCATCACATCCACGAACGGCGTCACATTGATCTCGGCCATGGGGCGCGATCGGCCCCTGCCCCGCCGTCTGCGCCCGCCTTCTTTCTGAACAACGCCCGCGCCCATGGTTTACCCGTCCAACTGGCGGCTGAGGATCGTGGAGAACTCATCGGCAAAGGCCTCATAGCCCGCCACGATGCGGTCACTGTCCGCGCTGAGCTTGTTGTAGAAAATCACCGCCGGGATCGCGGCCAAAAGGCCCAGAGCGGTGGCCAACAGCGCCTCAGCGATGCCTGGCGCGACAACAGCGATGGAGGTGTTTTGCTGCTCGGCAATCTCAATGAAGCTGTTCATGATGCCCCAGACCGTGCCGAAAAGGCCAATAAAAGGCGCGGTGGAGCCGATGGTGGCCAGCACGTTGAGCCCGCTTTGCAGCTGCTCGCTTTCCTTGACGATGGCCACATCCATGGAGCGGTCAATCCGCGCCGTGGCCCCGGCGATCAGCCCGCCATCATTGCGATGGGACCGCCGCCATTCGGTCATGCCCGCGGCAAAGACACGCTCGGACTGTCCGGGCGGTTCAGGTCCGATGACCTCAAAGAGTTCATCCAGCGGCTCGCCCGACCAAAAGCGTTCATCGAAACTTGCGGCCTCCGCCCGGGCGCGGCGGTAGATGATGATTTTCTGCACGATGATCGACCACGCCCAAAACGAGGCGACGATCAGCATCCACATGACGATTTTGACAGTGATAGTGGCGCGGGCATACAGCCCCCACAGCGAATAATCGCCCCCATGTGCGAGGGCCAGCGCTTCTGCTTCCATGAGCCTGCTCTTTTTTACCTTACTCGTCCCAGAGGCCTTGTTTCCGACCTCATTTTCCCTTGTTTACCTGAGTTTTCAGGCGAAGACCATCACAACAGTGTGGGCCATGCCATTTCGTGATGCGTTGGCAGGATTTTGCCCGCAAAACACCTTGGGTTGCAAAGCCCGGCATAGACAGGCCCATTGGTTTGTGACACGGCCCACCAAACGCGTTGCAAGAGGTGATCACCATGCCAAAGGGCGCCCCGGTTTTGCACATGATCTGCGGCAAGATTGCTGCGGGAAAATCCACCCTGGCCACGCAATTGGCGCAGGAGGAGGGCACGGTCTTGATCGTGCTGGATGATTGGCTGGGCGCGCTTTTTGCCGATCAGATGCTGAGCGGCGCAGATTTTCTGCGTGTCAGCGAGAGACTGGGCCAGGTGATGGACCCGCATATCATTGCGCTGCTCAAGGCGGGCGTGTCGGTGGTGCTGGATTACCCGGCCAACACGGTGGCGCAACGGGCCCGGATGCGCGCGCTGTTTGAGGCCGCAAGCGTCGCGCATCAGTTGCATGTTCTGGATGTGCCGGATGAGGAGTGCCTCGCCAGGCTGCGCGCGCGCAATGCCCAAGGGGATCACCCCTTTGCTGTCTCGGAGGCGCAATTTCACCGGTTTGCCGAACATTTTGTTCTGCCCACGGTCGCCGAAGGGTTCACCCTTGTGCACCATGCCAAGTGACCGTCACAGCACGTCTTTGAGCCACGCGATCTTTTGCGTGGCCCCGGCCAATGCGGCATCAAAACTGTCGAAGCTGAGCGCGCTGTAAAAACCCACAGGATACCACCCGCGCGGGTCCTCTGGATCGCGGCGAAACTCGTCAAATCCGAAGCTGCCATCGGGGCGCTGAAAGACATCCACGCAAAGGCCCTCACCCGCCAGATTGATGGAGCGCATCACCTTGTTGTCATGGGCCATGGCTCAGCCGCCCCGCGCGGTGATTTTCACGGCAACCTGTTGGTGTTCGTGATTATAGGTCAGATAGTCATAGCGTAGCCCATGGGCCGCGACGCAGTCCTGAAACGCCTTGAACTCACCCTCTTGCCAGCCTGCGTAATTGAAATACTCATCAAACACGATGACCGTCCCGGCTGTGATCCGGCCGCCCAGATGATCAAATATGGTCTTGGTGGAGCTGTAGAGATCGCAATCCACGTGCAGGTAGCGGATGGGGCGGGTGTCTTGGGCACGGGCGGCGGCGAAGCCGGGCACAGTGTCTTCGAACCAGCCGACATGCAGCGTGATGTTTGGGCCAAGCTCTGGCGGGGAGGCGCGGCCAAACGTGCCCGCATCATAGCCATCGCGCCACGCCTCTGGCAGGCCCTCAAAACTGTCGAAGGCATCCATCTGCCAGCCGGTCCTGTCCGTGATGTAGCGCGCCGTGGTGCCGGAAAAGACGCCGAATTCCAGCACCAAACCGCCCTCAAGCGTGGCGGCCGCGATCGCACGGTCATGCACCGCGCGCCAGGATGTCACCGATTGCACCTGCGCCATGTGGGTCTGCACGTAGCGGGCCGTCTCAGCGGTTGCTTGATCCTGCAGCCGCAGCCGAATGTTGGACACGGCATCGCGGTAATGGGTCAGGAACCGCTGTCGGCGGCGGGCAGCAATGCGTTTTTTGAGGTTTGACAGGATGCCCACGAATTTGCCCGATGCTGCGTCGTTTCAAAATTGACTATGTCAGCCACGATATCAGGTCAATCGCAGCGGCTAAGGCTCAAAGGGATCGGCCAGCGGCGCGCCTTGATGCGGCGCGGGCGTGTACCCCTTTTCTTCCATGGCCAAAATGGCCTCCGCGCCCCCAAAAGCTGCGATCTTGGCGCGTTGATCGGCGAAGGCCTGAGCATTCGCCGCCTCGATATCTGCAACCGCGGCCAGGCGGGCGCGCATATCGGTGAGCACCTCGGCATACGCCTCCAAGGGGGCGAGATCTGTTGTCTCATGACGATCCGACTGCATGTCAAAGAGCTGATCAGGATAACCGGGATAGCGCACGATCTTCCACCGGAGGGTGCGCAGCATGAACATGCCGGTGACCGAAGACCAGTCGTGATACTCACTGAACACCGCGCGGTCGTCATCGGGGTTTGACACGCGCGCGATCAGCGGCGCACCCGGCGCGTTCGTATCATCCGGCTCCGCCCCCAAAAACGCCTGCACCGTCGGGGCCACATCGACCAGCGAAACCGGGGTGTTCACGCGCATCCCACAGGGCACATCGGGGCCAGACATCAACAGCGGCACGGCGACGGCATCATCGTACATCACCGATTTCCCCCAAAGACCGCGATGACCCAGATTATCCCCATGGTCACTGGTGTAGAGGATGCGCGTGCCCTCCCGCAGACCGGTGTCATCCAACACGGACAAAATGCGACCAATGTTGTGATCGAGAAAAGACACCAGCCCATAATAGGCCTTGCGCGCCTCGGCCACGCGGTCTTCGTCAAAGAAGTCATTATAGTTCGAGGACCGCCGAAGCGCGTCGATCACGGGATGGCGCGGGCGGTCAGCCTCGTCATATTGGCGGGCGGCGGGCAGTGTGACGTGTTCGTAGAGATCATAAAACGCGGGCGGCGAGACCAAGGGAAAGTGCGGGGCGACCAGCCCGACCTGAAGCACCCAAGGCTGCTCCGAACGGGCGTCAGCTTTGTCACGCAACCAGGCACAGGCCTGCGCAACGCTGGCGCGGTCATATCGGGTGTAGTCCGTCTCTCCCGCGCCGGCCAGATCGGCCATTTGAGAGGCCCCGGCAATGGGAACCGGCGGCTCGCGCAGCAGGCTCGACATCCAGCCGATCCCGTTATGCACATGCATCGGATCCACCGTGTCGCAAAAGCCGACATCGTCATTGCGGGAGCGGTAGTGCAATTTGCCGATCGACACCGCGTCATGCCCTGCGTTCCGTGCGGCATGGGCCCACCCTTTGGGCGCGCCGTGATAGGGTGTCGTACTGTCCCAAAAGCGTCCTTGATGCGGATATAGCCCTGTGGCCAGTGACACACGTGAAGAGACGCAGACCGGCGCATTGCAATAGGCGTTCTCAAACACGGTGCCCGACTTTGCCAGATGATCAAGATGCGGGGTGTGGACAGCCGTGTCACCGTAACAGCCCAGCACATCGCGATTGTGTTCATCGGACAGCAAAATGAGGGTGTTGGTCGGTCGCAGGGGCAAATCTCAGCTGACACGCTCTCGGATCTGCGGGGGCAGGCGCGTGGGCCGACCCCCCAGCGTCATGCACGCCGCCGTGACCTCGGCTGTGAAAAGTCGCTCCTCACCGCGGTAGACAGTCTGGTGCATAATCAAACGAGCGCCGGTCACTGAGGCCACCGATGTGCGCACCTCAAGATCCTCACCGTAGCGCGCGGGTTTGATAAACTCTGCGTTCACGCGGCGCACCGCAAAGACAACACCCGCCCCGTCGCGCATCGCCAATTGATCAATGCCCATCTGCGCCACCCAATCACTGCGCGCGCGTTCGATGAATTTCAGGAAGTTGGCGTGATAGACGATGCCGCCCATATCGGTGTCTTCGTAATAGACGCGTACTGCAAACCGGTGATCCATGGCGGCACTTTACGCCTGCGTCGGCTGGAGCGAAACCGCCTATGTACGGAACGTCATATGGGGTGCGACGGTTTAAAAGGTGGTTTGCTGTGCCAAGTGTGTTAACCAATTCCCGCGTATGCGCGCTGTGTGTGTGGCGCGCCAGAACAAGGGACACGAAAATATGCTTTCAGAATTCAAAGACTTCATTGCCCGTGGCAATGTCATGGACATGGCCGTGGGGATCATCATCGGCGCGGCCTTTACCGCGATCGTCGGCTCTTTGGTGGCCGATCTGGTCAACCCGATCATCAGCCTCTTTATGGGTGGGCTCGATTTCTCCGGTCTGTTCGTCCTGCTGGGTGAGGGCGAATACAGCTCCATCGAAGGCGCGGAAGAGGCCGGTGCAGCGGTCTTTGCCTATGGTCGTTTCATCATGGCTGTCATCAACTTCCTGATCATCGCCTGGGTGGTGTTCATGCTGGTCAAGGCCGTCAACAAGATGAAGCCCGCCGAGGAAGAAGAAGAAGCACCGGCAGAGGATCCCGGCCCCACAGAGCTGGACCTGCTCATGGAAATCCGTGACGCGCTGAAAAAGTAACACCTCAGAGGGCCCCCATCGCGGGGCCCTTTTCAATTCGGCCTGATCCGTGCGGCCAGCCGCAAAGCATGCGAGGCATCGCGCGCAACCGCCGGCATGACCGGGTCATAGCCCGCCCGGATCACCGCCGCGATATCAGGCCGCAAGATGATGCGGTCGCCGCCCGGCACTTGCGCCAAGGCGGACGCGTGATTGAACGCCACATCGGACCACAGCACAATGGTTTGCACCACCTGGCTCAGCGCCAGGGTTTCGGCCGGTATCTTCGACAGTTCCTGATCCATGCGCAAAAACACGAAAGCGGCCTTGATCGCATCGGCATCGTCAAACCGGAAAAACCGGTACTGATTGGCCCCGATTTCGTTCAGGCGGGGGATCAACCCGGGAAGATCGGGCACCAACCGGTCCAGATCCGGCACGGCCAACAGCTCATCCCAATCGCGGAAGAAAAAGAACATCAGGTTCACGCCCAGCTCGGGATCGGTCTCGGCCATGGCGTGGCCTGCGAGGTCGGTCACCGCCTCCACCGCGCCTTTGATCACGGACAGGGTTTTGTCATCGACGCCAAAAACCACCGGCACGATGGGCCGTCCCCAACGGGCAAAGAGGTATTCGCCGTTCTCACGGGTAAAGAGCGCTTCGATCTGGTCGGATGTAACTGTGTCGGTCATGAGGGCGGAGGTATCACAGTCAACCGTCGGGGCAAGTGGGGCGCACGGCCTTCATCTTTCCAAAAATACTCCTGCCGGCGGCATCACTTGCCGAATAAATCGCTCTGCCCGGGAGTTTGGGGCGCGGCGAGGCCCATATGCGCCCAGGCCCGCGCTGCCAACATGCGCCCACGCGGGGTGCGTTGGATGAGGCCCTGTTGCAGCAAGTAAGGCTCGATCACCTCTTCCAGCGCATCGCGGCTTTCGCTGAGTGCGGCTGCCAGCGTTTCGATGCCCACCGGCCCGCCTTGATAGGCCTCCGCGATCAATTGGAGATACCGCCGGTCGGCCCCATCAAGACCCAGCCCATCCACACCCAGCCGCGTCAACGCCCCATCAGCGAGCGCGCGGGTGATCTGCCCATCGCCTTCGACGACGGCGAAATCCACCACCCGGCGCAAGAGACGCCCGGCGATGCGCGGCGTCCCACGGGACCGGCGTGCAATTTCGCGGGCTCCTTCGGTCTCTGTCGGGATCTGCAACAGCGCGGCATTGCGAGTGACAATCTCGTGGAGTTCGTCTTGGGTGTAAAACTGCAGCCGCGTGGGGATGCCAAAGCGATCCCTGAGCGGCGTGGTCAGCAGGCCCAGACGCGTGGTGGCCCCCACCAGCGTGAACGGTTGCAATTCAATCCGCACGGTGCGCGCCGCAGGGCCTTCCCCGATCACGAGGTCGAGCTCAAAATCCTCCATCGCAGGGTAAAGCACCTCTTCCACCGCCGGGTTCAGGCGATGGATTTCGTCGATAAAGAGGACGTCATTGGCCTCCAGATTGGTCAAGATCGCGGCAAGATCGCCCGCCTTGGCCAGCACCGGGCCAGAGGTCATGCGAAAACCGACGCCGAGCTCCTTTGACATGATCTGCGCCAGGGTGGTTTTGCCCAAACCGGGGGGGCCATGAAACAGCGTGTGGTCCATCGCCTCGCCCCGCTGCCGGGCGGACGCGATAAAAACCCGCAGGTTCGCCTTGGCCTCAGACTGACCGATGAAATCCTCAAGCGCCTGGGGGCGCAAGCTGCGCTCATGATCCTCGGGCAGAGGATCGGGCCGCAGGGTGGGATCGGGCTCACTCATGTCCCTGCCCTAGCCTGAGGGTGCCAGCAGGCGCAAGGCAAGGCGGATGAGATCACCGGTCTCTGCGTCAGGCGCATCACCAGAGGCCTGCGCCACGGCACCTGCAGCCTCACCCGGTGAATAGCCAAGATTTGTCAGCGCCGAAAGCGCCTCGGCCTGCGCGCCGGGCTGCGTTGCTGCGGCTGGCGTCGGGGCCGGCCCGGGACTATCTGTCTCATCGATCACGGCTGGGTCCACTGGGGTATGCGAGGCGCCGTGCGCCGAGCCGCCTGCCATCGCCATCACCTGCGGGGCTTTGTCCTTGAGTTCATTGACCACGCGTTGCGCGGTTTTGGGGCCAATGCCCTTGGCCGCCTTGACCGAATTCCAATCGCCCAAGGCAATCGCACGGCCCACGCCCTCAGGCCCCAGCGTGCCCAGAATGGCCATCGACGCCTTGGCGCCCACACCCTGAACGGACATCAGCAACCGGTGCCACTCCTTTTCCTGCAAACTCGTGAAGCCGAAAAGCTGCATCAGGTCATCGCGCACCAGAAGATCGGTATAAAGCGCCACATGTTCCCCCACGCCGGGCAGCGATTGCAGCGTGCGGTCCGAGCAATAAACAAGGTATCCCACCCCGCGCACATCGATCAGCACATGATCATCAGCGCGGTAATCAATCCGCCCGGCCAGCCGCCCAATCATGCGCTGAGCTTTCCAAGGGTTGCGCTCAGCCGCCCGTGATGGGCATGGCAAATTGCAATGGCGAGGGCATCCGCGGCATCCGGTCCGGCGAGATCGACGCCGGGCAATTGCACGCGCACCATATGGGCCACCTGAGTTTTGTCAGCATGACCCACGCCTACGACTGTCTTTTTCACCTTGTTGGGGGCATATTCCCCCACGCTCAGGCCGAACTGTGCGGGCACCAGCATCGCAATCCCGCGCGCCTGGCCCAGTTTCAGCGTGCCCACACCGTCTTTGTTCACAAATGTCTGTTCCACGGCGGCGGCCTCCGGTGTGTAGGCCGCGACAACATCACTGAGCTGCTGATGCAGCGACAAAAGCCGCTCTGACAGGGCCTCCCCCTGCGACACGCAGATCCCGTTGGCCACGTGGCGCAGGCGGCTTCCATCCATATCGATCACACCCCAGCCGAGGTTGCGCAGACCCGGATCAATTCCCAAAATTCGCATGTTGCACTGCCCGTTCGCCGGTTTTGCAAGACGTAGCACGAAACGGGAACACGCGCCAAGCATCTTAACCATTCAGCACAAATTTTTCGACGCGCCGCCCAGGCATAGATCAAAATTAATTGTTTAAAATTGGTTGCTTACGCAGCCTTCAAGCGTTGCAGCCGTTGCATAGTAACTATGCAAAAAGCCATCTTGCTGGGACAGGGGCGCGCCCTTATCTCCCTGCAACGAACGGAAAACAAGCGGCCTAAGCCGCGATAACTTCAGGAATGAATAAAATGGCACTTCTCGATCAATCCCGTTCGACACGCTCGGGCCCCGTAATGGGTGGTGGACCGGGTATCCTGTCGAACCTCATCGCCGCATTCAACGATTGGAACGATGCGCGTCTAACCCGCAAAGCCCTGACCCAGCTCAGCGATCGCGAGCTGGAAGACATCGGCCTCGTGCGCGGTGACATTGACCGGATGCAATTCTAAATCCGGTTTCCCCCAAACGGGAAGAAAAACCCCCGCCGGTGTGAGATGCACCAGCGGGGGTTTTTTCTTTGGAGGTCTAAGATGTGTCTAGGAGGGATACACCTTAAGGTAGGACAACCCGGAATTGGTTGGCCAGAAATTGAGAGAGAGGATCCGGCGTCATCACAAAGGCCGCAGCCTGTTCGAACACGGTGCCGGATTTTAGGTATTTGATCGAGGCTGCGTACTCCTCTGCCCCGATCCAGGCGATGCATCCGCCTTTGAAGACGAAGAAGGAGGCGACAAGGAGTAGAAAACCGGAGAGAGAGATGGTTGGTGCTGCCTGCCGGGTCGGCACGATGATAATGTCATCAACGCGCGCCTGAGAGGAGGCGTGGAGGGACTGCGGATGACCTTTATCGAGCTGCTGCGCCTTTTCAGCCCGCAGCTTGGATTTCGATCGGTTATTCATTGCAGCACCAGATACTCATTGTCGCCCCCGTGACGTCACGAAAATACCTAATTTTCAAATGTGGCAAAACTTGGGCAACCGCCGCAATTTCGGCTTTTTCTCTTTGGTTTCAGGCATTTCTTTGGAGGATTGTCGTCGTCCACTCACCAATCTCGCGCCGTTGGATCAGAGTGTTTCCGTTGGAGCAATAAACCTCGATCACCTCATCGGCTTGCTCATTCAAAATGCCGGACAGAATCACGTATCCCCCGGGGCGCAGCGTGGTGGTGATGGCCGGGGACAGGGCGATCAGGGGGCCTTTGAGGATATTGGCAAAGATCAGACCGAAAGGACCGGTCTTTACGATATCTGCGTGATCGAGCCCATCCGCCTCAAAGCAATGCACCCTTCGGGACATGTCATTGGCCCGGCAATTGGCGCGGGCGACCTCAACGGCAACCTCATCGATGTCACTGGCAAGCACCTTGGTGTCCATCACATGGGCGGCGGCCATCGCCAACACGGCCGTGCCGCAGCCCAAATCAAGAACCGGGCCTGTCGGATCCGCGCCGTCAAGCAGGTGATCAAGCGCCATAAGACAGCCCTGCGTGGTCCCGTGATGGCCGGTGCCAAAGGCCATGGAAGCCTCAATCAGAAGAGGGATCACATTGGGCGGCACCTTGTCGGCATCATGACTGCCATAGACAAAGAAGCGACCGGCCTCGACCGGGGTCAATTCTCGGCGCACCTTGGCGACCCAATCCTCCTCGGGCAATTCCGAGACGACAAATGGTTTGGCACCGTGGATCGCGGCCAGAAGGGCAAGGCCCGCCGCATCCGGGGGCGCTTGGAAATAGGCGCCGACCTCCCACGTGCCGGAGCCGTCTTCGATCTCAAACGTGCCAATGCCCGTGGGCTCAGGCGTCATGCGCTCCAGGTCTTGGGCCAAGGATTCCGCGGCAGCCTTCTTGGCCAGCGTGGTGAGGGCGGTGAATGTCGGCATGGGGCTATTCCGCTGGGGCCGGGGTGAGGCGGCTGAAAATCGTTTCGCGTCCAGGCTCCGGGTGGCGGGGGATCAAAAGCGCCAGCAGGAACGAACAACTGGCCATGCCTGCCGCCAGCCAAAACACCGCACCGGGGGAGATGAGCCACAGATACCCCAACCCCGCCGGCAAAAAGACCGCCGCAATGTGGTTGATGGTAAAGGCCACGGCCGCAGTGGGCGCGATATCAGCGGGGTCGGCGATTTTCTGAAAGTAGGTCTTGAGCGCCAGCGCGAGGGCAAAGAGCAGGTGATCGACCACGTAAAGCACGGCCGCCAGCACGACGCCCCAGCCGAAGAAATAGAGCCCGCCGTAA
>JBCCDT010000111.1:0-13373 GCA_039030635.1 Pseudomonadota bacterium
ACAACACCGCTGTTCAGAATGGCGAACTTGAGGCCGGCATGGCCGCCGCCGACGTGACGCGCTCGATGTTCCTGGGCGAAGGCAAGTTCGACGGCAAGCCGCATGAAAAGCTGCGGGTCGTGGCCAACCTCTATCCTGAGGACCTGCACCTGGTGCTGCCCAAAGGATCAAGCATTGGCAGCCTGGCCGATCTTGCCGACAAGCGCGTGGGCATTGCCCAAGCCGGGTCTGGCACGCAGGTGGCGGTCGAGCAGATGCTCGCCGAATGGGGCGTGACGCGCGACAACATGGATGAAGCGGAGCTGAACAACAGCCAGTCGGCGGAGCGTATGGCCGATGGTCAGCTCGACGCCTATTTCTATGCCGCGGGTTGGCCCGTCTCTGCCATGGTGCAACTGTCCAACACCAAAGGCATGGAGCTGCACAGCTTCAGCGAAGAGGATCTGGCCAAGATCAACGGCATCATTCCGGCCTATATCCCGTCGTCCATTCCGGCAGGCGTTTATGAAGGTGTGGATTATGACGTGAAAACACCGGCCGTGTCCGCGCTTCTGGTCGTGTCTTCGGACCTTTCCGAAGAGCTGGTCTATGGCATCACCTCCGCACTGTGGAACGACAACACCCGTAAGCTGCTCGACAACGGCCACGCGAAGGGCAAGCAGATCACGCCCGACACGGCGCTTGATGGCATTGCCGCCCTTGGTGTGCCGCTCCATGCGGGCGCTGAGAAGTTCTACAAAGAAGCGGGTCTTCTGGAGTAAGGCACCTCTTCCTGCCTTACACGAGGACGGGCGGCAGGCCGCTATGCTTGCCGCCCGTTTTTCACACCCCCCTGACACGACGAAGGACGCGCCATGACCGATCCGCGATCAGATGAGGTGCGCGAGCTGACTGAAGAAGAGCTCGCCGCGATCGAAGAGAAGTATGACGAAGGCGCCGCCACACGGTCGGTCACGCCGGGGTTTGGCACGTTCCTGCGCTATGTCGCGCTGACCTTCGCGGTCTATCACTATCTCACCGCGGGCTTCGCCCTGCCGCCGGATTACTGGCACATGGGCTGGCATCTCAGCGGGCTCTTTATCCTCACCTATTCCTTTTACCCGCTGATCAAGCGGCCCGGGGCGTTTGACCTCAAGACAGGCGGTCTGCGCATCGGCGGTGTCCCGATCTTTGACATCTTGCTGATGATCCTCGGGGTGGCGTCCGCGCTCTATCTTGGGCTGGCGTGGCGCGGGATCGAATGGCTGGGTGTGGAGGAGATGACCTTTCGCATGGGCAATCCCAACAGTTGGGATATGCTCTTTGGTTGCATCCTGATCGTGCTGGTCCTCGATATCGCGCGGCGCACGCTGGGGTGGATCCTGCCGCTGATCATCTCGGTCTTTATATGCTATGCGCTGTTTGGGCCGTATTTCCCCGGGCTGCTGCAGCATCCGGGCGTGAAGTTTAACACCTTCGTCTCATCGATGTATTTCCCGCAAGAGGGGATTTTTGGCGTCACGCTCTGGGTCGTTTCCACCATCGTGTTCCATTTTGTCCTGTTCGGTGTGATCGCGCAGCGCACAGGGTTGGGGCAGCTTTTTATCGACAACGCGACCATTCTGGCCGGGCGCTACACGGGCGGACCTGCGAAGGTATCGGTCGTGTCCTCGGCCTTCTTTGGCACGATTTCAGGCTCGTCTGTGGCCAACACGGTGTCCACCGGCGCATTGACCATCCCCAACATGAAGCGCCTTGGCTATCCCGGCCATTTCGCAGGCGGGGTGGAGGCTGCGGCCTCTGCCGGAGGGCAGATCACCCCGCCGATCATGGGGGCCGCGGCCTTCATCATGGCGGAGTTTCTGGAGCTTCCTTACACCACCATCGTCATTGCCGCGATTTTTCCCGCACTTTTGCATTACGTGGGTGTTTTCGCCGTGGTGCATTTGATGGCCCGCAAGCTGGGGCTCAAGGGCTTGGCCAAGGATGCGATGCCTCTCTTGGGTGCGGTGTGGCGCGATGGGTGGGCCAATATTGTGCCTCTGGTAGGGCTGCTCGTCGTCCTGTTTTCCGGCTACACGCCCTATATGTCCGCGTTTTGCGGCATATCCCTGGCGATCATCGCGGGGATGAGCCGGATGAAAGAGCCGGTGACATTGGTCTACGCGGCGGCCTTCATTGCCTTTGTGGTGTGGAAGTATATGGGCGGTGGGTTTGACCTGACCATGTCTGCGATCCTCATCGCGGGCAGTGTCATTGCCACGCTCAACCCGCAACGCCGCATTCTCGTCTCAGAGATGGCCGATACGTTTGAGACGGGCGTGAAATACGCGCTGGCCGTGGGGGCTGCCTCGGCTGCGGTGGGCATCGTCATTGGCGTGATCAATACGACCGGCGTGGGGTTTCGCATCGGGTTCATGGTGACGCAAGCGGCGTCGAATCTGGGGTCTGATCTGGCGTGGCTGTTCACGTTTGGCGACTTCACGCTCTTCACGGTGGAGGATCTGACGCTCTTTATCAGTCTCGTCTTCATCGCCTTGGCCTGTATCCTGATGGGTGCGGGCGTGCCGACGACCGCGCTTTACATCATGTTGGTCTCCGTCGCCCAACCTGCCTTGGCGCAGCTGGGCATCCCGCCCATCGCAAGCCACATGTTCGTGCTTTATTACGGCGTGGTGGCGGAGATCACGCCGCCGGTCTGTACCTCGGCCTACGCGGCAGCAGCCATTGCCAATTCGAACCCGTTCCGAACCGGCATATCAGCCTTCACGCTGGGATTGGGCAAAGTGGTGGCGCCTATGGCGTTTGTCTATGCGCCTGTGCTGCTCTTTGTGTCGTCGACCGGGTTTGACCTTTGGGAATTCACCTACACCGCCAGCAGCTGTATCGCCGGCGTGATCGCGTTGTCTTCGGCGGTGGTGGGATATTGGTTGGCCCCGATGGGCGTGGTCTATCGCTGGCTCATGGCCTTTGCCGGGATCATCTTCATTGCGCCGTCCCTGTCGGCGGACCTGGCCGCCCTTATCATCGCGTCGCCTGCGATCATAAGTCAGGTTGTTGCCCGCCGTCGCACGCCTTTGACGGCCTAAGCCCATGACGGGCGAGGTCACGATCCTCGGCGCCGGGATTGTCGGCATTTGCACAGCGCTATCGCTGGCAGAGCGGGGCGTCTCCGTGCGCATCATTGATCGCGGTGACCCAGGCCAAGAAACAAGTTTTGGCAATGCCGGTGTCATCTCTCCCTGGTCGATCGTGCCGCAATCGCAACCAGGGCTGTGGCGGCAAATCCCAAGGTTGATGTTAGGCCGGTATCGCCCGCTCGCGGTGCGCGCAGCAAGCTGGCCGGCCATGCTGCGCTGGGGCACAAGGTTTTTGCGCAACGGAACAGAGGCCAAGATGCGCGCCACGTCGGCGGCGATGGAGATCCTCTGTGGTCCGTCGGTGGATCTCTACCGCAAGCATCTGGACGGGACAGGTGCCGAAGACCTGGTGAGGGATGCGATCTACATTCATGCCTTTCGTGATCCCAATGGCGCTTCCTTGACCTCCTTGGGCTATGCGATCCGTGAGGACAGGGGCGCGGAAATCGAGGTGATTGGCCAGGATGCGCTGCGCCGCCTGGAACCTGCGCTCAGCCCAGAATTTCGCGCCGCCGTCCTGATCAAAGGACAGGCGCGCGCGCGCAACCCCGGGCGCATTGCCAAGACCCTGGTTGCGAAGGCGCAGCAGCTCGGCGTTGAGGTCTTGCGCCGTGATCTGCAAGGCTTGACCCGGTCAGAGGATGGGTGGCAGATCCATTGCGAAGGCGAGGCGCTGCGCGCCGAGACCGTGATCGTCTCCATGGGGGCGTGGAGTGCGGAGCTGCTCAAACCTTTGGGCTACAGGTTTCCCCTGATGGCCGAGCGCGGCTACCACGTGGAATTTCCAGACCCGGGACTGGATATCGAACATTCGGTGATGGATGTGGATGCCGCGTGCATCGCCAGCAGTATGGAGGGTGGCGTGCGCTTTGCCGGGCAGGCCGAATTTGCGCCGCTCGATGCGCCGATGGATACGCGCCGAAAGAGGCATCTGACGCGTTTGGCCAAGGCCGCTTTCCCCGCGTTGAACATTGAAAACCCGCGCCTGTGGATGGGCCGCCGCCCGTCTTTGCCCGATGGTTTGCCTGTGCTGGGTCCGGTGCAACGCGCGCCCGGGCTCTACGTCAATTTCGGGCATTGCCACTATGGGCTGATGATGGCGCCCAAATCAGGGGAGCTGTTGGCCGATATTGTCACACAGACCCCGCCCAATCAGGATCTGAGCGCGTTTTCACCCGCGCGGTTTTAGGTCCACGATTGGCAAATCACCCGCCCCGGACTTGATCCGGGGCCTCCTGCCTGCTCAACCAAGGGGTCATGCGATTAAATCACGGGGTCCCGGGTCAAGCCCGAGACGGATGGCACATCAACCGTCGACCGGAGGGAACCAGGTCAGCGAGGAATGATGCAGGGAAATCAGCACCTGACCGTTCAACTTGTGATAGGCAAATGTATAATCCGCACGCGTTGCGTTCCCTTCGGCATTCACAAATGTGTAGTGCCCCATATCCTTATAGCCCAACCCGCCAGCCTTGATAATTGGGCCGACCGCGCTTTGGAAATCCACCTGTTTCCAGTTGTTCTTCAAAAACCCATGATCATTGGGATATTCTGGATTGCCGCCCACGAAGTAAGAGCGCGCGCCATCTTGATCCAACCGGATCACATCCGCGAGCGTCGGTTTGAACAAGAGCGGTTCATCCGGGCTTCCGAAATCATAGAGCGCGAGAAGCTCATCGACATTTTGCTCGGTGACATGTTTGGCCCAGGCGCGTTGGGCCGCGATCACCTCGGCCTTGGTCATGGGTTCGTATTGGCGGTCTGACATGCGCGTCTGCCTTATCGTTCTGTGATGTTGCGCTGAACTGTTTAGCGCATGGGCAACGCAAAAGACAAACGCCCATATGCACGTGTCTGGGCCCTGCCTGGACGCTCCGATCCCGCGCAGGCGCCGTCTGCCGTGACCAAGCCAATACGCCATACGCCTTTTGCGCGTACTGAGTCACGGTTGGTTTATGCTGCTTTGGTCCGCGTCGCGCGGGTTGGCATTCCCTATCTGACCGGGGACAAACCGGTCGGTTTGAGGGATCCCCTTATCGGTCCTTGCCTCAGGACAGCCGCGTGGTGGCTTTGGGCCATGGATCCTCAAACGTGTGACCGGCTTGCCATGCCGCCACCTCTGCGTCGGTACAGATACAGTCGCGCACGGCATCGGCGAAGGTGCCGAGCCCGTCGCGGTCGCCAATCACTGTCAGGCGGCAGTGACGATCTCCGAAATCAGGTGACATCCCGTCCAGCCGACGCCGCATTTCTTCTCGTTCCTCCGCCAAAAGGTTGAGGCTTTGATCCTCAAGCGTTGCGATCTTCCAGTAGTTGAGGATTTCCAGCCCAACGCTGCCTGCCGTCTGGTTCCACAATAATTGGAGCCGGTCCCGAGAGGGCAGCCAAAAAAACCCTTTGGAGCGATAAATGGTCTCGCCGAGAAAGTGGTTGTACACATCCCAAAGCCGTTGCGGATGCATCGGGCGCGGGTCGGAAATGACGATGCTGTCAATCCGATAATCTGAGGCACTGGCCATGGTAGAGATGCCGTGTTCCGTCTCCCACGCCATCAATTCCGCACCCAATTGCGCGACGCGGTGATGGTCATAGGGCGGCATGCCAAGCACGTCAGTCAGCTTCACGTTGCCCCACGTCATGCCAACGATATCGGCGCCGGGGTTGATGGGATGAATGGTCTCGGCCACGGTCCGCAGCGTGTCGGCATCCACCCGGTCCATTTTGCTGAGCAAGATGCGGTTGGCGAACATGATCTGCTCGGCCAATAGGTTTTCGATGCCGCGCTGGCCTTGCGCCAGATTGTCGGATGCCTTGGGCAGGATCGCGCGCCCCAGGTCGTGATCTTGGGTGAGCGTCACAGTGTCGACGACGGATAGAAACCCATGCAGCCGGACAGAGTGATCCTCGTTGATCGCCTGCAACAGCGGCCAGGGATGCGTGCTGCCGGAGGTTTCGATCACGACATGCGTGGCCCCGGCGGAGCGGAGCTTTTCCACGCCTGCGCGAAATTGGGCAAGACCCGCCGCGCCACTGATGCTGCCCGCAGGGATCGACACAAACAGCGCGTCCTGTCGCGACAGGATTTCTGTGATGTCAAGGATGCGGCCATCCACATCCAGCTCACTCATTTCATTGACGATCACCGCCAAGCGGACATCCGGCAGCGCGCGCGCCTGCACCAGCATGTTCTGCAACAGCGTGGTTTTGCCGGAGCCAAGGAAACCGTTGAGGATCGTGATCTGCACCGGCGTGGGCGAGGCGCTCATGCGCCGAGGCGGCCCTCAGCCTGTTTGAACCAAGCCAGCGTCTGGGCGTGATGTGCCTCGCCCCATTGTTCGAGAAATTTCTGCGTATGGAAGTCCGAGGGGTTTTCCATCGCAGCGATCCGGTCTGCCACGAATTCAGGTGTCAGAGGGATGCCGCATTGCACGGTGATGCAATGTTCCCATTCATCATAAGTGGTTGGTACGAAAGACATGATTCCTCACGAATTTGGGGTTAGAGCGCGACCCATAAAAGGCCCAAAGACAGCCATATGATTGCGAGGCCAACACAGACCTGACTGGCCGAAAAAACCGTTGACTGCATACCGGTGGGAGAGGCCGTGACAAGGGCCAACCTCCGCGCCGTCACGCTGGACAGTGCCACAAGACTGGTCAGGGCTGCCGTGCCCAGTCCCATGACGATCACAGCCAAGGCACCGGCCAAAAGGATGTCCATCTGCCAGGCAATGACCAAAAGGAAGATTGCACCGGTGCAAGGGCGGATGGCGACGCTGCCGATCAGGGCCAGCGCCTCCCGCCGGGAGCTGAGTTTGGCAATGTCTTGCGCGCTGACATGGTGGCCACCGCAGCCACAAGCCTCATCGTCATGGTAGTGCGCATGATGGTTATGGTCGTGATGCGGGTGGCTATGCTGGGTCTGATTTCGTGCCTGCGAGATCCGTCGCGCACCGCGCCAGACCAGGATCAACCCCACGCAGGCAATCGCGATATAGCTTGCAGGGGCCAGAACATCCTCGGCGAGAAAGGTCATTTGCCCAGCCGTGATCGCAATCAGGGAAAACCCGCCATAGACCAGAACAATGGCCCAAAGCGCCTGGGCGATGGACGAGACGGACGCGATCCCCACAAGCCGTGACGCCGTCACCGATGTGCCCAGGCCCACACCCCCCATCAGGTATTTGCCGTGGCCCGGGCCAACCGCGTGGACGAACCCATAGGCCCCTGTGGCAGCAAACAGCGCCAGATAGGCCCCCGGTTCGCCCGCTTTGAGCGCGCGCACAGCGACTGCCATTTGGGTTTGGAATGCGCGTTGCTGCTCCAGAACCCATTGCATCAGGCCGGTCCAGTCGGTGCCGATGGCCACGGCGGCGATAACGGCCATCGCCAAAACAGCTGTCACAATCACCCGCATTTGAGCGCTATCCTATCGGCAAAGAGAAGCCCGACATTTTCATCATCGGGCGTTTCCTCGCGGCTGAGCATCGCCAGTTTGGTCAGCACGGAGGCATCATTGGGGTCAGGTTTAAACGGGATTACATCCGCCACGCAGGCCCCGGACCCGCCCATCAACTGCGGTATGTTCGTCACCTTGAAGGCGAAAAAATAGGTGGATTCGTAGAAAGCCAGTTCTGTGCTGCTGCCGATTAGTGTCATGGGCGCCTCAAGCGCGCGGGTAAAGACCGCTTGAATGCGCCCGTCGATCAACTGCACTTCCGGGTCGCTGGGCCATGCAAGAGCCACCGGCGCGCCGTCATGCATCAGATGGGCCGAACCGTCAAAATCCTCTGGCCATTCGCTAAACTTTTGTTCCAGCGTCAGCCGGTCGGCCTCATCAAGGCCGCCCTCTGCGTTGAGGGACAGATTGTTTGAGGCCAGGAGATAAAGCGTTTCGAACTCATCATAGAGCCACGTGACCTTCAGCGCGGTCAGGGTTTCATCCTCGGCAAATTGAAAATCCACGCCGCCGTCGATGAAAACATGCGGATGCGCGACAGCGGGCGTGGCCACGAGCAACAGGCCTGCGCACGCGGTGGCGCAAAGCTTGGCCTTCTGAGGCGTATGGTGTGCGTGGATCCGATCCATAACGCCGTGCAGTTTACGCGCCTGAGGCTCTGGGGTGAACCTCTCCCCACACCTTTTTGGCGTCCTTGGCGATCAATCGCTCTTGCAGGCGGTCAAGTTCTTGTAAGGCGCCGGCAACATTGCCGGTTTCCGCCAGTGCCCGCTCATAGGATTTGCGCACAGACCCGGGCCGCCAGGGCAGCTCTGCCGCTGCGACCCAGGCGCGCAATTCGCGCGGTAATCCATCAAATTCGCGCATCGGATCGCGCGCGCGGGGTTTGCGCTTCAGGCTGGTTTGCCCGAGGTTGCGGCGCGTTTTGCGCGCGGGGGCAGACTGTGAGGCCTGCCCCCGCGTGTTTTGGCCGAAGCCCGATGTCATGGCTGCACGATCTCTCCGGGCAGGGAATTGACCGTCATGGTCGCATCGGGCTGGAAATGAATGACCGAGCGGATCGATTGCCCGGCTTTGAGCAGGTCAAAGGCGGTGTTGATCTGTTCGTGGTTCATATGGTGGGTGATGTAGGGATCGACGCTGAAATCGCCGCGCATCCATTCATCGACCATGCCAGGCAGTTCAGACCGGCCCAAGACACCGCCAAAGGCCGTGCCGCGCCAAACGCGGCCTGTGACCAGTTGGAAAGGCCGGGTGGAGATTTCCTGCCCCGCGCCGGCGACGCCAATCACGGTGCATTCGCCCCAGCCTTTGTGGCAAGCCTCAAGGGCGGCACGCATCAGATCGACATTGCCCACAGCCTCAAATGTGTAATCCAGCCCGCCGCCTGTCATTTCGACCAGAACGTCCTGAATGGGGGCGTCGTAGTCTTTGGGGTTGAGGCATTCCGTGGCGCCGAGCGATTTGGCGAGCAGGAATTTGGAGGGGTTGATATCGATCCCGATGATCTTGGACGCGCCGTTCATCACCGCACCTTGGATCACCGCCATGCCCACCGCGCCGAGACCAAAGACCGCGACGGTCGCGCCCGCCTCAACCTTGGCGGTGTTGCGCACGGCACCCATGCCAGTTGGCACGGCGCAGCCCATGACGGAGGCCTTGGAAAGCGGGGCGTCTTTGGCGATCTTGGCGACAGAAATTTCCGGCAGCACGGTGTATTCGCTGAACGTGCTGGTGCCCATGTAATGCAGGATTTGCTTGCCTTTGTAAGAAAATCGCGACGTACCATCGGGCATCAGGCCAGCGCCTTGGGTGGCGCGGATGGTCTGGCAGAGGTTGGTTTTGCCCGACTTGATATAGGGGCATTCAGGGTCTTCGGGCACGTAAAGCGGGATCACGTGATCGCCGGGTTTGACCGAGGTGACACCCTTGCCCACTTCCTCCACCACGCCGCAGCCTTCATGGCCGAGGATGCACGGGAAAAGCCCCTCAGGATCCTCACCAGACAGCGTAAACACATCGGTGTGGCAGAGGCTGGTGGTGACGATGCGGACAAGCACTTCACCCTCTTTGGGGCCTTCAAGATCGATCTCTTCAATCTCGAGCGGTTGGTTCGGGGCCCAGGCAATGGCTGCGCGTGTTTTCATGATGGGTCTCCTCTGTCCCTAGTGTATTTTTGTTAGTATTTGTTCTGTTCCCGGCTCCAGATCTTGGATCGGGTCAATGACCAGAAGCAGTCGGGTTTCACCCGTGCCTTCAATGGGCGGTGATCGGTGCCTAAGGCCCGTGCTTGGGTGTTCCGGCCATTTCGTTCCGCGCAGGATGATCGGTGCGCAGGCGGGGACCGTGAATACATGCTCAGGGTCTGCGCCACTCTCTGAGATGCCATATTGCGTGCCCGTGCCGCGATACGTGCACACCAGGCGCGCGGTGAGGGCATCGACATGGAATTTTCGACAGGCATTAGTGGTCAACACGTCGAGCCGCAGCCGGATGTAGGGCGTGCCCATCACATCGGCAAAGATCACCGCCAAAGCGGAAATATCATCCACCAACATCCCGCATTCCGGACAGTTCGGTGTGCCGCACATCAAAGCCGTCTTCGACAGTGCATCGCGCACCCGATCCGGGGCGAGGATCATCCGCGTTGAAGGCAGGTGACCGGGATCGATCGTGTCGAGCCAATGCTGAAAAGACGGCAGCGGCGCGCGATCCCAGATCGCCGCGGCACAGCCAGGGTGATGAATAGCGGACAACCCTTCGGGCGTCTGCGTGACCCCGACGCCCGTTGCAGGGGACCTTGTGACATCACTGGTAAGTGTCATGCCACCTCATCCATGCGGCGCCACACCGGGAACGGATCCGGCAGATCCAGCGGGAGCGCGTCCGGCCCTGCCGCCATCATAGCCGGTACAAGGCAGGCATCCAGCTTGGCCTTCATTGCGTCCCAATCGATATCGGCACCGATGAAGACCAGTTCCTGACGGCGGTCGCCCCATGGCTCTGACCAGTTCTGGCGGATGTAGTTGAGCACGTCAGGATGATCGGGCCAGCGTTCTTCGGGCACGGACGACCACCAGGTGCCCATGGGCTTCACACTCGACAGTGTGCCAGCCAGCGAATACTCCGCCACCCAATCGGGCCGTGTTGCAATCCACAGATGCCCCTTGGCGCGGATCACGCCGGGCAACTCGCCATTGAGAAAGGCCAGGATTTTCTCAGGGATAAATGGCTGACGCGCGCGGTAGACATAGCTGACCACGCCGTATTCGTCTGTTTCGGGCGTGTGATCGGCAAAGCCGTAAAGCTCTTTCGCCCACATCGGATGCTCGTGCGCCTTTTCGAAATCAAAAAGCCCGGTGCCCATGATCTTGTTGGTCGGGACCTCGGAATAGTTGGTTTCAATGATCTCGGCATCCGCGTTGAGGCTTCGGATGATGCGGCGGGCCGCGTTGACCTGTTCGCGCGTGGCATCGGCGATTTTGTTCAGCACAACCACGTCGGCAAATTCGATCTGGTCGGTCAGCAGGTGCACCAGCGTGCGGTCGTCTTCTTCGCCTAAGGATTCGCCCCGGTCAGAGAGGAAATCGTGGCTGGTGAAATCATTTGTCAGGTTCACGGCGTCGACCACCGTGACCATCGTGTCGAGTCGGGACACATCTGACAGGCTGTCATCGTTTTCATCGCGGAAATCAAAGGTGGCGGCAACGGGCAGAGGCTCGGAAATGCCGGTGGATTCGATAAGCAAGTAATCAAATCGACCCTCGGATGCGAGGCGGCGCACTTCCTCCAGCAGGTCATCACGCAGGGTGCAGCAGATGCAGCCGTTGGACATCTCCACCAACGTCTCATCGGTGCGGGAAAGCTCCGTATCGGCGCGCACCAGATCGGCGTCGATATTCACCTCCGACATGTCATTGACGATCACGGCCACGCGGCGCCCCTCGCGGTTGTTGAGCACACGGTTGAGCAGCGTGGTTTTGCCAGCGCCCAGAAAACCTGAGAGCACGGTGACGGGAAGGCGGGTGTCTGTCATGGGATGGATACCTCCTTGTGACGGGGCTGATCGTCTCGCACGCGCGTAAACCAAGGCGTTTCGAGGGGAAAAACAGCGGGTGAACCATGAGAGCGGAAGGTATGTTATAACATAACAAGTTTCAACCGACCTTTTGCGCCCTCAGGCGGTTTCAGGCCTCGGCGGTGTCGGATATTTTTTGCGCGCGCAATGTGTCGAGGCTGGCTTGCAACTCTGGTCGGGAAAGATCCCGCGCAATCACAACAATCCGGCTTCTGCGATCTTCGCTTGTCCAGCCTTTCACCGGCACGGGTGGATCGAAAATATGCTGCACCCCGTGAAAGACGAAAGGGGCTTCGATGCCCTTGAGAAACACGATGCCCTTAACGCGCAGAATGTCCGATCCGCGCAATGCAATGAGCGTGTTGAGCCAATGATCGAACACCTCATCCTCAAGCGGGTCATCGAGGATGATCGAGGCCGTGCCAATGCGCGTGTCATGGGGTGAAATCGGCGCGGGATCGGGTTTCTTGGACGAAAGTCCCGACAGATTGCTGAAGGGATCGGGGCTGGTCGCCTTGGGTGTCATCCAACTCAGGACTTGGGCCTGCTCAGCATCCGGGCGCAAACCGCTCAACCCCCATAGGTTCATCGGCAGGCCCTCCCCCCGGGTGGCATGCACGATCTGCGCAGTGGCGTTGAGGCCGCGCAGTCGGGCCTCAAACGCAGTGACGTCAGGGGCGTCGGCCAGATCGGTTTTGCTCAGCACGATCATATCGGCCATGGCGACCTGAGACACAGCTTCAAACTGGGCATCCAGCGTGGTCGGTCCGTTGACGGCATCGACCACTGTGACCACCCCATCCATCCGCGTCGACCGTGCCAGATCCCGATCAATCAGCATGGTTTGCAGGATGGGTCCGGGATCGGCCAAACCCGTGGTTTCGATCACCACGCGGTCAAAGACGAGATCGCCAAATTCACGGCGGTCCAGAAGCCGCATCATGGTTTTCGAAAGATCACCCCGGACCGTGCAACACAAACACCCCGACGCCAGAAGCACGACCTCATCGCTGCTTTCTTCAATGAGGTCATGATCCAGACCGGCCTCACCGAATTCGTTGACGATGACGGCCACGCGGCCCGAAGACGCATCCGACAGAATCGCGTTGAGCAAAGTGGTTTTGCCCGCGCCAAGAAAGCCCGTCAGCACCGTCACCGGGACGCGTGGGTCGTCCATCTTAGCTGCCCAAAGCTTGGGAAATGGTCGCTGCGTTGTGGCGCATCATGTCTAGATATGTTCCGGCTGGACCGTCTTCACCCGAAAGCGCGTCAGAAAAGAGCGTGCCACCGATTGTGGCGCCTGTTTCATTGGCAATCTGCTCCATCAGGCGGTTGTCGGTGATGCTTTCGACAAAGACGGCGGAGATGCCGTCCGCACGGATCTGCGTGATCAGCTCTGCAACATCCCCGGCGGAGGCTTCGCTTTCAGTGCTCAGCCCTTGCGGCGCCTCAAAGGCTAGACCGTAAGCTTTGGCAAAATACCCAAACGCGTCATGGGATGTCACGACAGTGCGTCGCTCTGCGGGCACCGCGCTCATCATCGTGGTGATTTCGGCGCCCAAGGCTTCTAGTTCTGCCACATAGGCCTCACGGTTGGTGAAAAACGTCGAAGCGTTGTCAGGATCTGCCTGGGCCAGGCCGTTGGCGATGTTGTCGACATAGATCATCGCGTTGTCGATGCTCTGCCAGGCATGGGGATCGAACTCTCCATGATCATG
>JBCCDT010000112.1:0-13294 GCA_039030635.1 Pseudomonadota bacterium
CCTTTTGCGCCTTGTGGTCTGTGGAGCTACGCCACCTGATCCAGCACGTATTCTTTGAAATAGGCCACGGTTTCGGCAACGCCGTCTTCCACCGACACCTCCGGCGCCCAGCCCAAAAGGTCCCAGGCGCGACGAATATCAGGTTGGCGCCGTGTCGGGTCATCCTCTGGCAGCGGGCGATGCACCATTTTCGACCCGGACCCAACGATATCCAGAACGATCCCCGCGATTTGGCGCATGTCGATTTCTGTGGGGTTGCCCAGGTTAACCGGCGCGTCCACCGCGTCCGCCTCCATCAGCGCAATCAGCCCTCGGATCATATCCGTGTAGTAACAAAAGGATCGGGTCTGCGATCCATCACCGTAAAGCGTGATGTCCTTCCCGGTCAGCGCCTGCATGATGAAATTCGACACCACGCGCCCGTCTTCGGGGTCCATCCGCGGCCCATACGTGTTAAAGAGCCGCGCCGCGCGCACATCCACGCCGTACATCCGGCGAAAATCAAAGGCCAGCGTTTCGGCAACGCGCTTGCCCTCATCATAACACGCACGCGGCCCGACCGGATTGACATTGCCCAGATAGGCCTCCGATTGCGGATGCTGCGTGGGGTCGCCATACACCTCCGATGTGGACGTCATCGTGACGCGCGCACCGGTGGACTTGGCCAGCTCCAACACATTGAGCGTGCCCAGAAAACAGGTCTTCGCGGTCGCAATCGGGTCCTTTTGATACAGCGGAGGAGAGGCCGGCGCCGCAAGGTGGAAAATCCGATCATACTGACCTGAAATCGGCTCAATCACATCGTGCTGCACAAACGAAAACCGGTCATTGGCCTGGGCGGCCTCAAGGTTCTTGGTGCGGCCAGACAACAGGTTATCAAGTCCCGTCACCTCATGGCCCTGCGCCAGCAAAGCATCGGTCAAATGCGATCCCAAAAACCCGGCCGCACCGGTGATCAAGTACTTCATGTCTCAGGTCTCTATTTGCTTTGTGACCAAGCCTGCTTTCGACCCTGGCCGCGCGAGTTTGGACAGTACATGTTTTGATGACTTGGAGTCTATAGCCTGATAAGTCGTTTGAAGCATTGGAATATCCCGCCAGGGACCAATGCACCGGACGGAGGCATAAACAGAGACCAATGCCAAGTAAGATCATCAATATCCACATTCCCAAAACCGCTGGGTCGGCGTTCAATCATAGATTGAACAAGACTTTACAGTTGGACGGCAATATGGGTCGTTTCGTGCATCTTTATGACGAACGCCCAGTGCCCCTGGTGGAAAAATACGCGATTTTTCGCGCTCAGATGGAAAACAACACACACCTTCTGGACAACGCTGAAACCATTTTCTTCTCGGGCCACTATCGCTACCGCGACATTGCGGATGTAGTGGGATTAAACCGCAAGAACATCCACTGGGTCACGTTTCTCCGAGATCCAATCACGCGCGCTTTGTCGGATTACTTCTTTAGCAAGTCAGACCGAAACACCGCTGCAGAGAATTTCCGCGCGCACTACAAAACTTTCGACATTTGGTTCCAAGATTATCGCGAGCTCAACAAGCAAACCGAGTGTTTGCGCCCCACCGAAGATGCCAGTGTGGACGATGTCATTTCCCTGCTGCAAGAACGGTTTTCCCTTGTGGGCCTGACAGAACATGCCGATAGCGATTTTGACGCCATGATGAACGCGCTTGGGCTGCGCAGTGCAGACGCGTTCAGAAGCAACCAAAATCCCGATCGCGACTACATGCGTGATTTGCTTGAAACGCGTGGTGATGACCTGCGCGAGGTACTGGCCGAAGACATCAAACTCTATGAGGCCTTCAGCCAACCCGACCGTAAATTATGGACGATGCAGAGGATACCGAAGGTGACATCACAAGCCCAGATCAGTGACAAAGAGCTTGCTTCTGAAATTGAAAACCGCGCGCCCTGGAACCACAAGATACGCGTGCGCGGCGACATCTGGACAGGTGGCGGAGCCGGTCAAGACGCAACAGGGCAGAACGTCTCCTTGTTTGACACCCAGGTGTCTTTCAACGGTCTGATCCGGAACGCGCTGCCCAACGGGATGGAAGGGCGCAGTTTTCTCGATTGCGGCTGCAACGGGGGCGGCTATTGCTTTGCGGCAAAGGATAGGGGCGCGTCAAAAGTGGTGGGGTTCGACGCGCGCGATCATTGGCTTGATCAAGCCAATTTCGTCCGGACGCACCGGACTGACCCTTCGGATGGCATTGAATTCCACAAAGGGGATTTGCTGGATCTTTCCTTTCTTGATCCAAGCTATGATGTCACGTGGTTCAGCGGCATCCTCTATCATCTGCCTGACCCTGTGACCGGTTTGAAAAACGCGGCCGACCGCACCTCGGAATTGTTGTTTGTCAACACCGCCGTCGAACCCATGGGGCCAGATGAAACGGAAGTGCCAGCTATGAAATTGCGGATGGAAGGCGTGGATCAATTGATGTCAGGCATCTACCGTTTGGCATGGTATCCAAGCGGCCCAAAAGTGATCGAGGAGATACTGACATGGCTTGGGTTCCCAGAAACCCGTCTTCTTTTCTGGAACAAACAGATAGAGCGGCCCGGACATGTGGCTCCGGGTCGTCTGGCGATGGTCGCCGCGCGCGAACCGGGCCGTTTGGAAAACGTGCCGAACGCGGTGCCGGAAAACAAAAAAATCGTGCCGGCACGGGTGTGAGCCGTGGCGGTGACGCGCCGGCAAACGCGTCAACGTCGCGCACAAATTGACGAATACAGAAATTGAACAGCCAATGAACAAAGACGAATTGCGCACCGAGATTGAACGCCTGGGCCCTTGGCATCACAAGCTACACATCACGGATGATATCTACACCACTACCGGTGCGGAGAGTGATCACATGGGGCAAAAAGTATCTCTCGTTGACCCTATGATGAACATGAAGCAACTGATGACAGATGCGCTTCCCAACGGGATGGAAGGGCGCTCTTTCCTCGATTGCGCCTGCAATGCCGGTGGCTATTCCTTTGCGGCCAAAGATTGGGGCGCCTCTAAGACCATGGGCTTTGACGTGCGTCAGCACTGGATCGATCAGGCGGAGTTCGTGCGCACGCACCGCGATGCGCCTTCCGACAACATGACCTTCAAACAGGCCGATCTTTTGGACCTGTCGTTTCTGGAACCGCGCTATGACGTGACATGGTTCAGCGGTATCTTCTACCACCTGCCGGATCCCGTTACGGTTCTCAAAAATGTGGCCGACCGCACAGAAGAGCTCATGCTGCTCAACACCGCTGTCACCCCCTGCGCCCCGGATGTAGAAGAGGTTCCGACCCTCAATCTCAAACTGGAGGGCACGGAGCAATTGATGTCAGGCATCTACCGTCTGGCCTGGGCCCCATCCGGGCCGAAAGTTCTGCAACAAATCCTTGCCTGGGCCGGCTTCCCCGAAACGCGCCTCATGTTCTGGTACAAAACCGTGGAAAGACCGGGGGTTAACTCAAATGGTCGGCTCACTCTTCTCGCCGCCCGCACACCCGGCCGCCTCGACGACGTACCCAACGCCACCCCTCTGGATGTCAAACACATGCGTCACAGAATAAGCTGACCCCACAGCAAGCCACCGCCCGTCGGCACAATCCGCACTGGAAAAATTTGGAGGCGAGTACCGGAATCGAACCGGTGTACACGGATTTGCAATCCGCTGCGTCACCACTCCGCCAACTCGCCGCCGTGAGACCTGCACCGCTTACCGGATCGGGGTATCCAGCGCAAGAGGTCGCCTGAGCACCCGCACTTCCCCGTTTGGCCCTCCGCGCGCGCCCACACCTTATTGTGCAAAAATTCACCCACCTAGGGCTTTTGGTCTGTGCGTTTTTCGTGGCAAACACCATATAAGGATCAGGCGCATATTCGGGCTGGTCAACCATGGCTTGTTTACGCAATCATGCTAGCACAACAGGACCCCGGCCAAGGCGTGTACCTTAGCGCACCGATCGGGCCGCAATCAGGAGAGCAGGATGCCTCATCACAGCAAAGTCGCAGGCACGCAGCGTTGGCGCCGCGTTCGGACCACCGCCTGCGCTGTTGGCGCGGCTCTTGCGATCGGTCTTGTGGCTTTGCCGCGCCCGGCAATGGCGGAAACCTTAGCGCAAACGCTCTCTGACGCCTATGAGCATTCCGGCCTTCTGGATCAAAACCGCGCGCTCTTGCGGGCGGCGGATGAAAATGTCGCGCAGGCGGTGTCGCAACTGCGCCCCATCATCAATTGGAGCGCGGACATCACGCGCAATTTTGGCACGGCCCGGGTCAACAATCGCACGGTTGGCATCTCAGACACGGATATCAATTTCGGCATTTCGCTTGACCTGCTGCTCTATGATTTCGGCCGCACCAAGCTTCAGGTGGAGGCCGCCAAACAAACCGTGCTTGCCACGCGCGAAGGGCTGCGCAGCATCGAACAACTGGTGCTCTTGCGCGCGGTTGCGGCCTACATGAATGTCCGCCGCAATGGGGAGCTTGTCTCCGTGCGGCAAAACAACCTGCGCCTTCTGCGTGAGGAACTGCGCGCCGCCAAGGACCGCTTTGAAGTGGGCGAGGTGACGCGCACCGACGTGGCGCTGGCCGAAGCTGCACTTGCCTCGGCGCAGGCGGGTCTGGCCGTGGCGCAAGGGGATCTCACTCAGGCGATTGAAGAGTTTCGCGCCGCCGTGGGCCGCAAGCCGGGCAATTTGCAACCGCCCGGGCCTTTGCCGCGCCTGTCGGGCGATATTGACGGGGCCAAATCCATTGCCGTGCGCAAACACCCCGATATCATTCAGGCCCGCTTTGAGGTGGCCTCCGCCGAACTCACGGTGTCTGCGGCAGAGGCCGCGATGAAGCCCACGCTCAATTTCACCACGCGTCTGGGCACATCCGATGAAATTGGGCCCAGTGACAACACCCGGTCGGGCAGTTTCGGCCTCACGCTCAGCGGTCCGATCTATCAGGGTGGTCTGCTCAGCTCTGCGGTGCGGCAAGCCATGGCGCAGCGCGATGCCCTGCGCGGGGCCCAGCATGAGGTGCGCCATCAGGTCGTCCAAGATGTGGGCAATGCCTATGCCATTTTGCTGGCCGCCCAAGCCAGCCGTCAGGCGGGTCTGGAACAGGTGCGCGCCGCGCGCGTGGCCTTCCGCGGTCTGCGGGAAGAGGCGCAGCTGGGCGCGCGGACCACGCTCGATGTGCTGGATGCCGAACAGGATTTGCTCGATGCGCAGGCCACCGCGATTTCGGCTGAGGCCGATCTTTACATCGCCGCCTACACCGTGCTCGAAACCATTGGGGAGCTGACGGCCAAGGATCTGCGCCTCAAGGTTCAGATCTACGACCCCGAAGGGTATTACAACCTGGTCAAGGACGCGCCGGTGCCCAGCAGCCCCCAAGGGCAAAAGCTTGATCGCGTGCTCAAAGCGCTCGGGCGGGACTGACCGCGCGTCCACAGGGCCGGTAAATCCGTTTAGAAGTTTCTCTAACCCGTTGTGCGATGGGGTCCCGGTGGCTATGATAACGACGGGCAAGAGCAGTGGATGAGTGATGAGCGATCCCGTAACAAATGTGGAAATTGAGGATGTGCTGTCCTCTATCCGCCGGTTGGTGTCGACCGAGGCGCAACCGAGCGAGACCGCCAAGAGCCGCGCCGATGACAGTGCGGACACGCACGCCACGCACGCTGATCCTGCGCGCTCTGAACCCAAGCTCGTCCTGACACCGGCACAGCGCGTCACCGATGCCGATGCCGCGGACACCGCGTCAGAGCCCGATCCCGCCACGCCCTTGCACGCGGATGACGGTCCTGAGGTGGCGCAAGACGATGAGCCTGCCCCGACCGAAGACAATGACGAAGACGATTGGGTCCAAGACCACGAAGCGCTGTCAGCCGACCCGGCCGATGCCGATGAGGACGCTGATACCGATGCTGAGGACATGGCGGCCCACCTGTCTCAGGACCCAACCTATGATGCGCAAGAGCGCGAGTATCCGTCAGACGACACCCACCAAGAGGGCCTGCAATCGGACGCCCAAGAGGGTGTGGCCGACACAGAGGGCGCATCACATGATGATCTGATCGATATGGTGGCCGATGAAATCACCGCCACGATCGGCGCGGACATGGCCGGTGACGTGCAGGATCAGCTCTCAACGTCTGAGGAAGGCGACGCGCTGTCTGACGTCCAAGAGCTCAGCTTTGAGGATATGTCGGACCCCGACGTGCCCGAATTCCTCCGCCGTCCGATCACCCAAATGAACCCGCCCGAGGATGCCGAGATCGCAGATGCGGCGCTTGAAAACGCCTCCGTGGATATCCCCGCAGATAAGCAAGCAGACACGCAAGCAGGCGCGTCTGAGAACACGACCATCACGCTCACCTCCAAATTGGAAACCCTCGAAGATGCGGTGGCCGACCAGGCCGAGGATTGGGAGCCTGATGGCGGCGATCCCGAAAGCCTGTCGGCAGATGCGATTGAGCCTTTGCCCTGGACGGAGATTGAAACGGAAACCGCCGACATGTCTCACGAGGGCGCTGAGGCCGATCCCTACAGCGCGGCCGAAGCGCGGGCCAATGCCAGTGCCAATGCGGCCACGCCCCCGTGGCTCGGCGAAGATGCCCTGCTCGACGAAGACGCGCTGCGCGACATGGTGGGTGAGATTGTGCGCCAGGAATTGCAAGGCGCGCTGGGCGAACGCATCACTCGCAACGTCCGCAAACTCGTGCGCCGGGAAATTCACCGCGCGCTGATGTCCCAAGGTCTCGACTGACCTCCGTGACCAGCGCTTGCGCGCCTCTTTTGTTAATCGCTCACCCAGTTATGCGCTCAGGGCGGATGCGCGGCTCTTGCGCCAACGCCAACAGCGCATCAAGATCCAGATGCGTCTCTATATGGTCGGCCAGCGCGTCCAGTGTCTCCTCCACACTCTCCTCAAACGCCAGGGTCGACTTCACGCCCAACCCCGCTAGATAGGCGCGCCGAAACCCGTCCGCACTGAAAATCCCGTGCAGGTAACAGCCGCGCACCCGGCCACCATGGCTCATCGCGCCGGTCCTCTCTCCATGCACCTCCAGCCAGGCATGGGCGCAGTCCGGCCCATCTGTCGTGCCCAGATGGATCTCATAACCCTGCACCGCCGTGCCACTGTCGAGATCGCGGGCCTCGGTCAACGCCAGACGCTTTTGCGGCTTCATCACCGTGCGCACATCCAAATGGCCCAAGCCCTCAACCGTGCCCGGCACGCCTTCGATCCCGTCCGGATCGGCAATCTCGCGCCCCAGCATCTGATACCCGCCGCAAAGCCCCATCACGTGCCCGCCACGCCGAATATGCGCGGCCAGATCAATGTCCCAGCCCTGCGCGCGGAAATGGGCCAAATCCGGGATCGTGGCCTTACTGCCCGGGATCAGCACCAGATCCGCATCGCCGGGCAGGGGGCGACCCGGCTCGATGATCTCCACGCTGACTTCCGCCTCGCTCGACAGCGGATCAAGATCGTCAAAATTGGAAATCCGCCCCAGCTTGGGCACTGCAACCTTGAGCGTGCCTTTGGCGTGACTGCGCAGATCCATGATGTCTTCGGCGGGCAGTCGCCAGGCATCTGCAAACCACGGCAAAACCCCAAGGGAGGTCCAGCCCGTCCGCTCCACAATCTCGCGCAGACCGTCATCGAAAAGGCTCACATCACCGCGAAACTTGTTGATGGCAAAGCCTTTGATCAACGCGCGATCGTCCTCCGGCAAAATCGCCTGCGTCCCCACCACCTGGGCGATCACACCGCCCCGGTCTATATCGCCCACAAGGATCACCGGCACGCCTGCGGCCTCGGCAAAGCCCATATTGGCAATGTCACCGGCGCGCAGGTTGATCTCTGCCGGGCTGCCCGCGCCCTCCACCAGGACCAGATCCGCGGTGCTGCACAGCCGCTCGAAACTCTGCAACACGGCGGCCATCAGCAGCGGTTTTTCCTTGGCATAATCGCGCGCGCGCAGCGTGGCATAGCGCTGACCCTGCACAATCACTTGCGCGCCGGTATCTGTCTCGGGTTTGAGCAGCACCGGGTTCATATCCGTATGCGGCGCACGCCCCGCCGCCCGCGCCTGCAGGGCCTGCGCGCGGCCAATCTCACCTCCATCCACGGTCACGGCGGCATTGTTGGACATGTTCTGCGGTTTAAACGGCGCCACGCGCAGCCCGCGTCGGGTGAAGGCCCTGGCAAGACCGGCCACCACCATCGACTTGCCCACGTTGGAGCCCGCCCCCTGGATCATGATGGATTTCGCCATATCGCGTCGCCTGCATTGTCATGCTACGCTCTGGGACATACGCCATGGCAAGCCTGCGGGGAACGCTTGAATACGCCAGCTCATGTGATTTTCGCGGCAACAGCCTTTGCCAAACCGTTTGACAGGCGTCGCACCATCGCGGCCGTGGCCGGCGCGCTGGCCCCGGATCTGTCGCTTTATGTGATGGCGTCTGTGTCGCTCTATATCCTGCGGATCAGCCCGGATGTGGTCTTTGGTGAGCTCTATTTTTCCACCGCTTGGCAACAGGTCTTTGCCATCGACAATTCGTTTCTGGTCTGGGGCGCGCTTGCCGGGGCCGCGTGGTGGCTCGGGGCCAAGAACGGGGTCGTCTTTGCCGCCTCCGCGCTGATGCATCTGGCGCTGGATTTTCCGCTGCACCACGATGATGGCCGCCCGCATTTCTGGCCGGTGACCGATTGGGTGTTCGAAAGCCCGGTCAGCTATTGGGATCGCAGCGCCCATGCCGGGTTGGTCGGGCCGGTCGAAATGGCGCTCTGTGCGGTGTTTTGCCTGATCCTGATGCGCCGCTATCACAGCCTGCGGTCACGGCTGGTCATTGCGGGTCTGGGCCTGGTTCAGATCGCGCCGGTTTTCGTCTGGATGTTCGTCTTCGCGTCAGGGTAGCCGCGCCCATACTGCCCGCTCCAGACGCATTTTCAAAAAATGCGCGCCAACGCTCAGGGCGCGCGCCGGTGGCGCGCGACCCCTGTGGCAGTGTTTGGTGCGTTTAAGCGGCTTCGGCCTGTGCGGCGGCAGCGGCGTTGCGACGCTCGCTTTCTTCGCGGGACAGCGCCACAGAGGTGCGAACCCCTTTGCCGACAAAGTCCATCAGACCGGTGACGACCCGCTCATTGGGGTCGATGCCCGCGCAGCTGAGCACTTCGCGACCATCGCGAGAGCGCGCCCAGCGGGCGATTTGTTCGGGACCATTGCCATATTTCTTGTCGTCAGAGATGGCGTCGTCCAAAGCAGCCAGTACCACGGCTGCGAAGAGTTTACGTGCACGGTTGCCTTGCTCGGCATTGAACGCTGTGCCGTCAACGAAATCTTTCATGTTTCGTCCTTAGTTCTTTATTGCTCTTGTTTTTTTAGGCGTGTCGAGGGTTATGGCGGGTTTCTCCCGATTCGGCTACCCCGAAAATGCATAGCAGCCATGCGATTTTTGCATGGCTTTTTGCGTTTGCAGCACGAAATGTCGTTGTCTTGCTCCCCACACACACCCTAGATATAGGGATCGGTAACGATCAATCAACCTTTTGCCACGGAATTGCCACAATGCCAAAAATCAATGGAAACGAGATTCGCCCAGGCAATGTGCTGGAGCACAATGACGGTCTCTGGAGCGCGGTCAAAGTCGACCATGTGAAGCCCGGCAAGGGCGGCGCCTTCGCGCAGGTCGAGCTGCGCAACCTGCGCAATGGCTCCAAGCTCAATGAACGCTTCCGCAGCGCCGACAAGGTAGAACGCGTGCGGCTTGAGCAAAAGGATCAACAGTTTCTCTACGAAAGCGACGGCATGCTCGTCTTCATGGATGCCGAAACCTACGACCAGATCGAACTCTCAGCCGAGCTTTTGGGCGACCGCCGCCCGTTTTTGCAAGATGGCATGACCATCCTGGTGGAGTTCTATGACAATGAGGCCCTGAACGCGACCTTGCCGCAAAAGGTAACTTGCCGCGTGGCGGAAACCGAGCCGGTGGTCAAAGGTCAGACCGCCGCCAACAGTTTCAAACCGGCCGTGCTGGACAATGGCGTCAAGGTGATGGTGCCCCCGTTTGTGGGCCAGGATGAAGACATCATCGTCAACACCGAAACCATGGAATACGCCGAACGCGCCTGAGGCTTAGGGCACCAAGGCAGGGTCCCATGTGAGCGTCGCACCGGCGGCCTCCATCGCGGCATCGGCGCGTTGAAACCGCAGAAACGCTATGGCTTGCCCGCCCGACTGCGTGAACAATGTGCCCGCCGGTTTGCCCCCCGCCAGGATCTCGGACCCCACGGGTGCGGCCCCGTTGATGCCCACCGTCACCAACCCTTTGCGCAGCTCGGTCTTGTGCTTCATCCGCGCGGTCACTTCCTGACCCACGTAGCAGCCTTTGCGAAAATCCACGCCGTGAAGCCGCTCAAACCCGGCCTCCAGGATATAGGTCTCCTCGGTCAGTTCCACGGCGCTTTGTGGGATGCAATGGGCCACGCGAATGGCCTCAAAATCACTGCCATCATCGCCCTCTTGGTCGCCATAAAGCCGCCAGCCCAAGGCGTCATGGCGCGGATCGGCTAAAGCCCCTTCCGGCGACGCGCCCGTGCCACGAAAAACCCGCAGCGCGCTGGGCTCAATCACCACATCCGCGCGCAGCCGGTACATGGTCAGCCGCCGCGCCAACCCGTCGGCCAAGCCGCTGTCCACATCCAGAAAAATCACGTCGCCCCGCCGAAACAGGAAGAAATCGGCCAGATACTTACCCTGCGGCGTCAAAAGCGCGGTATAGAGCAGCCCGTCGCCCATCGCAGCGACATCATTGGTCACAAGGTTTTGCAGAAACGTCTCCGCATCCGCGCCGGAAATTTCATATAGACTGCGCATCTCGCCTCTCCAGTTGGCCGCCTGACTGTAATATAGGGGGCCGGGAACGCAATGAGGACCCGATGCCAGCCAAGCTTTCTGTGATCATGCCCACGCTCAATGCCGAAGACGGGCTTGCCCGGTCCTTGCCCGCTTTGGCCGAAGGGCTGACAACGGGGCTCATTCGCGATCTGGTGATCTCAGATGGCGGGTCCGAGGATGGCACGGTGCGCATTGCGGAGGCGGCGGGTGCGAAACTTGTGACAGGGCCCGCCTCTCGCGGAGGGCAGTTGCGGCGCGGGGCAGAGGCGGCGACGGGTGAGTGGCTCTTCTTTCTGCACGCCGACACCGTCCTGCCGCCGGGCTGGACCGATGCGGTGGGCGCGCATCTGACCACCAATCGCCCGGCCTGGTGCCCCATGCGCTTTGATCACGGCGGCCTGCCCGCGCGGGTCGTGGCCGGATGGGCCAATCTGCGCGCGCGCGCCTTTGCGCTGCCTTACGGCGACCAGGGCCTGCTGATCTCGCGCGCGGATTATGACCGTGTCGGCGGATTTCCCGATCAGCCGTTGATGGAGGATGTGGCCATGGCCCGCGCGTTGGGGCGCCGCCTGATGCCGCTGCCCGTGACCGTGACCACAAGTGCCGCGCGATATTTACGCGACGGTTGGCTGCGCCGCGGGGCGCGCAACTTGAGCCTGATGACGCGGTATTTGGCAGGCGCGGACCCTGAAAAGCTGGCCGGGAAGTATTGAACGCGCGGGATTGAGGGGCCAGCCCCTCAAGCTCCCCGGAGTATTTGGAGAAAGATGAAGCCAGGTTTCAGAAGATGGGCTTCTTTTTGTCCTGGAAATCTTTCTGAACGGCGAGATAGTCGTATTCCGTGGCCACCCAATCCTCAAACGAAATGGGATCACGCGCGGTGCGCGCCTCATAAAGATCAAGAATGTGATCTAGCACGCCGGTCTTGGTCCATTTGAAATGGATGTATTTCGCGCTCAGCATCTTGCGCGCCTCTGAGACGGGTTTGCCCTCGATCACCAACAGGTAGATGGCCGCGGCAAAGCCCGCGCGATCGGCCCCTGATTTGCAATGCATCACAAACGGCCGCTCAATCGTGCGAAAGGCCGCGATGAGTTTCTGAATGTCCTCCGCCGGGGCCGCATGGCGCGCGTGGAACGTTACATCCACCAAGGTAAGACCCAGGTCGCGACAGCTTTCAGCCTCCACCAGGTAATGCGCCGCCCCGCCTGCGCCGCGCAGATTGAGGATGGATGTGATGCCCATGGCCTTGAGCTTTACAAACCGTTCATGGGTGGGTTGGTTGGACCGGTACACACCGTCCGCCACCGGAAAGAAATTGGTCCAGACCTTGCGCAGCACCGCGTGGTCAAACCACGTATTATAGATATGCGCGCGGCGGCGGTTTTCGGGGGTGGACAGGTCGGTGTTGTAATAGGCGCGCAAATTGCGTTCCCAATCCCCGATCCGTTTGATGAGGCCCATGCCGTCTCTCCGCCGTTCCACCGGGCCAAATAAGGACATGCACCCCAGCGTGCAAGCGCGCAGTTGTGATTGACGGAGGCGGGCCGAGGTCTATGGTCTGCCGCAGTCTTCCGAAGGATTTATGATATGTCCCAATCTGGTGGCCGCGCCTATTGCGCCATTCCCGGCCCGACCGTTGTCCCCGATGAGGTGCTGCAAGCCATGCACCGGGCCGCGCCCAATATCTATTCTGATGAGGTGATGGCGCTGACCGAAGGGCTCATTCCTGATCTCAAACGCGTCGCGCGCACCGAGGGCGATGTGGCGATTTACATCTGCAATGGCCACGGCACCTGGGAGGCCGCTTTGGCCAATCTCGTGGCCCCGGGGGAGCGTGTTTTGGTGCCGGCCACAGGGCTTTTCGGCCACGGCTGGGGGCGCATGGCTGAGGCGATGGGCATTGAGGTGGATGTGTTGGATTTCGGGCTGGAAACGCCCATGGATCCGGGGCGCATTGAGGCTGTGCTCAAATCCGATACAGATCGTAAAATCAAGGCTGTTTTGGTCACACATGTGGATACATCGACCTCTTTGCGCAACGATGTGAAAGCTATTTCTGATGCAATTCGCGCAACGGGTCACCCGGCTTTGCTGCTGGTGGATTGCATTGCATCGCTTGGATGCGACCGGTTTGAGATGGATGCGTGGGGGGCGGATGTGGTTGTGACCGGCTCTCAGAAAGGGCTCATGACGCCGCCCGGTGCGGGGTTTGTGTTCTTCAATGAAAAGGCCGCGCAAACCCGCGCTGCGATGACCCGCGTGTCGCCCTATTGGGACTGGGCCCCGCGTGTGCACCCCGAAGAGCTTTACCTCTATTTCGCAGGCACCGCGCCCACCCATCATCTCTATGGTCTGCGCACCGCGCTGGA
>JBCCDT010000113.1:0-13232 GCA_039030635.1 Pseudomonadota bacterium
AGCAAAGATGCCGAACACCACGGCGCCGATGATCACATTGTGGAAATGCGCCACAAGAAAGAGCGAGTTGTGCAGCACGTAATCCGCCGGTGGTACGGCCAAGAGCACACCCGTCATCCCGCCAATCACAAAGGTCAGCATAAAGGCGATCACCCACATCATCGGCAGCTCGTACCGGATGCGCCCTTTGTACATGGTAAAGAGCCAGTTAAACAGTTTGGCCCCGGTCGGGATCGAGATGATCATCGTTGTGATCCCGAAGAACGAGTTCACATCCGCGCCCGCCCCCATGGTGAAGAAATGATGCAGCCAGACGATGTAGCTCAGGATCATGATCACGCAGGTCGCATAGACCATCGACGTATAGCCAAAGAGCCGCTTGCGGCAGAAGGTCGGCACAATCTCTGAGAAGATGCCAAAGACCGGCAGGGTGAGAATATACACCTCCGGGTGGCCCCAAATCCAGATGAGGTTGACATACATCATCGGGTTGCCACCAAGCTCGTTGGTGAAGAAGTTGGTGCCGAGATACCGGTCGGCGGTCAGCAATGCCAAGGTGGCCGACAACACCGGGAAGGTGGCGACGATCAGGACGTTGGTGCACAGCGTGGTCCAACAAAAGATTGGCATTTTCATCCAGGTCATGCCCGGCGCACGCATTTTGACCAGCGTCACGATCAGGTTGATCCCCGATAGCGTTGTCCCGATGCCTGCGATGTTGAGGGACCACAAATAGTAATCCATCCCAACGCCAGGACTGAAGGTCAGCCCCGATAACGGCGGATAGGCCAGCCAACCGGTGGCCGCGAACTCCCCCACAAAGAGCGAGATCATGATCAACACCGCGCCCGAGACGGTCAGCCAGAAACTGAGGTTGTTGAGGAACGGAAACGCCACATCCCGCGCACCAATTTGCAGCGGCATCACATAGTTCATGAACCCGGTGATAAACGGCATCGCAACGAAAAAGATCATGATCACGCCGTGGACGGTGAACACCTGATCGTAGTGATAGGCGGGCAAAAACCCGACATACCCGGCAGAGGCCAATGCCTGATGCAATCGCATCAAAAGCGCGTCCGAGAACCCCCGCACCAGCATGATCAGGCCGAGGATCATATACATGATCCCGATCTTCTTGTGGTCGACCGAGGTGAACCATTCGGTCCAGAGATAGCCCCAGAGACGGTAATAGGTGACTGCCCCCACGACCAGGGCGCCAAGGATCATGGTGCCAATAAAGGTGCCAAAGATGATCGGGTCGTAGAACGGGAAGATGTCCCAGTTCAGCTTGCCCCAGAACCAGTGCACGTCGACGGGAGAATAGCTGCCATGGGCGGCGCCCGCTTCGTTAGGTGTAACGGCTGTGGCCATGTCAATTCGCCTGCAGAGGAAGTTGTTGCGCCAGCGCGGGCTGCGGTGGCAAGTCCATCGCAGCAAAAATCTCGTCCTCGCGCTCTTTCAGGTCGGGGCGCAGAATCGCGATAAAGGCACCCGGGTCCTCGGCCGAACAAATGCCTCGGAACATTTCACGATTGAACAGCCCTTCCACCCCGCCACCGCCAAGCGCATCCACCATCATCATGTCATCCAGACACAGATCCTGCTGGCCTGCGCAGAGGTTCACGATGCGCCGCCAAAGACCCTCTTGCACCGACCCGTAATAGGTCACCTTATGGTCAATGCTGGGCTGTTGAAGTTGGTTGTAGGCAGGTTGATCAAGCTCTGCCGCACGGCCCTGATCACGCACCTTGGCGACCCAGGCCTCGAAATCATCCTCGCTCAGCCCGAGGAAGTCGAAATTCATGTAGGAAAACCCGTTGCCGGAATAATTGGCCGAAAACCCTTCATACGTGCCGGGCACGTTGATCACGGCGTTCAGCTCAGTCTCCATCCCGGCCATGGAATAGATCATCCCGGCGAGGTCGGGGACATAGAACGCGTTCATGACCGTGTCAGAGGTCAGTTTGAACTCAATCGGGCGGTCCACGATGGCGGCCACTTCGTTCACCGTGGCGATGTTATGCTCGGGGTAGATAAAGAGCCACTTCCAGTCGAGCGAGACAACATGAACCTCCAAAGGCTCCACGCTTTCGTCGATGGGCTGCGTGGCCGAAATGCGCGTCAAATCCTTGTACGGGTCAAGCCGGTGCGTGGCGACCCAGGTGAGGCCCGCCAGGCAGATGATGATCGCCAGCGGCACCGCCCAGATCACGATCTCAAGGCTGATGGAGTGATCCCAATCGGGCGAATACGTCGCCTTCTTGTTGTCCTCGCGGTACTTCATGGCAAAAAACACGGTCAGCGCCATGACAGGCAAGATCACGATCAGCATCAGCACGGTGGCATAGACGATCAGATCGCCCTTTTGCGCCGCCACATCCCCGTTGGGATTGAGCAACACGAGGTTACAGCCAGAGAGCGCCCCCGCCAAAAACAGAAATGTCAGGAGTTTGAAGGTGCCACGGGATAATTTTGCCATGTCTTTGCCTGGTCTTTGCAATGTCTTGCAGTCTGTCGTGGCGCGCGAGGAACAGATAGTGCGATTTCCCAACACGGCCCGGGTTTATTTCGATACTCGATAGGTAAGTGATCAGTGCCGAATTCAAGAATGCTGCACTGCGACAATTTCCCCTCGCTGGTTTCTGCCCCATATTGTGGTTAGAAGGCGCGCAAACGGCGGAGGCATCTATGGCGAACACTTCAACCGGCCATTCCGATAACGTCACCATCGACGACATCGTCACGACCGTGGTGATGGCGCGCGTGACGGACTTTTTCGGCTTCTTTGTTTATGCCATCGCCTCGGCCCTCGTCTTTCCGCGTCTGTTCTTTCCAATGTTTGATCCGGTGATGGGGACTGTGATGTCTTTCGCCGTGTTTTCATTGGCTTTTCTAGCACGACCCATCGCCAGTTTCGCAGGCCGCTCCATTGAGCGAAAGATCGGGCGCGCGGGCAAGATCAGCCTGGCCTTGATGATCCTGGGCAGCTCCACGGTCGCGATCGGGCTTTTACCCAGTTATGACCGGATCGGGATCATGGCGCCCATTTTGCTTGCCGCGCTGCGCTTTGCGCAAGGTCTCGGGTTGGGGGGCGCCTGGGATGGGATCACGCTGCAGCTCAAATCAGCTGCGCCAAAGGGTCGCGAGGGGCTCTACGGCATGGTGCCGCAGCTTGGCGGGCCGATCGGCTTTTGCGTAGCGGCCTCTCTGTTTTTTGTGCTGACCGGCTTTCTGACCGAGGAAGAGTTTTACACCTACGGCTGGCGGTTTGCGTTTTTTGCAGTCATGGCCGTCAATGTCGTGTCGCTCTTTGCCCGGCTTCGGTTGCTGACGGCTGATTTTGGTGCCGATGAAACCCCGCTGCAATCCGCACCTTTCGGAGAGATGCTGCGCACCCAGTGGCGCACGATCGCCCTGTCGACCTTTTTGCCGGTGGCAAGCTATGCGCTGTTTCACATGGTGACGGTCTTCCCGCTGAGCTACACGCTGCTTTTCACCGAATACTCCATGGCGCGGATCATTCTGTATGAACTGGTCGGCGGCGTGTTGGCCTGCGGCGCTGTTGTGTTGTCGGGCGTGTTGGCCGATCGATACACCAAGCGCCGCGTCTTGCGGGTCTCTGTGGCGCTGATCCCGCTTTTATGCCTGAGCATCTACACGCTCGATTCATACCCGTGGATCTACATCATTTTCGGGTTTGTCGTGCTCGGGCTGGCCTATGGGCAATCAAGCTCCATCGTGCCCAAGCGTTTCCCGGCGCGATTCCGTTATTCCGGCAGCGCCTTGTCCGTCAATTTGTCGTGGATTTTCGGCGCGGCTTTTGCGCCGCTTTGCGGGCTGGCTCTGGCCGCCTATGTCGGGCTTTGGGCGTCAGCGCTCTACCTGTTGTCCGGCGCAATCGTGACGTGGATCACGCTGCGCATTCTGGACAAACAACTCGACGACGTGGGGTAGCACGCGACGTCGATTTGGGGTGATCAGCCTACAATCAGCTGTTTGAGCTGCAACGCTTCGTGTTCCAACTCCGTCAGGCGGTAGTTGATCACATCACCGATGGTCAGCATGCCCACCACGGAGCCGCCGTTCATGACAGGCATGTGGCGGAAATGACCAGATGTCATGCGGCGCAGCACCGACACCATCGTGTCGCTGGCCGTGCAGGTTTCCACCGTTTTGGTCATGATGTCTTCGACCTTTTTCGGCAGGGTCTCTCCGGGCGTGTCGGCCAGTTTGCGCACGATGTCGCGTTCCGACAGAATGCCGATCATGGCACCGCTGGCATCGCGTACAATCAGCGCACCAACCCGCTTGTCCCGCAGCTCCATCACCGCGTCCTTGAGCGTGGCCTGGGGGCGGATGGAAAACACTGCATCGCCTTTTCCTTCCAATAGCTTGGCCACTGTGGCCGTCTCTTTCGACGACAGGCTCGACGCGGATTGGGAATAGGTTTTCGGCTCAACATCGCCGCGCTTGGGTGCTTGATAAGATGCAGGCATCGATGGCTCCTTGATGGTCTCTCAACTTTCGGGCTACATCCAGTTTACACCGATAAGTTTCATTTGGGAAAATTTCTGCGCATGTCAGGTTTTGAACTTCCACCCGTTGCCGCGCTTTTGATGTTTGTCGGGGCCTGTCTGGCCGGACATTCCTATCGCCGGGTGTGGAAGTCCGAAGGCCCGCGATGGCAGCTTTGGTTTTTCGGGACGACTGCGGCGGCGTTGCTCTGCACCGTGGCGTTTTTCCCCGTTCAGACGGGCTAGGCGCGTTTTCTTTCAAAGAAAATGCCCAAGAAAACTCGATTTTTCTTGGGCACAATTTTCAAAAATTTTGAGTGGTGACCGCGTCAGGCGTCCATCTCATCCAGCATTTTGCGTGCCCGGGGGCATCCGGCCAAACGCTCGCGCAGCGGGCTGTCTGGGTCGATGTCCTTTTTGCAGACCAAACACTGGTCCGCGTCAGAGATCGCATTCAACCCACCGCAGCTGCCTTTGATGGTACGCCCCGAAAAGATCACCCCAACGGCCATGCCGCCGACCATCAGCACGATAAAGCCAAAGGCGAGCAGGAAGGTTTCCACGGGGCTGATCTCCTGGTGTTAGGCGTGCAGGGCGGTAAAGCCCTGTGTCTCAGTTTTGATATGGTCGCCCGATGCGTCACGGTCAATAAAGAGTGCCGCAATACCGCGGTCATTGGCCAGTTCGACCCCGCGTTTGGCGCCCATGGCCAGCAGACCGGTGGCCCAGGCATCCGCCAACATCGCATTCTCGGCCAATACCGTTACGGATGTCGTGTTGTGCGTGACAGGCCGACCCGTCTTGGGGTCCAGAATGTGCGAAAAGCGCGTCCCGTCCTCTTCAAAGAAATTGCGATAGTCGCCCGAGGTGGCCAGACCCATGTTCGAGGCTTTGGCCACGTCGAACACCTCAGGGCTCAGCAGGTCGGGCGATTCGATCCCGATTTGCCAGGACATCGCATCGCGGTTCTTGCCCGACACGTAGAGATCACCGCCAATTTCGACCATGAAGTCTTTGAGCCCCATGTCAGCAACAGCCTCCGCCACGTAATCAACGCCGAACCCTTTGCCGATGGACGACAAATACATCTGAGTCGCGGGGTCGGATTTGCGAAGTTGCGTGCCGGACACGGTTAGTTTCGACTGACCCACATTTGTCATGGCGCCAGCCAACACTTGCGCCTCTGGTGCCGAAGACAGGCCCGCTGGCGCGCCAAAGCCCCACGCCTCGATGACCGGGCCGAGGGTGATGTCGAAATACCCGTCCGACTGGGCGTGCACCTCTTCTGCCGCAGCTACAACCTGCGCCAGCTCCGACGACACTGTGACCGGGGCCGTGCTATTTGACGCATTGAAAACAGACACTTCCGAGGAAGCATCCCAGTTTGACATCAGCGTGTTGATCCGCGCGAGGCTACGATCCACGGAGGCCTGCAACTGGGCCTTGTCGACGCTGCCGTCATGGTCTACGGCGACAACCGAATAACGCGTTCCCATCGTTGTTCCGGTCAATTCAAGCACGGCAGAGCCGGGCTTACAGGCGGACAATGCGATGGCGGACAGAACGAAAGAGCGGCGGGAAAGCTTCAATGCTGTGTTCACTGGTTTTGCCTCCTTACAGGGCGCGACGGGCAAGCCAAAAAAAGTTTCTCACTGCGCGCTTTTTTCGCGTTTTCATTTCAGTTGCAATGGGAAACACTAAAGTGGGCGCGCATGCCGCAGTATACCCCCTACGCGAATCGTAGCACAAGCCAAACACAAGCCAGTTGGAGGCCAACCGCGTGCAAAGTTTTAAGTTGAAGAAGGGTCTGGACCTCCCAGTCCTTGGATCCCCCACGCAGTCGGGCATCGACACACCGGACATCCGCACAGTCGCTGTTTTGGGCGCGGATTACATCGGGCTGAAGCCGCGTTTACAGGTGGAAGAGGGCGACAAGGTTGGCGCTGGAGCGCCGATTTTTTTCCACAAAGACACCCCCGAAGTGATGGTCACCGCGCCGGTCGGCGGCCGGGTGCGTGCGGTCAACCGTGGGGCGCGTCGGGTTCTGATCAGCGTTGAAATTGACGTCGATCCCGAGGCCGCGCCCGCTGTCGATTTCTCCAAAGTGGGCGATGAGACCACCCGTGAGGGTTTGATCGAAAAACTCTGCGCCTGTGGTCTTTGGACATCGTTCCGCACAAGGCCCTACTCGAAAGTGCCCGAGATCACATCGACCACTGATGCGATCTTTGTCACGGCCATGGACACCGAACCGTTGGCGTCGGACCCGGCACAGATCATCGCAGGCGCCAAGGTGGAGTTTGAACGCGGCCTTGCGGCCGTGAGCCGTCTGACCGAAGGCACCACTTATGTGTGTCGCAAAGCTGGCAGTGACGTCCCCGGGGACGCCATCGACCGGGTGGAAATGGCCGAATTTGACGGGCCACACCCGGCGGGTCTGGCTGGCACGCATATCCACTTTTTGCACCCGCCGACAGCCGAAACAGCCGTTTGGACCATCGGATACCAGGATGTGATCGCCATTGGGCACTTGCTCGCGACGGGACGTAATGACGCAGAGCGGGTGATTGCGATCACCGGCCCACGTGCGGCAAATCCGCGCCTTCTCCGGGTTCCGGCGGGGGCATCAATGGTGCAAATGACAGAAAATGAAGTGGAGGGCGACGGACCCCTGCGCCTCATCTCCGGCTCGATCCTGAGCGGGCGGATGGGCATGGGCGCGGATGCCTACCTAGGCCGTTATGCCCGGCAAATCACGCTCATTGAGGAAGATAAGGAACAGATTCCAATGGGTTGGATACGTCCGATGCGCACGAAATACGCCGTGCAACCTGTTTTGGGGTCGGCTTTGGCGAAGAAACTTTATGGCCTGACGTCCAACCTTAATGGGGGTCGGCGGGCCATGGTGCCCATCGGGACGTTCGAAAAATTGATGCCGCAGGACTTCCTGCCAACACAACTTTTACGATCTCTGCTTGTAATGGACACCGACCAAGCGCAGCTCCTCGGCGCGCTTGAACTGGACGAAGAGGATTTAGGATTGGTTGGCTTTGCGTGCCCGGCGAAGTATGAATACGCCATAGCGTTACGGGACTGCTTGAGCAAAATTGAGAAGGAGGGCTGACGTGGGTCTGCGCAGCTTCTTTGACCGCATCGAACCGGCTTTTGAAAAGGGCGGTAAGTATGAGCGGTATTTCCCCCTTTATGAAATGGTGGAAAGCTTTCTTTACACGCCGAAAACGGTGACCACGGTTGCGCCTCATGCGCGGTCCTACATCGATATGAAGCGGATCATGACCTACGTGGTGCTGGCGACCGTGCCCTGCATCATCCTAGGCTGCTACAACACGGGTCTGCACACCAACGCCGCGATTGCCGAATTTGGCGCAAGCGGATGGCGCGCGTGGATCATTGAGGCGCTGGGGATCGGTTTTAACGCCGCGAACCCATTGGCCAATTTTCTGCATGGGCTTTTGTATTTCATCCCGATTTACGTGACCACGCTGGTGGCGGGCGGCATTTGCGAGGTGATCTTCGCCACGATCCGCCGGCACGAGGTAAACGAGGGCTTCCTCGTCACATCAATGCTCTACACCCTGACCCTGCCGGCGAGCACGCCTTTGTGGCAGGTGGCTTTGGGCATCATCTTTGGTGTTGTGATCGGCAAGGAAGTGTTCGGTGGCACCGGTAAGAATTTCCTCAACCCTGCGCTCACAGGGCGTGCGTTCCTCTACTTTGCTTATCCCGCTCAGATGTCGGGCGATGCAGTCTGGGTGCCTGTTGACGGGTTTACAGGCGCGACCGCCCTCGCGATCAGCGCGTCTGAGGGGTATCAGAACCTCGCCTCCTACGGCATGGACTGGTCGAGCGCATTCTTCGGCATGGTGCCTGGCAGCTTTGGGGAAACCTCAACCGCTGCGGCCTTGCTCGGCATGGCTTTCCTTCTGGCCACGCGAATAGCAAATTGGCGATTAATCGTCGGCTGTCTGGTGGGCATGATCGGGTTTGCGTCGCTCTTGAACCTGATCGGATCTGACACGAACCCGATGTTCTCGATGCCGTGGTACTGGCACCTTGTGGTGGGTGGCTACGCATTTGGACTGGTCTTTATGGTGACGGAGCCGGTGTCGGCCTCGCACACCAATCTCGGGCGGTTCTATTACGGGCTTTTGATCGGGTTCATGGTCGTGATGATCCGTGTGATCAACCCGGCCTTCCCAGAGGGTATGATGCTGGCGATCCTGTTTGGGAACGTGTTTGCACCGCTCATCGACTACTTCGTGGTCCAATCCAATATCAAGCGCAGGGCGAAACGACATGCCTGACGACCAATTGCCGGACGAGCAACCGGCCAAACAAAAAGGCCCCATCGGGCGTTTCCTGGCCGCCCCGCCGGATAGCATCGGAAAGACGATTTTTGTCGCGGTTGGTGTCTGCCTGGTGGCTTCCATGGTGGTGTCCTCGGTCGCGGTGTCGCTGCGGCCCACGCAAGAGGTCAATCAGCTCAAGGATAAGCAGATCAACATCCTGCAGGTCGCGGGCGTCTATGATCCCGAGGTCGACGTGGTCGAAGCATTCAATGCATTTGAGCCGCAGGTGCTGGAACTGGAAACGGGCCAGTTTACGGATCAGTTCGACGCGACGAGCTTCGATGATATCGCCGCCGCGGATGACCCGGCCACTTCGGTTGAGCTCTCTGACGATCCGGCGGGCATTGGGCGCAAGGCCACGTTCCGCACGGTGTACCTGCTGCGCAACGAAGACGGGTCCCTCGACAAAGCGATCCTGCCTTTGCATGGCTACGGTCTGTGGTCCACGCTTTACGGCTATATCGCGATCGAAGAGGACGGCAACGAAATCTACGGCCTGCAGTTTTACAGCCACGCAGAAACCCCTGGCTTGGGCGCGGAGGTGGATAACCCTCGCTGGAAATCCCAGTGGAATGGCAAGCGGTTGAAAGACGAAGACGGCAACCTGGCCATCACGGTGGCCAAGGCTGTCCCGCCGCAGGGTGAGGATTACCACATTGACGCGCTCGCGGGCGCCACGCTGACCACCGTTGGTGTCGACAACCTTGTCCGGTTCTGGATGGGGGAGGAAGGCTACACGCCCTTCCTGCAAAAACTGAAGACAGGAGGGATCTAAATGGCCCAGACCTATCGTAAAATGCTGGTTGATCCCATGGTCGACAACAACCCGATCACGCTCCAGGTGCTTGGGATTTGTTCGGCGCTGGCGGTGACCTCCTCTTTGCAAGTGTCGTTCGTCATGGCCTTGGCGGTGATCTTCGTGACCGGGTTCTCATCGATGTTCATCTCGATGATCCGAAGCCAAATCCCCGGCTCGATCCGGATCATTGTTCAGATGGTCATCATCGCCAGCCTCGTGATCATGGTGGATCAGATCCTCAAGGCCTACGCCTACGAGATCTCGAAAACCCTTTCGGTCTTTGTGGGCCTGATCATCACAAACTGTATCGTCATGGGCCGGGCTGAGGCCTTCGCCATGAAAAATCCGCCGGTGGCGAGCTTCGTCGATGGTGTCGGTAACGGGTTGGGCTACGGTCTGATCCTGATGCTGGTGGCTGTGATCCGCGAAATCTTTGGTTCTGGCACGTTCTTTGGTCTCACCCTGATGGAGACGGTCAACAATGGTGGCTGGTATGTCCCCAACGGCATGCTTCTTCTGCCGCCCTCGGCCTTCTTCATCATCGGTCTGATCATCTGGGCCTTCCGTTCTTGGAAACCCGAACAGGTGGAAGAGCGTGAATACAAAATTCAAACGGTTGAGGCGCACTGATGGAAGAGCTGCTCTCTCTCGCGGTTAAGGCGATCTTCGTCGAAAACCTGGCGCTGTCCTTTTTCTTGGGCATGTGTACCTTCATCGCGGTGTCCAAAAAGATCGCCACGGCCATTGGCCTGGGCATCTCGGTCATGATCGTGCAGTCGATCACGGTGCCGGCCAACAACCTGATCCTGGGCTACCTGCTCGCACCCGGCGCGCTGGCCTGGGCGGGGTTCCCGGATGTCGATCTGACCTTCCTCGGCCTCATTTCTTACATCGGGGTGATCGCGGCCTTGGTGCAGATCCTTGAGATGGTCCTCGATAAGTATTTCCCGCCGCTCTACAATGCGCTTGGCGTGTTCCTGCCGCTCATCACGGTGAACTGCGCCATTCTGGGTGGGTCCCTCTTCATGGTGGAGCGGGATTACAATTTCGCGGAGTCGGTCACATATGGTGTGTCCTCCGGCTTTGGCTGGGCGCTGGCCATCACCGCGATGGCGGGTGTGCGCGAAAAGCTGAAATACTCCGACATCCCCGACGGTCTTCAGGGCCTCGGCATCACATTCATCACAGCAGGGCTCATGGCCCTGGCCTTCATGTCCTTTTCCGGCGTGAAACTTTAAGGAGGCAAAGACATGGCGACATTCAGTCTTGGAATTTTGCTCTTCACTTTGATCGTTTTGGCCTTGGTCACGGTCATTCTGATGGCGCGGTCGCGGCTTGTGTCCTCGGGCAACGTCACGATTGAGATCAACGGGGAGAAAACCATTTCCGTGCCCGCGGGCGGCAAGCTCTTGCAGACGTTGTCTGAACAGCAGCTGTTTGTCCCGTCGGCCTGCGGTGGCGGTGGAACCTGCGCCCAGTGCAAGGTGAAGATTTTCGAAGGGGGCGGGTCCATTCTGCCGACAGAGGAAAGCCACATCACCAAGCGTGAAGCGGCCTGCGGTGATCGCCTGTCCTGTCAGGTGGCTGTGAAGCAGGACATGAAGATCGAAGTGCCCGAAGAGGTGTTCGGCGTGAAAAAGTGGGAGTGCACTGTGCGCTCCAACGAAAACGTCGCGACCTTCATCAAGAACCTCGTTCTCGAACTGCCCGAAGGCGAAGACGTGAATTTCCGCGCCGGTGGTTACATTCAGATCGAGGCACCTGCGCATGAGCTCAACTACACCGATTTCGATGTGGAAGAAGAGTATCGCGAAGATTGGGATAAGTTCAATCTGTGGCAGTACAAATCCGTTGTTCCCGAAGGTATTGAGCGGGCTTATTCCATGGCCAACTACCCCGAGGAAAAAGGCCTGATCATGCTCAACGTTCGCGTGGCCTCACCGCCGCCGGGCTCTCAGGGGATCCCTCCAGGCCAGATGTCGAGCTACATCTTCAACCTCAAGCCGGGCGACAAGGTTACGATCTCTGGTCCGTTCGGTGAGTTCTTTGCCCGCGAGACGGAAAAAGAGATGGTCTTCATCGGCGGTGGTGCGGGCATGGCGCCCATGCGCAGCCACATCTTTGATCAGCTCAAGCGCCTTAAGAACCGCGATCGCAAGATCACGTTCTGGTATGGCGCGCGCTCGATGAAAGAGATGTTCTTTGTCGAGGACTTTGATGAACTGGCCAAAGAGTTCGACAATTTCGAATGGCATGTGGCCCTGTCGGATGCGATGCCTGAGGATGATTGGAGCGGATATACCGGCTTTATTCACAACGTCCTTTACGACGAATATCTCAAGGATCACCCCGCGCCAGAAGATTGTGAATACTACATGTGCGGGCCGCCCATCATGAACCAGTCCTGCACCAACATGCTTTTGGATTTGGGCGTGGACCGGGAAGACATCATGCTGGACGATTTCGGCGGATAAGAATGCAAGCGGGGTCCCAAAGCGGGGCCCCGCAGTCTTTAAAAGACTGCGTCGGAAATCTTTTAGAGATTGCGGCTCCCGTCTGAAAGAGATCGCGCGAATGTCAGGAACACGTCGACATCCGCTTTGTTCGGCTCCTGACCGGTAAACCCGCGAATATACCCTTCTACCCGGCTCAACCGTTCGGACATCCCTTCGCGCACGTCCAGTGCATGATACCCCAACTGCATGAAATAGAGGATACGTGCGCGGGCATCGGCATCTGCGGGGTCGTACCCGTGTCGGGCAAAAAGCGCGGTGACCGCTGTGATCCGGGCCGCGTCCGCCAAATCGATGCGCCGCCGCACAGCGGCATCGCGCCGGGCCCATTCGCGGACGGCAAAATCAAGCCCACGGTCAAAGGCGTCGGGATCCAAAAAACAGGTGAAGAAATTGCACACCGCGCCCGTGATCGTCTCCGCGGGCGCGGCGCAGCGATCCTCCAACATGCGCGTGTTGCGCGCCTCCCAATCCGCCAGCAGGTGATCCAACAGATCCTGACGGTTCTCAAAATACCAGTAAAAGCTCGATCGAGAAACCTTAAGCCGGTGGCTCAGCGTCAGCACTTTCACCTCGGCCACGCCTTCGGTCACCAGAACGTCACGCGCAGCATTGAGCCAGTCCGCGCGCGTCGCCTTTGTTTGGCCTGTCCCGTCCACCGGCTCAGCCGCGCATGGCCGCGCCGGCCGCGTCGTAGGGGGAGGGCGGGATGACCTTTGCGGCGCATTCCGCGCCCACAATATGCACTTGCAGGTCTTTGCCTTCATCCGCGACGGCGGCATCGACCATGGCCATGGCAAGCGATTTGCCCACCGTGTGCCCGTAGCCGCCTGAGGTGACAAACCCCACCAGCTCACCCGCGTTCCAGACCGGTTCAAACCCACTGGCATCCGCGTCTTCGGAGTGCACTTCCAAGGTCACGACTTTGCGCGAGGGCCCATTGCTGTCACGCTCGGCCATGGCAGCTTCGCGCCCGACAAAATCGCCTTTGTCCCAATCGATCCAGCGGTCCATCCCGGTTTCCGCGGCCGTG
>JBCCDT010000114.1:0-13155 GCA_039030635.1 Pseudomonadota bacterium
CCCAACAATGTGGCGATGAACCCGAAGGCCGCACCCTTCACAAGCGAAGAGATGACATCGCGCGCTTCGATGAAATTGACCGTGTTGGTGAGGTATGTCGCCTCATTGAAGCCCAGCGATTTTGTGGAGACGAGGTAGCCGCCCATGATGCCAATGATATCCCCCACGCCCACCAGCACCGGCACCATGATCAGACCCGCCAGGACCCGCGGAACAGTGAGGTATTTCATCGGATGTGTGGACAGCGTGACCAACGCGTCGATTTGTTCGGTGACTTTCATCGTCGCAATTTCCGCGGCGATCGAGGAGGTGACGCGCGCGGCGACCATGAGACCCACGAGGACAGGGCCAAGTTCGCGCACCATGCCGATGGCGACGATCTGCGGCACGACGGCCTCGGCATTGAAGCGCGCGCCGCCCGAGTAAATCTGGAGCGCCAGCGCGCCGCCGGTGAAGACCGCCGTGAGGCCCACCACGGGAAGGCTGAAATACCCAACGTTGATAAGGGCTTGGAAGATTTCCTTCGGGTAAAATGGCGGGCGGATGACATGGCTGAGCGTTTGACCGGCAAAGATGGCGATCCGCCCCACAAAGGCCAGCGTGCCCAAGACCAGCGCGCCCAGAGCGGCCAGCGGGCTGAGCGCCCAGCTCATGCGCCGATGTAGCGCCGGGCGTAGCGCGCGCCGAGCGAAGTCAGGATTTCGTAGCCGATGGTGCCAGCCGCATCTGCCAGATCATCGACACCCTGATGGTCGCATAGGATATCAAGATGCTTGGGATCGTGGCCCAGATCGGTGATGTCGACACAGATCAGATCCATCGACACGCGCCCCGCCAGTGGACAGGGTTGATCCTCAAAGAAGACATGAGCCGATGGCCCCATCGCGCGGATGAGCCCGTCAGCGTAACCTGCTGATATCGTGGCAATTCGCGTCTCTCGCATGGCGGTGAACGCGTTGCCGTAGCCCACGGTTTCACCTTCCTCCAGGCTGCGGCACTGGATCACCGGAATGGAGAGAGACACCACGGGGCGCGCGCCCGCAAAGGGCAAGCCGCCATAGGTGCCGATGCCCGGGCGTGTGAGGTTGAAGTGATATTTTTCACCCAGCAACACCGCCCCGGTATTGGCGAAGGACAGGGGCACGTCGAGGCCCATTGTCATGTCACGAAAGGCGTCCAGTTGCCGGATGTTCATGTCATGATCGGGATTATCGGCGCAGGCCGGGTGGCTCATGATCAAAACCGGGTTTTGTTCCAGCGCCACATCGCGAACGGCGGCCCATTCAGCAGGTTCCATCCCCAGCCGGTTCATCCCGGTGTCAAGCTGCACGCCAAAGGGCTGCCCGGGCAGGGCCTCCACATGGCGGATCAACTGATCGATGGAATTGATCATCGGCGTGAGGTTCATATCCGAGATCATGTCGGCGTCACCCGGCATATGGCCGGAAAACACGTGAATGACCGGGCCGGGGCCAAGCGCCTCTCGCAGCGCCGCGCCTTCCTCGGCAATGGCCACGCAGAAGGTGCGCGCGCCTGCCCGCGCCAGGGCACGACCCGCGCGGTCGGCGCCTATGCCATAGGCGTCGGCCTTGACCACGCCTGCGGTTTCACACTCTGTCAACCGATCCAGCGCGCGCCAGTTCTCCACCACGGCGCCTAGATCGACGGTTAAAGTTGCACTTCCCATAGGGTGGTTTTGACAGGCTGACGTGGGGGGTCAAGGGGAGAAACGTGCGCAGCACTCAGACCGCGGGCACCTGTTGCGTGGCGCAATGGATGCCGCCGCCCAGACCGATCAGGCGATCTGCGTTCAGGGTGACGACCTCATGGTCTGGATAGTGGCGGCGCACGGCCTCCAACGCGATGGCGTCCGGCTCTGGATCGCCAAATTCGGACATGATGACGGCGCCGTTGCAGACGTAGTAATTGACGTAATAACAGACCTCATCAATGCGCCCGTCAAAGGCGTAAGGAATTGTTTCCACGTGCAAGTTTTCAGATTTGAGCGTCTGCATCAGTGTCGCCGTGGCGCGGTTATAGGGATCATCGGGCGCGGTGGTGTCATGTTGCATCAACACGGTGCCACCCGGCGTGAACCGGGCAAACCCGTCAATATGGGCGTCCGTCACATCGCGTCCCTTGACGCCCGGCCCCCAAATCACGCGGTCGGCCCCATAGGCGGCGGCCAGCCGATCGGTGATCTCGTCCTTCGACAGGCCAGGGTTGCGATTGGCGTTGATCCAGCTGCTTTCATGGGCCATCACCAACCCGCGCCCGTCCGCTTCTGCCCCGCCGGGTTCGCCCACAAGGCCTGCATCATAGTGCGGAAGGCCCATATGCTCTGCCACAAGGGCAGCGATCTGGGCATCATTGGGCAGGTCGTAGCGGCCCCAGCCGTTGAATTGGATGTGGCTGATGGCGAGGTCCCCGGCGTCATTCACCACGAAAAGCGGCCCCGAATCGCGGCACCAGAGATCATCGGTGGCGATGTTCCACAACTCAACACGCTCTGACAATGCGGGCCGCGCGGTGCTGTGCTGGGCTTGATCGGCCAGCATGACGACCGGTTCAAAGGCGGCGATGGTGTTGGCGATGCGGGCGATGACGGCCTGCACCTCCTCGAGGTCGCGGGCGCTGTTGTAGGCGTAGCGGTCCACCGGCCATTGCATCAGGGTAAAGGCATGGCGCGCCTCTTCGGCGGGGACGTAGAACTCTTGCGGCATGGCAGCCATGGCGGGCGTTCCTAATGTGGCCAGAGCGGCGGCTTGGGTCAGGAAGTGACGGCGCGTTTGCATGTTTTGAGCATAGCCAAACCGGATGTGGGCGCGAAAGAGAATTGTCTGAGGCTCACCCGTCCCGGACTTGATCCGGGACCTCATGGCTTTCTATCACGAGGCCCCGGATCACGTCCGGGGCGTGTGTGTCTTGCGGCAATCTGCCCTCTTAAAACTCCCGGTCGCCGTCTTGTTGCCAGGGCTTCACCAGGTTGCCAAAGCGGGTGAAACGACCCTCGAAGCTCAGCTCGACGGTGCCGATGGGGCCGTGACGCTGTTTGCCGATGATCACTTCGGCCTTGCCATGGAGCCGCTCCATGCGTTCCTGCCAGGCGGCCATCTCCTCAAGGCGGTCATCGGAGGGTTTTTCCCGCTCGGCATAGTATTCCTCACGGAACACAAACATCACCACATCGGCATCCTGCTCAATCGAGCCGGATTCGCGCAGATCTGAAAGCTGCGGGCGTTTGTCGTCGCGGCTTTCGACCTGACGCGAGAGCTGTGACAGCGCGATGACGGGAATGTCGAGTTCCTTGGCGATGGCCTTGAGGCCTTGGGTGATCTCGGACACCTCATTGACGCGGCTGTCTTTGGCCGATGCCGGGCGGACCAGCTGAAGGTAGTCGACAATCAGCACGTCAAGACCTTGGCTGCGTTTCAATCGGCGTGCGCGGGCGGCAAGCTGACTGATCGGCAGGGCGGCGGTGTCATCGATGTAGAGCGGGCAGGCCTCAAGGGTTTTGGCGGCCTCCACAAAGCGGCGAAATTCGCCTTCCGTCATATCGCCGCGCCGGATCTGCTCAGAGGGCACTTCTGATGCCTCCGAGAGAACCCGCGCGGCGAGCTGCTCGGCACTCATTTCAAGAGAGAAGAAGCCTACGACGCCGCCCTCTACCGCGCCGTCGCTGCCATCGGGCAGCTGTCCGCGCTGGTAGGTTTTGGCGATGTTGAAGGCAATATTGGTCGCCAGCGATGTTTTTCCCATCGAGGGACGACCCGCGAGGATCAGCAGGTCTGATTTGTGCAAGCCGCCCAGCTTGCGATCCATATCTGTGAGGCCTGTGGACACGCCCGCCAGCCCGCCTTCGCGTTTGAAAGCGGCATTGGCGACATTAACGGCGTCCGTTACCGCACTGAGAAAGCTTTGAAATCCGCTCTCAGATTTGCCTTGCTCGGAGAGCGCGTAAAGCTTGGCTTCGGCGTCGACAATCTGGTCGCCGGGGTCCATATCCACGTCGGCGCGCGCGGCCTGACCAGAGATGTCGCGTCCCAGACCAATGAGTTCGCGCCGGATCGCCATGTCATAGATCATCTGCGCGTAGTCGCGCGCGGCAAATGAGCTGATCGCGGCACCGGCAAGCCGGACCAGATAGGCCGGACCGCCCAATTCCTTGAGCCCTTCATCCTCTTCCAGGAAGGTTTTCAGCGTCACCGGAGAGGCCAGCGCGCCTTTGCCAATGCGGGCAGAGGCCACCTCAAAGATGCGGGCATGGACAGGGTCGTAGAAATGGCTGGGGCCGATCAGGCTGGCCACTTTGTCGTAGATATCATTGTTGGTCAGGACCGCGCCCAAGAGCTGTTGCTCGGCTTCGATCGAGTGCGGTAACGCGTCAAAATCTGGTGCGTCAACGCCACTGGCGTTGAAGCTTGATACAGTATTCATGTGTTGTCCCATCCCTCCCATTCGCGAGAGTGTCATAACTTTGTCATGCGGCGTGGCGCAACGTGGAAATCTCTGTGGATATCTACATATTGGGGCTATCGGGGGGCGTAGGTCAAGATCATGCGTTGAGCTGCGAGTTATCCTGCAAATCGTCCACAGTTTTTTTGTCAAACTGTCTCAGGAGTGTTGGGGTGACCTAAGGTCAACTGCGTGCAGATTGCCACGCTCTTGGGTCGCGCAGGAAAGCTTCCACAGAATCGAGCATTGCAGGATCGAACGCTTCGCTTGCGCGGGCCTCTGTCAGAACATCCCACCAAGTGCACAAGCTGTGCAACTGAACCCCGTGATCGCTGAGGGTTTTGATCGTCTCCGGGAAAATGCCGTAGTAAAAAATCACCGCCGTGTGTCCGCAAGTGGCCCCGGTGTCGCGAATCGCGTCCACGAAGCTGAGCTTTGAGCCGCCATCGGTGGTGAGGTCCTCGACCAGCAAAACCCGGTCGCCTTCGGTCATGGCCCCTTCGATGCGGGCGTTGCGGCCATAGCCTTTGGGCTTTTTGCGCACGTAGGTCATGGGCAGGGCCATTCGTTCGGCCACCAAGGCGGCAAAGGGGATGCCCGCGGTTTCGCCGCCTGCGATGTTGTCAAACGCCTCAAAACCCGCCTCGCGCATGACCGTGACGGTGAGGAAATCCATCAACGTGGACCGGATGCGCGGATACGAGATCAGTTTGCGACAATCGATATAGGTGGGCGAGGGCAGACCGGAGGCCAGCGTGAAAGGCTCATCGGGGTTGAAATGCACCGCCTTGATCTCAAGCAGCATCCGCGCGGTGAGGCGGGCGATCTCGTCTTTGGGGGGGGAGCTGGTGGGGATCATCGGGTGGGTCCTTTAGAGATTTATGCCTCCGGCGGGGATATTTTTAGCCAGAAGATGCAGAAGCGACCGCCCAGTGGAGCGGGAATTGCGGGTCGAACACGGTGACAGGCCCGTCGCCGGTTTCGATTTTGTCTGGATAGGTGATGGGGGTTTCTGACCGGGTCAGGGTGATTGTGTCGTCATTCACCGGCAGGCCGTAAAAAGCGGGGCCGTGGCGGGAGGTGAAGCCTTCCAACCGGTCGAGCGCGCCTTCGTCTTCGAACACATGCGCGAGGATCGACATGGTGTTGGTGGCCGTGAAGCAGCCCGCGCATCCACAGGCCTGTTCCTTGAGCGGATCGGTGTGCGGTGCGCTGTCCGTGCCCAGAAAGAAGCGCGTGTCCCCTGACGTGGCGGCCTTGCGCAAGGCGAGGCGGTGGGTTTCGCGTTTGGCCACGGGCAAGCAGTAGTAATGCGGCCTGATCCCGCCTGCGAGGATGAAGTTGCGATTGATGACAAGGTGATGGGTGGTGATCGTTGCGGCAAGGCCCGTGGTGGCGGAGCTGGCATAGGCCACGCCATCTGAGGTGGTGATATGTTCCATCACGACCTTGAGCCCCGGGGTGGCGCGGCGCAGCGGATCGAGCACGCGGTCGATGAACACGGCCTCTCGGTCGAAGATATCGACATCATCATCGGTGACCTCACCATGGACGCAGAGCGGCAGACCGATCTCTGCCATCCGCTCCAGCACGCTGCGCACCTTGTCGAAATCGCGCACGCCGCTGTCGGAATTGGTGGTGGCGCCCGCGGGGTAGAGCTTCACCGCGTGGATGAGGCCCTGGGCGTGAGCGTGGGCCACATCCTCTGGGTCGGTGTTTTCGGTCAGATAGAGCGTCATCAAAGGCGTGAATGCACTGCCCCTAGGGCGGGCGGCCAGGATCCGGTCGCGATAGGCGGCGGCGTCCGCGCCGGTGACCACCGGGGGCACCAGATTGGGCATGATGATGGCGCGGCCAAAGTCGCGCGCGCTTTCAGGGCAGACCGCCTTCAGCATCTCCCCATCGCGCAAATGCAGGTGCCAGTCATCGGGGCGGCGAAGGGTGAGGGTTTGGGTCATAGTGAGCGGCTTACACAATCAAGGCAGAGGTGACCAGTGCCCGGTTCAGCCCTCATCGAGCGCTCGGTTCGCGCGGATGAGACCGCGGCGGATGGGACGGATCTCGCGCTCCAGCAGGGCCGCTTCGCACATGGTTTTCATCCGGCCGAACTGCCCGTCGCGTTCGAGATGCAGCATCAGGTTGCTGAGGTAGCCCCCATCGTCGCGGCGCGCGCGCATGAGCCGGGCCAGGCGGGTCGGGGTCAGTTTGCCCGCGCTGATCTGTGCCAGCATGCGAAACAGCACGCCCATGCGCAGGAAGGCGTTTTGCAGGTCATCGCCCAAAAAACGCGCGGGGATCAGGGTGGTATGCTCGCCCGCAAGCAGGCTCGCATGCATGGCGTCGAAGGTATTTTGCGGGTTGTAGGCGATCCAGGCGTGATCTGCGGCGGCGAGCATATCAGGCGCATACCCAAACCGCTGTGTGAAATCGAGCCGCCGGGCGTGGGCAAAGCGCGTGTCCCACCCGGCGCGGCGTGGATCCAGCGTGGCCTGAGGTTGCAACGCCAGCACGCGCGCGCCCGGCGCGGCGACAGAAAAGGCACAAGCGGCATAGCCGCACGCGCCTGCGCCGTAGAAAATCACATCGTCAAATTCTTCAAAGAACCCATCGTCAATCAGCCGGTCGAAAAAGGCGTAGACATGAGGGTCGCGAAACCAGGTCTCATGATCGGCGAAAAGCGCCATATGGGACCAGCCAAGCGCCTCTGTCAGAGGCCAGGCCATGGGTTGGCCCATCTGTTGGCCCGCTTCAATGCCGGAGCGGGTTTCAAACGTGACCAAGAGCGTGGGCTTTTTCTCAATCAAAAGCGCTGCGTGATTGGGACCCAGCGGTTCGCAATAGCCATCGTCACCTGCCAAATCATTCAACTTTTCGCACCATGCCTCCCAGTCGAGCCCTGAGAGATCGGTTTGCAAAAGCGTTGAGAGGTCTTTCATGCGCACAGGTCCTTGCGTTTCATGTGCCCCAGTGAGGCGCGCCGTTAGTCATCATACCACAGTCTCGGCTCGGCAATTTCAATCGAGTTTCCCGACGGATCGCGAAAATATATTGAGCGTGCCCCGTTGGGCCAGTCAAAATCGGCCTCAATCGGGTGACCGGCGGCCTCCAGCCGGGTGCGCCAGGCCGAAATCTCATCGCGTGTGGCCCCAAAACACAGATGCCCGGGCCCGGTTGCGCCATGGGCGGGCACGGGCAGCGCGGGGTTTGAGGAGCCCTCGACCGTGACCTTGGGGTCAAACAGCAACAAGATCGTGCCGCCGACGCGGAAAAACACATGTCGCCCGGGCACGCGCAATTCTTCGTCAAAGCCCATGACCCGGCCATAGAACGCCGCCGCGGTTTCCAGGTCGTCGACATAAAGCGCGGCCTCAAGGACGGAGCGGGGGGCGGGGGCAGGGGGCAAATCCGACATAGACCTACGATAGGAGAAGGATGTGGTGCCCTCAAGAGGTTGCGACCGTCATATGCAGGTCACATCTGGCGCGTAAGCCACCACTATATATGCCCGGCAAAACCGCACTTGTCAGGCAGCGGACGCGAGATATAGTGAGACTCAAGACGAGGCATGACCGAGGGCGGCACGCCGCCCCGGCGAGGATAAGGATCTTACGCGGGCAGGGGGCACGTCGCCGCATGGACACAGAATTCAGAACTGATTTCGTACGCGAGCCATCAGCGCTCAAACAGCACCCGGCATTGGTGCTGAATGCCGATTACCGACCATTGTCATATTACCCGCTGTCGCTGTGGTCCTGGCAGGATGCGATCAAGGCGGTCTATCTCGACCGGGTGTCGATCGTGGCCGAGTATGACGCCCATGTGCACAGCCCGTCGCAAAGCATCCGCATTCCAAGCGTCATTGTGCTGAAGGATTACGTGAAACCGCAAAAGCGTGTGGCCTTCACCCGGTTCAACCTCTTTCTGCGCGATGAGTTTCAGTGTCAGTATTGCGGATCGAAGGACAACTTGACCTTTGATCACGTGGTGCCGCGCTGCCGCGGCGGGATCACCTCTTGGGAAAACGTGGTGGCGGCCTGTTCGAAGTGCAACCTCAAAAAAGGCTCGCGCTCTTTGCGGCAATCAGGTTTTGGCCTGCGCAAGCAACCGCGCGCGCCGGGGGCTGAAGAGCTGCGCAATATGGGGCGGAAATTCCCGCCCAACCATCTGCATGAAAGCTGGATCGACTTTCTCTACTGGGATGCAGAGCTCGACGCGTGATCCTTGCAATTGATCCGGGCTTTGCCCATGCTCTGCATTGGTTGCAGAAAGAGGGCCGCGCGTGAACGTCACAAGATTGAACCAGGATCCGCACAAAACCCGCGAGGGGCGTGAAAAGAACCTGGAGGTGGCCATTGGGCGCGAGGTGCGCGATCTGCGCAAGGCGCGCGGCATGACCGTGGCCGATCTGGCCGAGGCGACAGGGCTGTCGGTCGGGATGCTCTCCAAGATTGAAAACGGGGTGACATCTGCGTCATTGACCACCTTGCAAGCGCTGTCGACCGCGCTGTCTGCGCCCGTGACCGCGTTCTTTCGCCGGTTTGAAGAGGCGCGAGAGGCGGTACATATGCGCGCAGGCGAAGCGGTTGAGATTGAGCGGGCGGGCACGCGTGCCGGACATCACTATAACCTTCTTGGCCATTTGGGCGGCAACAACAGCGGCGTGGTGATGGAGCCGTATCTGATCTTGTTGTCCAAGGATTCCGACACGTTCGAGACGTTTCAGCATGACGGGGTCGAGCTGATTTACATGCTCGAAGGTGAGGTGAGCTATCGCCATGGCGATCAAAGCTTTCATTTGCGCCCCGGTGACAGCCTGTTTTTCGATGCCGATGCCCCGCATGGGCCCGATAAGCTGATCACGTTGCCGATCCGGTTTGTCTGCGTAATTTCCTATCCGCAGCGCGGCTGATCCCGTTTCCCCACAGGAAAATTTCATTCTCTATATTGAACGCACTCGCGCATCGGGTTAGGTATGTCCTAGCGGCTGCAAAGGAGCGTCATATGTGTGGCATTGTGGGTCTCTTCCTCAAGGACAAATCACTGGAACCGAAACTGGGCGCGATGCTCACGGATATGCTGATCACGATGACCGATCGTGGCCCCGACAGCGCCGGGATTGCCGTTTATGGTGAGGATCGTGAAGGCTTCGCGAAGCTAACGGTGCAATCCTCTGACCCGGCCGGGTTTGAGGGGTTGGGCGCCTTGGCCTCGGCCATTGATGCGGAGGTGACTGTTCGGGTGATTGACACCCACGCGGTGCTGGAGCTGCCGGAGGGTAAAATCCCTGAGGCGCGGGCCTACCTGCGCGAAAACACGCCTGATATTCGCGTGATGAGTGCCGGAGAAGTCATTGAGATATATAAAGAAGTGGGCTTGCCCGAGGATGTGGCCGAACGCTTTGACATCCCTACGCTGACCGGCTCTCATGGCATTGGCCACACCCGGATGGCCACGGAATCGGCGGTGACAACGCTGGGCGCGCATCCGTTCAATACAGGGTCTGATCAATGCCTTGTGCACAATGGGTCGCTTTCCAACCACAACGCGCTGCGCCGCAAACTGCGCCGTCAGGGTGTGCATGTGGAAACCGAAAACGACACCGAAGTGGCCGCCGCGTATCTGACCTGGCGCATGCAGGAAGGCGAAACGCTGGGTGAGGCGCTGGAATCGGGGCTCGAAGATCTTGATGGGTTCTACACATTTGTGGTGGGCACCAAGGATGGATTCGGCGTCGTGCGCGATCCGATTGCGTGCAAGCCCGCCGTGATGGCCGAGACCGATCAATACGTGGCCTTTGGCAGCGAATACCGCGCCTTGGTGAACCTGCCCGGAATTGACGCGGCCCGTGTGTGGGAGCCTGAGCCCGCCACCGTGTATTTCTGGAGGCACTGATACGTGCCCACCGCCGAGGAGAGCATTGTCACGCAGATCCCTGCCGAGGTGCAGGTCACGGGCATCCCGCGCCCTGTGGCCTATCGACGGACGCGGTGGGGGGCGGATCCTTTTGCGCTATGCAGCTATTCCACCCTGCCTAAGGGTGCGCGCGCCAAGGACCGTAAGATCATCCGAAAACCCCTTGGTGACACAGTGTTTTTTGCCGGTGAGCATGTGTCAAAAGACTTCCCTGCTATGGTCCATGGGGCGCTGGTGACAGGCCGGCAGGCGGCGGCGAAAATCCGCAAAACCAACGCAAAACGCGTGGGCATCATCGGGGCCGGCATGGCCGGAATGGGGGCGGCGCATGATCTGGTGGATGCGGGGATTGAGGTTGAGATCTTTGAGGCGCGCGACCGGATCGGCGGGCGCACCTGGACGGATCACTCACTGGGCCTGCCTATGGATATGGGGGCGTCCTGGATCCACGGGCCCAAGGGCAATCCTCTGACGGACCTGGCCAAGGCGCAAGACGTGGTGCGGGTGAAAACCGATTATGACAACGTCTATGGGCTCTCGCCCGAGGGTGACCGCGTTGCCAAAAAGAATATCCCCGACTGGGTTTGGGAGTATTTCGAGGTTGATCAGAACTATGCGATGGCCCGCGCGGACCTGTCGGAAGAGGCGTTCGAAGAGGGCGAGGACCTGCCTGGCCGGGACGTGGTTTTCCCGCGCGGCTACGCGTCACTCTTTCCTGCGTTAACAAAGGGATATGAGGTCAAGCTCAACCAAAAAGTCACCGCTGTTGAATGGCGTGCGGACGGGGCAACGATCCGCGTGGGTGAGGATGCCCACGGTTTCGACGCGGTGATCGTCACGCTACCTATCGGCATTTTGCAGGCGGGCCACGTGCGGTTTGACCCGCCGCTGCCCAATGACAAGCAAGACGCGATTGGCAGGTTGGGTTTGGGCCTCTTGAACAAGCTTTATCTCAAGTTTGATCGCGCGTTTTGGGACGTGGACAAGCCGTGGATCATGCTCGCGGCCCCGGAGCCGCGCCCGTTTTCGTCGTGGTTCAATTTCACCTATGTGACCGGCGCGCCGGTATTGTGCGTGTTTCAAGGCGCGCGGCAAGCCTGGGATTGGGAAGAGAAATCAGATGCTGAGACGCTTCAATGCGCGCTCGACACGCTGAGTGGAATGTATGCAAAGGGAGGTGCCCATGCAGGTGCTTGATCTGACCGATATCACCCTGCGAGAGGCCAACGCGGCCCTGCAGAACCCCAGTGAGGGGAGCAATGAAACCGCCTGGGAGATCGTGAATGCGCGCGGCAGCCATGCGATTGCCGTGGGGCTGGATGCGCCCATTGACGTGCAGGTGCGCGGCTCGACGGGCTATTACTGCGCAGGCATGAACCAGCATGCGACGGTGCGTGTGGATGGCAATGTGGGCCCGGGCGTGGCCGAAAACATGATGAGCGGGACCGTGATCGTCGATGGCGACGCCAGCCAATATGCCGGCGCGACAGGGCATGGCGGGTTGCTGGTGATCAAGGGCAACGCCTCCTCCCGCTGCGGGATTTCGATGAAAGGGATCGACATCGTGGTGCATGGCAATGTGGGCCACATGTCGGCCTTTATGGCGCAACGGGGGCATATGGTCGTGTGCGGTGATGCGGGCGATGCGTTGGGCGATTCGATCTATGAGGCGCAGCTTTTCGTGCGCGGGTCGGTGAAATCCTTGGGCGCGGATTGCATCGAGAAAGAGATGCGACCAGAGCATTTGGAAAAGCTCGCCGAGCTGTTGGCCGCAGGCGAATGCGACGCCAAACCCGAAGAGTTCAAGCGCTACGGCTCTGCCCGGCAGCTCTATAATTTCAACATCGACAACGCGTATTGAGGGAGGCGACAGATGGCCAAAGATGACGTGACACCGCCCCAGACATTACCCAAGTATTCCAGTACCTTCTCACCCGATGTGAATGCAGAAATCCGGCGCGCTGCGGCGACGGGGATCTATGATATTCGCGGCGGCGGGGCCAAGCGGAAAGTGCCGCATTTTGATGATCTGGTGTTTCTTGGCGCCTCGATGAGCCGCTATCCGCTCGAAGGCTACCGGGAGCGGTGCGACACCAATGTGGTGCTGGGCACGCGGTTTGCGAAAAAGCCCATTGAGCTGAAAATCCCGATCACCATCGCAGGCATGAGTTTTGGCGCATTGTCCGCGCAGGCCAAGGAGGCGTTGGGGCGCGGGGCCTCGGCGGCGGGGACGTCGACCACCACTGGCGACGGGGGCATGACGCCCGAAGAGCGGGGCCAATCCAAGCATCTGGTCTATCAATACTTGCCCAGCCGCTATGGCATGAACCCCGTGGATCTGCGCAAGGCGGATGCGATTGAGGTCGTTGTGGGTCAGGGCGCGAAACCCGGCGGCGGCGGGATGCTCTTGGGGCAAAAGATCTCGGACCGTGTGGCGGAGATGCGCACATTACCCAAAGGGATCGACCAGCGGTCTGCCTGTCGTCACCCGGATTGGACCGGGCCGGATGACCTTGAGATCAAGATCATGGAGCTGCGTGAAATAACCGGTTGGGAAAAGCCGATTTACGTGAAGGTCGGGGCGGCAAGACCTTATTTTGACACGACTTTGGCGGTGAAGGCCGGGGCGGATGTGGTGGTGATCGACGGCATGCAAGGCGGCACGGCGGCCACGCAGGACGTGTTCATCGAACATGTGGGTATCCCGACGCTCGCCTGCATTCGCGAGGCGGTTCAGGCGCTGCAGGATCTGGATATGCATCGCAAGGTGCAGCTGATCGTGTCCGG
>JBCCDT010000115.1:0-12709 GCA_039030635.1 Pseudomonadota bacterium
CCACGCGGTAAGGCGTTTCGATGAAGCCGTATTTGTTCACGCGGGCAAAGGTGGCGAGCGAGTTGATCAGACCGATATTCGGCCCTTCCGGCGTTTCAATCGGGCACATGCGACCGTAGTGGGTCGCGTGCACGTCGCGCACCTCAAAGCCCGCGCGTTCGCGGGTCAGACCACCCGGCCCAAGCGCAGACAGTCGACGCTTGTGCGTGACTTCTGAGAGCGGGTTGGTTTGGTCCATGAACTGGGAAAGCTGCGAAGACCCAAAGAATTCACGCACAGCCGCCGCGGCGGGCTTGGCGTTGATCAGGTCCTGCGGCATGACCGTGTCGATTTCCACAGACGACATACGCTCTTTGATTGCGCGTTCCATGCGGAGGAGACCCACGCGATACTGGTTCTCCATCAGTTCGCCGACAGAGCGCACGCGACGGTTGCCGAGGTGGTCGATGTCGTCCACGTCGCCCTTGCCATCGCGCAGATCCACGAGCGCCTTGATGCAGGCCACGATGTCTTCGCGATCCAGCGTGCGCTGCGTGTCAGGCTTATCAAGCGCCAGACGCATGTTCATTTTCACGCGGCCCACAGCGGAGAGGTCATAGCGCTCCCCATCAAAGAAAAGCGTGTCAAACAAGGCACTTGCGGCCTCTTCGGTGGGCGGCTCACCCGGGCGCATGACGCGGTAGATATCCATGAGCGCGGTTTCGCGGTTCATGTTCTTGTCGGCCGCCATGGTGTTGCGCATATAAGGCCCGACATTGACGTTATCGATGTCCAGCACGGGGATCTCGGTGATGCCCGCCTCAACGAGTTCCATCACCGTGCCGCCGATGATGTCACCATCCTTGTCGCGTTCGATCGTCAGCTCATCACCGGCCTCGACATAGATCGCGCCGTTTTCTTCGTTGATGATATCCTTGGCAACAAACTTGCCCGCGATCTGCTCATAGGGCAGCAGCAACTCGGTGACCTTGCCTTCGTCGATCAGTTTCTTGACCGCGCGCGGCGTCACTTTTTTCCCAGCTTCGCCAATAACTTCGCCGGATTTCGCATCGACCAGATCATAGAGAGGACGGGTGCCGCGAACGCGGTCGGGAAAGAACTTGGTGACCCAGCCTTTGTTCTTTTTCAGCTTGTAGGTGACCGTCTCGTAATAGGCATCCATGATGTCTTCTTGGGTGAGGCCCAAGGAATAGAGCAACGTCGTCACAGGCAGTTTGCGGCGGCGGTCGATACGCGCGAACACGATGTCCTTGGCATCGAATTCAAAGTCGAGCCAGGAGCCGCGATAGGGAATAATTCTGCATGCAAACAACAGCTTACCAGAGCTGTGGGTCTTGCCCTTGTCGTGGTCAAAGAACACGCCCGGAGAGCGGTGCATCTGGCTCACGATGACACGCTCAGTGCCGTTTACAACGAAGGTTCCGTTGGGTGTCATCAAGGGCATGTCGCCCATGAACACGTCTTGTTCCTTGATATCCTTGACGGATTTCGCCCCGGTGTCTTCGTCCACATCAAACACGATGAGGCGCAGCGTGACCTTCAAAGGCGCGCTGTAGGTCATGTCGCGCTGCATGCACTCTTCGACATCGTATTTCGGCCGCTCAAGCTCATAATCGACGAACTCAAGAACGCTGGTCTCATTGAAATCCTTGATCGGAAAGACCGATTGGAAGACGCCCTTGATCCCTTCGCCATCTGTCGGATCAGGCGCATCGCCCGAGTTCAAAAACAGATCGTAAGAGCTTTTCTGAACCTCAATAAGGTTCGGCATTTCAAGGACTTCGCGGATTTTACCGTAGTACCGGCGTAGACGTTTCTGGCCGAGGAACGATGTTGCCATGGATGTTGGATCTCCGGTTTAATCACGATGCGCAAACGGGTTGGGCACCCCGCCGCACATCAGATATGGATGTCACCGTCTCCATACTTGGAGCATCACCCACGATGCCCCTCCCGAAACGGCAGACGACCCCGTCAAAACTCACGGATAGGTGAGCTTTGAGAGGGTTGTCACAATGTTTGTGTGTCCGGTTTACGCGCCCATAAAACGAATCATGTGTGGGATTTAGCAGCGAGGGTCTTGGTGTTCAAGTCAAGCACGACGAAAATCCCGCACCACCAAAACCGCAAACTGTACATTTTGGGGTAAGTTACGAAGGGCCCAAACCCATTTTGTACATTTTATATGTGGTTCAGATGCGGCCAGATTTGGCCGAAGTGTCAAGCGTTTTGATGCGACAGGATTTTGGCGATCGTGTCACTTTTCCTGTCCGCTATTGAGGCATCCAAATTCAATCGAAGCGCGACCTCAACCACGTCGCGCTCCAATAGTTTCGACAGCTTGGGTTCGGTCCATGGACCTTTGAGATCGGATTTGGTTTTCCACATCTTGCCTTTGGACTTTTTCTGCGCGTCCAGATCGCCGCCTGACACGCGATCCCAAAACCGCCCGCCGACAAATTGCTCGGCCAGATATGTCTCGATCAGGTAATCCTCAAGCGGGCCATCGAGGTCTGTGTTGTCCATCATGAAGGTCCAGAGCTCAAAACTGCCGTCGCGCCCTTCGGCAAAGACGCTTTTGACAAAGGCGTGCGGCACAGGGAGATCGATCCCGCCTTGGGTTTGCCGCGTGCCGATGGTTTTGACCTCTTTGTTGAAATCAAAAACCGGGGCCGTGAGCACATAGGTTTCCAGCACGTAATGCCGCGCGTTCAGGTCGCGAATTTCCATCTCCAGATCGCGCCAGATGCCTTGATTGAACCGAGGCACTTGCGGGGACATGTTGGAGAGCAGGAAGGTTTCAGAGTTCTGAATGTCGGTTTCATCCATATTGGCACTGGCCACCAGATGGCCGCGATCAAAGCCGCTGTTGACATAGGCCTCAAGGCTGGCGCGGAACCGCCAGGGCACCCGTTGATCGGCACGGAAATTATCGAGCCGTTCACCATCGGCAAACGCAATCCCGAGCAAGGCCGAGTTGGGTTTGATAATCTCAAGCACCCATTTGGCCTGTCGGAAATACCACGAATACCCGATGGTAAAGTGCCGCCCGGTGAGGATCTGATCACAGACCGGCGCGCCGTAGCGCAACTCTCGTTGCATCTGGAATGGATCGTCCATGAGCATCCTTTGAGTTGGCACAGGCCTAGGTCATGGGGCGGTGCTATGATGACGGTGAGGGTAAGGGACTTTCGAAAGCATTGGAAACCAAAGAGTGCGATGCGGATGAGGTTTCACGCCTGGCGCACGTGACGACAAGAGAGAGGTCAATGCGGGATGCGACCGCCGCGCCTTTGCCTGATCATCGGCAAGCCGCCCTGCGCGGGGTCAAGGCCCCTTGGGGCCGCCGCGCATCGTCGGGCCGCCCTCTCACACTGGAAGTGTGCCAATCATAGTGGCGCGCCTTTGGCGCGACGGCACGGCGATTGGGTTGCACTGGGCGCACAGCTCAGATGGTTCGCGGATGTGGCCGGGATAAAGCGCGGCTGTTCGGAGGTCGGATCGCCGTCCCGCGGCCCGACACTGCGCGGCTCTTTTGTTCGCAGGCGGAACGGGCACAAACTCTGCAGAGACGCCATCTGACGTGTTGCGCAAAGGGTTGACTTGCCAACACGGCCACACGCGCTAAGCTGGTTGATAGCAAACGAAAAAACAGCGCAGTTTCAGGTCACTTTGGAACAGCGGTTCGGGGGAAATTTGACACAGATTGACCAGTTATGGGTGCTGCTTTGTGCAGCGCTGGTTTTCATGATGCAGGCCGGGTTCATGTGCGTCGAGGCCGGCATCACGCGCAGTAAGAACAACATCTCCGTCGCGGTTAAAAACCTGGCCGACCTTGCGCTTGCAATCTCTATCTTCTGGCTGTGCGGATACGGGATCATGTTTGGCGCATCGGCGGGCGGCTGGTTTGGGACATCGCTCACGGCCAGCCAATCCCTGACAAGTGATGAGAACGTACAATTCATTTTTCAGGCCATGTTCTGCGGGACCGCCGCGACGATCCTGTCCGGAGCGGTGGCCGAGAGATGTTCGTTCCGGGGCTATTTGCTGATCACCTGTGTCACGGCGCTGCTGATTTATCCCGTTTTTGGACATTGGGCCTGGGCCGTGGACGCGGATGGCAACCCTGCCGGGTGGTTGGCCAAACTTGGCTTTCATGATTTTGCCGGCGCCGGTGTCGTACATGGGATCGGTGGCGGTGTCGCGCTGGCGGCCATTATCATTGTCGGCGCGCGTGACGGGCGGTTTCTGCAGGGCGGCAAAACACGGCGGTTTAACGGCTCCAACTTGCCGATGACCATGCTGGGGGTCTTGCTGCTTTGGTTTGGGTGGTTCGGGTTTAACGGCGGCAGCGCTTTGGGTCTGACGGATGAGGTGCCCGGTATTTTGACAAATACGCTCTTGTCTGGCGCCTTTGGCATTCTTGTGCCGCTTTTGGCAAGCTGGGTCATTTCGGGGCAACCCAAGGTTTTCTACGGCATGAATGGCGGTCTTGGCGGCCTCGTTGCGATCACCGCGGCGTGCAACCTTGTCACCCCTGGCGCCGCCGTGATCATTGGCTGCGTGGGCGGTTTGATTGTCTATGGCGGTGACGCCCTGCTAGAAAAACTTCGGATCGATGACGCGGTGGGCGCGGTGCCGGTGCATTTTGCATGTGGCATATGGGGCCTGCTGGCGGCGGCCTTGTTTGGGGGTATCTCACTCATGCCGCAGCTGATCGGTATTGTCGCGCTTGTTGTTTACGGCGCGGTGATCCCCTTGATCATTCTCAGCGTGATCAACCGGTTCATACCTTTGCGCGTCTCGCAGCATGTCGAACAGATCGGGCTGAACGTTGGCGAACACGGCGCCAATACCGATCTCAACGAGCTTTTTGAGATCATGCAAAGACAGGCCAGAGAGCGCGATTTGACGATCCGTGCGCCGCAATCTCCGTTCACCGAGGTGGGGCAAATCGGTCTGTTCTACAACTCTGTCATTTTTGAACTGGAGCAATCCGCAGGCCACATCAAAAGCAAGCATGACAACATGCTCGAGGCGATGGCCGAAAAGAACCGGCTGCTGGAAAGCGTTTTGCCCAAGGAAATTGCCCAGCGCATGAATGAGGGCGAAGATCAGATCGTGGATCAATTCGCGGACGCCACGGTTGTCTTTGTCGATGTGGTGGATTTCACCAGTTATTCGATGGAACGTGACCCGAGTGTTTCGATGAACATGTTGCGCGATCTGTTCGGACGTTTTGACAAGGTGATTGGCCGTTACGACATCGAGAAAATCAAGACGATCGGTGATTGCTACATGTTCGTGTCAGGGACGCCCAAAGCCCGTCACGACCATTGTGAAACCGCTGTTGAAGCGGCGTTTGAGTTGCTTTTTGAGACGAACCAAATGGCCATCTCCCGAGGAGAAGACATCAAAATCCGCATTGGCCTGCACAGTGGGCCGCTTATTGCAGGCGTGGTCGGGAACCATCGTTTTGTCTACGATCTTTGGGGCAGCACGGTGAACATCGCGTCCCGTCTGGAAGAGGCGGGTAAACCGGGGAAAATCACCGTCACGGATGCTGCAATGGACCGTTTGGGGCCTCTTTACAACTTCAAACGCCAGGGCCGAGCGCGTCTGCGCGGGGTCGGACCGACGATCCTGTACTCGATTGAAGGGCGCAAGGCAGGGATGTCGCAAAAACCAAGGCAAGAGCCCGAAGATGTTGATGGTCTTTGATGAGCGTCTGAACTGTCTTTTGTCATTTTTGTGGACGTAAGGAGTGAATTGGAGGGACGCTCTGACAGCAGGGTGTCGCCTGGATCCCAGGACAATCGGTTGGGTTGACGTCTCAGAGCACAGGTCGGCTATTCGCCCATTTTTTTCTGGCGTCTCAATAGGCCAACATCGAAGGTCTTTTGTCGAAAGTCGGCTTTGTCCGGTTCGCCACCATGTAACGTTTTTCTCAAAGATGCCTGCGCGGCGAATGGCGGGTGTGAGCCCTTGTCGGACCGTCGGCCAGCAGTTCTGCGCGGCGAAAGTCGGGTGTGAGCCCTCTTTGACCTTTGTTTTGACGCCCTGCGCGGAATCAAGGCCCCCCGGGCCGCCGCGCATCGTCGGGCCGCCTCCACGGCACGGCGATTTTGCTGCACTAGGCGCATTGCTCAGATCTTTCGCGGATTTGGCCGGGATAAAGCGCTGCAGTTCAAAGCACAGATCGCCGTCCCGCGGCCCGACGCTGCGCGGGTCTGCAACGGAATGTCCGAACGACAGCTTTGTCCCGCGTTCCTGACATTTGGCAGACATTTGAACCCGTTATCATAAGCGGCGCGGCTCACTTATCCACAGGCGGAACGCCCATGAAGGTCACAGAGCCACCATCCAACATATTTATCAACGATGCCTGCGGGGCGAATGGCGGGTGTGAGCCCTTTGTGCCAATTCGATTTAACTGATGTCTTACGACGGACTGAGAGTTTTCGGAGCCCGTTAATGAAAGAGTTGGATGTCGTCTCCTTGAAGTCCGAGTTGAAGAAGCTTCGCGCGGGGGCTAGAGGAACGATTGTTCATGAGAATGTTAGAGGTAGGGAGTTCATCGTTGAGTTTTTCGATGAACAGGGGCGTACGATTGCCTTGGAAGACATCTCACATAGTGAACTAAACTTGATAATCCCGTACGAAGGAGACTAGCTGGCTGCAGCAAAGTCTGCGATCCGGTAATCTACACTCACCCAAATCGAGCGTGCCTTGCCGACAGCAGCCGGGATCGGCTAATCCGATGCCATGTTTGTTGAAAATTCATACCTTCACAGGAAACAGTTTGCCGACCATGGCGAGTATCTTGAGTTGGAAATTTGGGTTGGTTTGGGTGCAAAATCCGATGGCCATAGTTTTGAGGATTGGTCTGGCTTTCATGGCTTTCCTAGACAGCTGCTGGCTCGCCTCGAAAAGGGCGTATTTTTTGCGTTGAACGAGAACAAGTTTTCTAATTTGAAAGTGGCACTGGTAGAGTGCCGTTGGTTGGACGTGGACTCTCCGGAATGGTTGTTTGAAGAGGTAGCGACCGTTTGCGTCCGTGAGGCGCTACAAAAGCTTGAAGTTAAACGCGATAAAGCCGACTGAATGGCAGGTTTGTCCGCAATCCTGACATTTGAACCCGTTGTCATAAGCGGCGCGGAATAAAGGCACCTTGGGGCCGCCGCGTCGCCGCCCAGCAAGACGTTTTTTGACGCCAATCAAACCCCTGCATGGTTGACGAAAACCCAGCCTGTGTAAGATTATCGCCCCCGGGGTCGTTTGCCCTCATCACACAGGGACACATTCGATGGGCATACCAACTTTGCGGTCTCCGAGCATTCCAAATGGCGGTCTGATCCCCAATCGGCACACGGCCACGGGCCCGGGGCTTTCGCCTGCGCTGATCTGGCGGCGGCCTCCTCGGGGGCGGATTTACCTGACCATTGTTGCGCGCTCCTGGCGGATCACAGGGGGCGATGAGGTTGTGCATTGGCTGATCTTTGACGCGTTCTCCTTTCTGGGCGGTCTGGCTGAGGATGCAGGGCAGGGCGCGGGGTGGACCACCGGGGTCAACTCGGATGGCGATGCCCGCTTTCTGCCCTTCAGCGGGGTTGAGCCGCGCCGCGTGGCGTTTGAGATGTTTGCCACCCGTGCGCCCACCGGTCTGGACGGGCCAACCGATTGGGCCGAGATTTCGCGCTGGCTGGGCAGCCAGGACGCGCGCGGGCCTTACGGGTTCACGGCCTATGACGCCGATTTGCCGGCTTTGCTGGGGGCGCTCACGTGACCTACACAACCGCCGATCTGGGCCCCTACAAGAAATATTCCTACGCCCTGCGCCTGCGCGACGGGGTCGTCTATGGCGGGCGCGATCGACCGGAGCCCGGGAACTACAACGTGCACGCGGCCTTTTGGGATGGCGGTTGGACCATGCTGCCTGACCCCAGCCCCGGGATCGTGTCATCCGTGGCCACATCCGGGGTCGCTGGGCGCATTTGCGGTGGGTTCACGGTTCCCGGTCTCGAAGAATTCGGGCGCGCCACGATTTGGGAGGACAATGGCGGCGCGTGGACCCCGATCCCCCTGCCCATGCCCGTGGGTGCGATCGGCAGCTGGGCCAGTAAAATCTCAATGGATGGGGAGGTCATCGCAGGCGAGTTGAGTTTTGCGCAGTTTGATGACGCAGCCGCCATCTGGACCCGCAATGGCGGCAGCTGGGATGTGCAAACCCTGCCGCGGCCCGATGTCAGGGCCTTTGCCACAGGTTTGCCGGGCCCCGACGCCGACACGGTCATTGGCGATGTCCTGGATCGTCCCCGCTATTACCCCGTGCGTTGGACCAATTCGCCACCCTGGTCTTACGTGCCCCTGCCGCCTCCGAATGGTGTGTCCCATGCGGATGTCTATGCCGGGTCGGAAAACACCACCGATGGCTGGACAGCGGGCTGGATCAGTGTCTCAGACGGCCCCGCGCGGGCCGTGCGCTGGTCCCCCAACGCGACCCAGGCCGAAGACATTGGCGCAGGCGATGACACTTATGCCACCAGCCTCCACAGTGGCAGAGTGGTCGGCGTCCATGATGGGTCCGGGCTTGAGCGCGCCTTTGTCTGGAGCGCGCAAACCGGGGTCGTCGACATTCATCCCAGCGGCTGGGATTGGAGCTATCCCGGAGATATCGACGCCGCAGGCCGGATCGTCATGGTGGCGGGCATGGGCACCATGGGCAATCCCACCACCGACAAGAGCATCCTTCTGTTGACCCCGGCCTAGGGTCGCGCGCAGCCCCGCCATGCCCTCGGGGCCAAACCGCAAGGCACCTTATTCGCCGAACCCGCCGCCAGCAGGGGCGTTTCTCTGCTCAATTGTCCGGCAGGCGCCTGCGGCTAAATTTCCCTTACGTCAATATTCTGCGCTCACACCCTTGTCACGGGTTCGTGATCACGTCCAAATTAAAGGATTAGGGCAAAGGACTTTAACCATGATTCGCAGACGCGACTTCCTCAAACGCAGTGCGAGCTTTGCCGCCCTGCCCGTGATCGGGGCCGTCGCCGGATGTGCCGCGCCCATCACATCCCCGCAATCCTATATCAACGGCGTCGTCGCGCAGGAGCGTCTTTCGCCTGTGTTCCACTGGACCGATGTGATGCTGCAGGCCATCCGCAACCAATCCGTGCCACCGCCCCCCGCCACGCGCACCTTTGCCATGGCTCATGTGGCGGGCTTCAACGCGGTCAATTCCATCGAAGGTCACTTTGTGCCCACGCTCAACCTTGGCCCCGCGCCCACCGGCGCCGATCCTGCTGCCGCGTACGGGGCCGCCGTGGCCACAGCCCTCAACGATGCGTTGCGCGCCTCCTTTTCCCCTGATCTGTCGCGCTACCTCTCGGACCTGCCAGATAATGGCGGCAAATCCGAAGGCGTCGCCTGGGGCCGGGCCGTGGGGGCCGCGCTCAACCGGTCGCGCTATCAAGACGGGTCCGAGCTGTCGAAATCCGAGGAATATCTCGGCCGCTACCCGCGCCGTCAGGACAATCTCAAATGGTCACCCACCGGACCGTTCTACCGCGCCGGTTCGCCCGGCCCGCGCTTTGGCACCTTCGCCCGGGGCCTCTTGCCCGGATGGGGCGCGGTCAAACCCTGGCAGATGAAATCCGCCGGTCAGTTCCTCGTCGTGGATTTCCCCGAGGAACACACCCATGAATTCCGCCGCCAGCTCGAAAAAATCCGCACGCTGGGCGGCTCCAACAGCTCGATCCGCACCGCCGATGAACGCCAGATCGCCTTTTTCTGGGAGGATGGCCCCCGCGGCGTCACGCCCCCCGGCCATTGGCAGATCATCGCGATGGACATCCTGCAACGCCGCCACATGACGCTGAACCAACAGGCCCATGCCTTTGCCATGCTCAGCTCAAGCCAGGCGGACGCGGCTGTCACCACATGGCATTCAAAATACGTCCATGATGTGGTCCGGCCCGAAACCTATATCCGTCAACGCGCCGCCAATCGCGAACCGGGGTGGAACACGCTGATCCCCACACCGGGCTTTCCGGCCTACACCTCGGGGCATTCGTGCTTTAGCGCGGTCTCGGCGCGGATGATCTGCAACATCATCGGCACCGACCGCGTGTCGTTTTCATCCGAATCCCCCGACCTCGTGAACTGGCCTGCCGAACTGACCGGCGTGCGCCGCTCCTGGCACAGCCTATGGGCCGCCGCGGAAGAGGGCGGGGCCAGCCGTGAATTTGGTGGCATCCACTGGGAGGCCGACAACACCCAAGGCCTGCACGCGGGCAAAAAGCTCGCGGATTTCACCTTCCGCAAACTCAACAGAAAGCACGCATGACATGACCAAGTTCACGTATCTCCGTGCCTTCGCAGGCATCACCGCCGCTCTTTTCGCCTTTGCCGGAACGCCGCAAATCGCGCAGGCCCAAGGCCAATCCGGCTCGCTTCTCAACTATGACAACCTGTCTTTCTTTGAAGAAGGCCTCGCCCAGGATGTGGGCGGTGCCACGCTGCGGTTCAACTTCCTGATCGATCAGGCCTATATCGACAACCCGCCGAAGCTTGCCAACCGCTGGAAAACCACGCTGCAATTCTCAACCTCGCTTGAGACGGAGCTCTCCAACGGCTGGAATGTCGGCGCGGCCTATACCGGCATTTTCGACACCGATGATGATGGCAATGATGACCACCTCTACGCGTTTTTCATCAACGCGCCCTGGGGCACGCTCAGCGCGGGCCGGGTGACGGGCCTTTTGGAAAACACGGTCGCGCGGAAAAACCGCGTGGGCAACGCCAATCTGAGCGCTGGCCGTGGCCTCGGTGGGCTGGATCGCACCGGCATTCACTACGTCCAGACCATCAACGCCTATCAAATCCACTTTGCCGCCGACCAAAACGGCGATGCGCAGGCCGCACTTTTCTTTGAGGCCCCCATCGGCATCGGCGCGCACACCTTCGGCATCCGCGGCGGCACCGGGCATTTGCAAGAACGCACGCCGCGCCTTGGCACCGGTGATATCGAAGAAGTGGCAGGCTTTTACGGCTACACCCTGGGCTCGCTCAGCGTGGGCTTTGAATACGGCATCCAGGACATCTCAATCGACGGCGCGTTTGGCTCAAACACACAGCGCTATTCGTCTGTGGGCATGAATTACAAGCGCGGGCGCACCTCCTACTCGGTTGAGGCCGGCCGCTCCGAATTCCTCGGTGCCACCGCCCGCTCTGCCGGGATCGGCCTGCGCTACGACATCGCGCGCGGGTTTTCGGGCAATCTCGGGCTGAACTACTCCGATGGTGGCGTGCTCGACACCTGGCGCATCCCGGTCTCGATCCGCTACGAATTCTGAGCCGTTTCAAGACCAACACGAAAAGGCCTCGCTCATCGCGGGGCCTTTTTCGTGTGAGCGTCGCATCTCCAGCAGGTCTGATATCTGATCCGCATCCCGGATTTTTCCCCTTATGCGCCACCGCCCCGCGCCTACGGTGCGGCCATCGCGGAAAGGGAGAAACACATTGAACAAACTCATCGCTGAATTCATCGGGACCTTCACCTTGGTCTTTATCGGCTGCGGGTCGGCCGTCATTGCCGGGGGCGATATCGGCCTCACCGGCATCAGTTTTGCCTTCGGTCTGGGCCTCATTGCCATGGCCTATGGCATCGGCGCCGTCTCGGGCTGTCATATCAACCCGGCGGTCACGTTGGGCGCCGTCGCGGCAGGCCGGATGCATGTGTCCGAGGCACCGGGCTACATCATCGCGCAGGTGGCGGGCGGCATTGCCGGGGCCTTTATCCTGCTGCTCATCGCCAGCGGCACGGCGGATTACACCATTGCCGGCAACGGCCTGGGCCAAAACGGGTGGGGCGAAGGATATCTGGGGGAGTACAACTTCTTCTCCGCCTTCCTGTTTGAACTGGTCGCGACCTTCCTCTTCATGGTCGCCATTCTGGGCGCCACCCATTCGGCCGCGCCTGCCGCCATGGCCGGTCTTGCCATCGGTCTGACGCTTGTGGCCATCCACCTGATGGGCATCAACATCACCGGCGTCTCGCTCAACCCCGCCCGCTCCATCGGCCCGGCGGTGTTTGCAGGCACTGGTGCATTGGCGCAATTGCCGCTCTTCCTCGTGGCCCCAACGCTGGGCGCGGTGGCGGCGGGCCTGGTCTTCCGCGCGGGGCTGCTGAACCCGCCCGCTGACGACTAAGTTCGCAAATCAATGGGCAGGGCGCGCGCTCATGCGGCCTGCCCTGCACGGCATCCGAGGGGGCATCTCTGGCCAAGAATTTCACGCCTGGTGCCATTTTTATGCTTCACATCGCAGGCGATCCCGACTAGATCACCCGCACTTGGCCCTCTTTCGGGGCCGGGTAATTCGTCCAAGACGGTGGGTGCACATCATCCGATGCGCTTAATTCCCTGCCCGAGACGGGAGAAAAAGATCAGTTTTCAAGCCGCCACATGCGCGGCTTCTGGCGATCTGGCACCCCGTAAAACGGACTGTAACTGCGTTGAGGCATGCGCCTTGACGTGAATGAGCCGGGGTCAGGCTACGTTCGGGCCCCAAAAATTGGAGTGAAACTGTGGATAGAGCCCAGAAAGAGAAAGTGGTCGAGGAACTCGGCCAGATCTTCGAAAGCTCTGGCGTCGTCGTGGTCTCCCACTACGAGGGTCTGACAGTTGCTGAGATGCAGGATCTTCGGGCGCGC
>JBCCDT010000116.1:0-12338 GCA_039030635.1 Pseudomonadota bacterium
GCGCCAGTTTGACAGGTTTGGATGACATGGCCCCGCCTTTCTTGCTCATGCCTTGGACGGGGAACTTGTTGAGACCCCACCGGCTGGTTTCTTGCGGAACTTCTGTTTGATGCCTTCCCACATTTTGGCCATGCCAAGCGGCTCGTAGATCATAAAGACGATGATAAGCACACCGAACACGACCAATTCGATCGAGGATATGATCGTCGCATCAATCGCGCCGTGGAACAGCTCATTGCCGAGCGTGTTCAGCACCACCGGGAAGAGCAGGATAAACGCTGCCCCGATAAAGGCCCCGTTGATCGTCCCCAACCCGCCCAGGATCACCATAAAGAGGATCCGGAAACTGAGCTTGATGTCAAAGGCCACAGGTTCCATCGACTTGAGATAGGTGAAGGCGAAAAGAGCCCCCGCGACCCCGCAAAAGAATGCGGAGATCGCGAAGGCTTGCAGTTTGGTCTTCAGCAGGGAGATGCCCATGGATTCCGCCGCGATGTCCATATCGCGCACGGCCATCCAATTCCGACCGGTACTTCCGCGTGTCATGTTGATGGCGAGGATGGTGAGGACTGTGGTGACCACCAGAACAACGATGTACATCTCCAGCGGCGTCGTGAACTCCTTGCCGCCGATCACGATGTCCTGTGCGGTGATAATGCCCGAGGTGTCGTAGTTTTTGAACCAGCCGAACTTGTCGATCATCCAGATGATGAAGAACTGCGAGGCAAGCGTGGCCACCATCAGGTAAATCCCGCGCACGCGCAGGCTTGGCAGGCCAAAGATGATCCCAAAGGCCGCCGCGATCAGACCTGAGAACATCAGATTGATCGGGAAGGGGACCCAAGGCAGACGCAGCTCCAGGTTAAAGAGCGCGAAGGCGCCCGCCGCCATGAAACCCGCCGCGCCAAGCGCCAGCTGACCAGCATAGCCCATCACGATCTGCTGTCCGATGGCCGCCAGTGAAAGGCAAAGCCACGGGATCAGGATGGAGGAATACCAGTAATCGGTTTGTACAATGAGCGGGATCACGGCGAGGCCGATCACCATCAGCATGACGAAGTTGGTCACATCGGAGCGGGTGTAGCTCATGAAGATGGGTTTGGCTTTCATGATGTCTCTCCTCACACGCGCCGGATGATCTTTTCACCGAAGAGGCCCTCGGGCCGCCACAGCAAGAAGAAGATCGCTAGAACAAAGGGTGCCCAGCCTTCGATGGCACCGCCGAAATAGGGCCCGATGTAGACTTCGAGCACTTTTTCAGAGGCCCCGATGATCAGCCCGCCAACAATGGCGCCCGGGATCGATGAGAACCCCCCGATGATCAAGACCGGCAAGGCCTTCAAGGCTAAGTCAACGAGGGCGAACTGTACCCCCGCTCGGGCCCCCCACATCATACCGGCGACAAGGGCCACGACACCCGCCGCAGACCACACCATCAACATGATGGAGCTGAGCGGGATGCCAATGGAGCTTGCAGCGCCTGGATCGTCGGCCACCGCGCGCAAGCCCAGGCCCATCTTGGTGTATTTGAACAGCAGGGCGAGCGTGATGATCAAGCCTGCGGCCACCAGGCCCGCGGTGAGATCAATGGCCGAGATAAAGAGGCCGGTGCTATCGGCGATCCACGTGATCGGGAAATCATCGATGCCCAGATCCAGCCTGCGCACTTCCACGCCCCATGCCGCCTGAGCGAGCCCTTCCAGGACAAAGCCAAGGCCGATGGTGGCCATCAGCACCGTATCTTCGCTTTCATTCATGAGCGGTTGCAGCACCAGCCGTTGGGTGCAAAAGCCGACCAGAACCATCAGCAAGATTGTGACAAAGAAGGCCACCACAAAGGGCAGGCCCAACTCCATGAAGCCCACAAAGGACAGCACGGCGAAAAACACCATGGCCCCTTGGGCAAAGTTGAAGGTCGAAGAGGCTTTGTAGATCAGCACGAAGCCCAAGGCGACCAGCGAATACATCGTGCCCGCCAGAAGACCGGCCACCACGACCTCAATAAAGAACAGAAACTCAGTCATGAGCCACCCCCAGATAGGCGTCAATTACGTCTTGGTTGTTGCGCACTTCGTCAGGCGGGCCGTCCCCGATGATCTTGCCGTAATCCAGCACGACCACGTTGTCGGAGATGTCCATCACCACACCCATGTCATGTTCAATCAGAACCATGGTCGTGCCGATCTCGTCATTCACCTTGAGGATAAAGCGGCACATCTCGCGCTTTTCCTCGACGTTCATGCCCGCCATGGGCTCGTCCAGCAGAAGGACCTGCGCCTCGGTGGCCAGGGCCCGGCCCAGTTCCACCTTCTTTTGCAGACCGTAAGGCAGCTTACCCACGGGCGTGTACATGATGTCTTGGACTTCTAGGAATTCGACGATCTCTTCGCATTTCTCAAGATTGGCCTTTTCCTCAGCCCGGGCGGACGGCGATTGAAGCGCGACGCTGAGGAAGTTTGCATGCATATGCAGTTTGCGGCCCACCAAGATGTTGTCGAGCACCGACATCCGTTTGAACAATGCAAGGTTCTGGAAGGTGCGCGAGATGCCGGCTTCGGCGATCAGCTTGGGCGTGATCTTGTCCATCACCTTCCCTTTGAACGAAATCTTGCCTTCTTGCGGTTTGTAGATCCCGTTGATGCAATTGAGCAGCGAGGATTTTCCCGCGCCGTTCGGCCCGATGATCGCCTTGATCTCATGTTGCAGGACCTTGAAGGACGTGTCGGTGATCGCCTTCACGCCCCCAAAGCTGAGCGAGATGTTGGCCACCTCCAGGATCGGATCGCCGATCGGAAATGATCTTGTGTCTAACATGTCCGTCTTCCCCCCATCCGGCTCAGTGGATGCCTGCGTGGGATTGGCTCTCCTCACGCAGCACATCGCGGAAATTCTTGCGCCCTTCCTTGGAAATCCCGAGGTAGAGCTCTTTGACCTTGTCATCGTTGAGCAGGTCCTTGGCGGCGCCGTGCAGCATCACGTGACCGGTCTCGATGATGTAGCCGTAATCGGCATTCCTGAGCGCCACGTTGGTGTTTTGCTCGGCCAGAAGGATGCTCACGCCCTCTTTCTGATTCAGCTCCTGAACGATGTTGAAAATCTCCTCGACCAGCTGCGGGGCCAGACCCATAGAGGGTTCATCCAACAGCAGCATCTTGGGTTTGGCCATCATCGCGCGGGCCACGGCGACCATTTGCTGTTCGCCACCAGAGGTATAGCCCGCCTGACTTTTGCGGCGCGTTTTCAAGCGGTCAAAATAGCCATAGATCTTGTCCAACTCATCGCGGATTTCCGCCTTGGTCAGCTTGCGCGAGTAGGCCCCTGCGATGATGTTTTCCTCGACAGTCAGATGCCCGAAACACCGCCGCCCCTCTAGGACTTGCACCAGGCCAAGCCCCACCATCTGCGCAGGATCCTGATTTTTGACCGCCGTGCCGTCATAGGTGATCGTGCCTTTGGTCACCTTGCCGCGTTCGGCCGCCAGCATGGTGGAAATGGATTTCAGCGTGGTGCTTTTGCCCGCGCCATTGCCGCCCAACAGGGCCACGATTTTGCCCCGTGGGACAGAGAGTGTGACGTCATGGAGCGCGGAGATCACGCTGTCATACACCACCTCGATGGAGTCTATCTCCAGGATATTGTCGCTTGCGTTCATTTGAGATCCGTCAACCGCTTGTAATTTGACTGGTGCGTGGCGCGGGTTCTGCGCCTCCGCCTTGGGTGCGGGAGACCAAAGTGTCTCTTGGTCTCCCGCGTCACTTACTGTGGGAAGAGGTAATTACCCGCAGTCTCGTGGCGTGATGCCATTCTCGGATGCGAACTTCGCGGCAGAGGCCTCAACCAGGCCACGGATGTAGCCCGCGTCCAGAGGGGCTTCCCAATCAGTCACCTGATTGAACTTGTCCCCATCCCACTGCATCATCGCGAATTTGCCCGCTCCGGCGTTCTCGGCGCATGACATTGCGAAAGGTGCAATCATGCCTTTGATGCCAAGCTCTTCGAGCCGCGCGTCATCCATCACAAGGTTTTCGTACCCCGCGCGGAACTCCGCACCTGTTACAGCTTGACCCACCTTGTCGTGCATTTCCTGCGCCACGCGCAGTGCTTCAATATAGGTGACGGCCGCACCAAGCCCGCGGTTCCAGTAGACAGTTCCGACGCGGCTTTCTTCAGACAGGTTGCCTTTGCCCGCGCCATAGACCTGTTCCTTGATGGATTGCACCAAAGGAAAGTCCTGACCCGGAAGGGCATTTGCCATGGCATAGGTGCCAACCGCCGCTTCGCCCGCTGGGAACATGTCTTCTTCTGCCGCGCCGAATGTCACGTAGATCATCCGCTCGCGGTCAAAACCGACCCTTGCTGCATTGGTCATCGCGGTTGAGTTCATGCCAGAACCAGCCCCCCAGAACGTCACCCAATCCGGGCGTTCCTTGCGGATCTGCAACCACTGAGATTGCTGCTCAAGACCGGGCGGCGGGATAGAGATTTCCACCAGCTCGACACCCCAATCCTCGGCAATCGCGCGCATCGCGGGAAGGGGTTCCCGACCATAGGCGCTGTCGATGTGCAGATGCACGATCTTCTTGCCGTTCATGTTCTCAACGCCGCCCTCTTGTTCGGCCATGAACTTCATCTTCACCGCCATCTGGGACCAGTAGTGCCCCGCGGCGTTGAAGACCCATGGCCATACGGTCCCGTCTGCGGCATCTGTCCGGCCATAGCCGTACTGTGCCAAGACAACTTCGTCTTCGGCCATCCGGTTGATCACCGCATAGGCGCCCGGCGTTCCGAGCGTGTCAAACACCACGATACGCTGACCGTCCTTTTCCAGCAGGCGTTGGTAGCACTCCACTGTTTTCACAGCATTGTACTCCGTCTCGCATTCCTGCCAGGTGAGCATCACCCCGTTCACGCCACCGTTCATGTTAACGTAGTTGAGATAGTCGATCTGAGCACCGTAATACCCGGTGCCCATGGCGGAATAGGGTCCGACACGACTACTGGCGATGGGGAAATATTGCGTTTCCTCCGCCACGGCCATGTCCGCTGCAACAAGGCCCGTGGCCATCGCTGCGGCGGTCAGCCAGTTTCGATACCGATTTTGTTTCATACGTCTTCCTCCCTGGTTGTGCGCCCCGATCTCGGCCGAAATTGGCCCCATCGGTCAGCGCGCGCCGGCAGTGGCGCAAATCAGCCGGATACCCGGCCGCGATCGTTGCAGAGATGTGTGTCACGCCAAGAAAGACGCTTGTGAATGTGTGTCCCTTGATGCCGGTGTCGCGCACTCTCCTCAGATGCGCAGCCACCCCGTGGCACCATCGTCCTGCAACGATAGACGGACGGTATGTCGCACCTCCGCAGGCGTCAATAAAATATTATTATTTTTCATATACTTACAGAATTTTTGCTGCGCTGCGGAAGGCCAAAATGTCTCTGATTTCAGGTGCGTTTACGTGGCGGTAGGGTCAAAATGTCCACTTACTGGGCCGATTCCAGCACCACGGGGGACGAATTGTCCGCTGCGGGAAACCACACGGAAAAGGCCGCGCCTTCCCCTTCGACGCTTCGCACGCTGATCAATCCGCCGACTCGGGTGACCAAAGTTTGCGAAATCGACAGGCCCAAACCTGAGCCGGTCCCCAGCTTTGAGGTCATAAACGGATCAAACACGCTGTCGATCTTGTCGGCCGGAATCCCGGGGCCGGTATCCTCCATGATAATCTCTGCGCCGGTTTCGCCGTCGCGGTTTGCCTTGCGGGTTCGGATGGTCAAAACGCCGCCTGATCCCATCGCTTGCGCTGCGTTGATGGCGAGGTTGACGATGACCTGCTGCAATTCCGTTTCCACGGCGCGAAAGGCAGGCGCTGGGCCAAACTCCAGCTTGGTCTCTATCTTGTGCGTGCGCAGGTCTGCGGCCACCAGTACGAGTGCATCCTCGACCGCGCGTTGGGCCTGTACGCGGGTGATCAGATCCGACACCTCATCGGGTCGGGTGAAGTTCAACAGTTTCCCAACGATGATATTGATGCGATGCGTTTGGGCATCGATGAGGTCAAACTCCGTCTTTAGTTCTTCCGCTTGATGGGCCGGCAGATCCCGGCGAATGATCTCAAGATTGCCTTGGATGACGGCCACCGGGTTGTTGATCTCATGGGCGACACCGGCGGTGATTTCACCCACGGTTGCCAGTTTTTCCGACATCACCAGTTTGGCGAACGTGGCCTCAAGTTTCTGGTTGGCCTCTTTAAGTTCCTGTGTCCTTTGTTCGACGAGGTCATTGAGGTTGTCCGCATAGTCGCGCAAAGACGCGTCCCGCTCTTCCACCTGATCGAGCAATCGGTCGAGGTGACGCGCCACAGCGCCGATTTCGTTCTTTTCGGCCACAGCCCCAATGCGCGCGTCAAGCGCCCCGGCCTCGGCCCGCGCCATGGTGGCGGTCATCCGTTCCAGCGGGGAAAAGATCCCCCGCGCGAGCCATAAAAACAGAGGCACAGACAGGGCGACCACAGCCAGGAACGCCACAATAAGCACCACAATCGTCGCATTGCGCTGAGCCACGAAGGGCGCTTCGAGAAATCCGGTGTACAGCATGCCGATGCGATTGCCGGAAATGTCGGTCAGCGGCACGTAGCCTGAAATGTACCAGTCATTGACCACAAAAGCGCGGTCAAGCCAGGTGCGCCCAGTCTCCATAACTTGTCGCCAAACCACTTCGGACACGCGCGTGCCCAAGGCGCGCGACCCTTCAAACATCCGAACATTGGTCGAGACGCGCACATCGTCGAGAAACAGGGTGGTCGTGCCGGTGCGCGAAATCTGCCCGTCTTCATCGCGGTAGATGAGACTGTTCATCGTATCTATCACGTCGAGGTTCTTGTTCAGCAGCCGCCCCCCGATCAGCGCCTTGTCGCCCTCAGATGACCGGTGCGCCGCAAGGATGAACATGCCACGGCTTTCGACGGTTCGTTCAATCTGTCGCGCGGCCTCCGTGGGGACCAGTTGGATCGCGGCGCGTTTGGCCAGTTCGGTTGATATCCCGTTGAGCGCGTTGGAGTTCAACAACACCAAATGCGCAATGGGTGCATCCGGGGCCGCGGCCATTGCAACCTCGCGCGCAGAATCGGGAAGCGATGGATCCCAAACCGATTTCCAAACCAGAAAATCCAGACCGAGCGCCTCACGTTCGCGCGCCAGAAATGCACTGAGCGCCACGGGGCCTTGGTCTTCGGCTTCGGCAAAGCCAACGGATTCTGCCAAGGCGGCAACTTCTGCGGCCTGCGTTGCTTCGATCCGGCCGAAATACTGTTCTGCGACCCGCAAGTCACTGGCCACTTTGGCGATCAACAGGTCGTTATAGCGATCAATCCAACGCACCATCGTGACGCCAAAGAGCAGCGGAAGAACCACCATCAGCGGCAACAGCGCGATGACCAGAAGCCTGAGCCGGACCGAACGCATCCCTCAAACGCCCCAGGCCTGGCACTTGCGGTCGATGGTCTTTCGGGCCACGCCGAGGCGTCGCGCGGCTTCGGCACGGTTGCCGTTGCACGCCTCCAGGACAGCAAGGATATGACGCTGTTCTATCGCGGCCAGGCTTTCAACTTCGAACTTCTCGACATTTGGCCCAAGCGCATTGTCATAACTGCGATGGATCAACGCGCGTTCAACCGTGTTTCTGAGTTCCATCACGTTGCCCGGCCAATCATGCGACAGAAATCGCCGCCGCGCGAGGGCCGACAACACAGGCACCTCAGTGCCCATGCGCGCCGCCAAGGTGTCAGAGAAAAAGGACGTCAGGGCGATGATGTCATCCGATCTTTCCCGCAGAGGGGGCAAGACGATCTCAACCACATTCAGAGAGTAGAACAGATCCATGCGGAATGCATCGTCTCGCGCCACGTCAGCGAGGGGGCGAAGTGTGGAGCTTACAATGCGGATATCGAGGTCAACACTGCGACTGGCACCGACTGGCGTAAACCGGCCCGTGCTGAGCAGCTCTGCCAAGATGTTCTGACAGTCGCGCGACAGCATTTCCACCTCTTCCAGAAAGAGAGTGCCGCCGGCCGCGCTGCGCAAGATCCCTTCTCCTTCTGAGATGGATCCCTCTGATGTGCTGTCCAACTGACCGAATAGGCGTTCGCGAAAGCTTTCTTCGCTCATCCCATAGCATTTCAGCCAGACAAAGGGCTTGTCGGCGCGCGGGGACGACGCGTGGAGCATACGCGCCGCAACCTGTTTGCCAGCCCCCACTTCGCCGCGAATGACCACATGGGAATGCGACATACCGGCCGTTTCAATCTCACGCCGGACCGCTTGGATTTCAGCCGATGTGCCCAACAGCGCGTCGCGATGATTTAGCAGGTCTTTGCCGACTTCCAGTTCATGCCGCAGGACTGAGTTTTGCCGCCTGAGCCGCGCGCGCTCCAGGCTGTGGGCAATCGCATTGAGAACTTGGTTTGACCGGAACGGCTTGAGCAGAAAATCCCCGGCACCCGCGCGGATCGCCTGTATCGCGGTGTCCAGATCGGCGTGCGCCGTGATCAGGATCGCATCGCTGAAGAGGCCAATTTTGCGTTGTTCTGCCAACCAATCCAGCCCGGTTTTCTCGGGCATGATATTGTCGAGGACGATGACGTCATAAGTGTTCTGATCCAACATGTCCGACGCGGACTCAGTATTTTCGCTGACATCCACACGGGCGACCACGCCTTGCAGCACCTTCGACAGGAAATTGCGCATGCCCGGTTCGTCATCCACCACCAGAACCCGCGCAAGATCCAGGTCGGTGCCAAAACGGCTGACACCGGATGGATCCGCCGACGCGTTGATCTTTGTGATATGCTGAGCCGTCACCGTCATATTCAAGCGCTGAGGCGCCAGGCGATGTCGTCCCTCTGCGCCGCCTCGCATCCTCCCTTACACAAAGAGTGTAGGCGCAGCGCGGCAGTTGTCGCAAACTTTTAAATTTTTCCGTTTATTTACAAATTCTTACCTAAGTGTTGCGATCTGGATTTGGACTGTTAAGCCGGATGGAGTGCCCTGCCGTGGGTATGACGGGCGGGGTCGATCACGCGCGTCACCGGGGGAAAGGGCGCTGCGTTTCACAGTGAAATCCAGATTTCGAACGGCGTTTGGGACGCGCTATTGATGGCGTGTCATACCCTTGGACCAAGCACAAAACTTCGCAAAACTTCGCCTAAGCGCCCAAAAAGCTGGGCATTTGTCGAGGTTTTCGCTAACCCATTAAGGAATTTGGAAACATGGCCAATCTGCCGCTTGCGCTACCTTTGTAGTCCGAGTGCAATTGTTTTGTGGGATTTGAGTATTTTGAAGTACGAAACGCGCAGCTTCAAACTCGAACTGTCGTTAAGAGAAAGCGGCGGCCGCGTCAGCGAACGCAATCCCCAAGGTTTTGTCGGACGATATCAGCTTGGCCAAAGGCGTTTGGATGATTTCAATCGCACGTTTCGGACAGGCTATTCCATCCAGCAGTTCCAAGCGTCCTCAGAGCTGCAGGAAAAAGTTCAAGACTGGCACATCAACGATATCGACAGCTACATCGATAAATCTGGGTTTTCCAAGTTCATTGGAGAGACGTTTCACGGGGTGGCCTTGTCGCGCGGATCCTTGCGGGCGGTTGCACATCTGGGCGGCAAAAAAGGCCTCAAACAGTATCTGTTGTCCAGGGGCGCCTATGATCCGGCGGATGCAAATGGCACGCGGCTGTCTCACTACGCGGTTGCCTTTGCCAATGTGCAGGATGCCCCGACAACGCTTGTGTCTGAAGACGTGCTCGCGGCTGCACCGCCACAGAAAGAACACGCCGGGCTGGATCAAGAGGCGTTTGACCGAACGGTTCTTGTGTATCCAAAAGAAGCCGTCGATTGGGCGAGGCGAGACAACACGCTTGGTCGCAACCTTCCAATCGGAGAGACAAGCGGGCTGGCGTTTCGCATCGGTCGCAAACGCTGTCCCAACAGTTTGACCGAGATCCTTGCGTGGTTGGATGTAGACCGCGCCACGCGTTACCGGGCCGAGGGTGACGATACGTTCTGCAATGTCTACGCGAGCGATTTTTGTTATTTGGCAGGGGCTTATCTGCCGCGGGCTTGGGGCTTGGACAAACCGTTAAAGTCCCGCGTTTGGACAACTGAGGCGCCCAAGGCCAGTGAAATGACCGCCAATGCCCTGTTCGATTGGTTGCCCGCCTATGGTGCCCATTTTGGTTGGAAACAAGTGTCCGACCTCACGGCCCTGCAGGGGGCGGCCAATGATGGAATGTGCAGTCTGATCATCGCCAAGAGTGTACCAAACCGTCACGGCCACATTTCTATCGTATGTCCCGAGGCCCAAGACCTCACCGCCAAACGCGAAGCGGGGCGTGTCACGGAACCCGTGCAAAGTCAGACAAGGTTGGCCAATGGTGCCGTGTCGGCGCGGTCTGACTGGTGGGATCAGCCACAATTTCAGGGTTTTGCGTTTTGGGTGAATGACCGCCAAGACTGGCGGTGTGAACGGCTGCGTCCCAATTGGGTGATTTCCGCGCTGAGCAAACTGGCCAAGGTGAGAGATCTCGACGCGCTGGATGCAAAACTGTCGATCTATCGTGATGAAGTGGCGCGTCTTCCTGACCTCCCGGATGAGGTGTTTGAGGCGCTGACCGCCAGCGAGGACAAGCGGTTTTTCCGCCATCCCGGCTTTGATTTTGTTGCGATCTTGCGCGCCGTCTATCGATTTTGCTCCAAGCGAAAGGTCGAAGGGGCCAGTACGATCGAACAACAGCTCGTTCGCACCATCACCGGCCACAAGGACCGCAGCTTTCGTCGCAAGATGACCGAGATTTTGTTGGCTTTACGCTGTGCCAGTGCGCTGGACAAAAAGACCATTGCGCTGATCTATCTTCACAACGCCTATTTCGGCTGGCGCGCCACCGGGTTCCAAAACGCCCTCAAACGCCCCGAGTTCATAGGTGCCACGGATGCGGAGACAGCGGCCAATCTTGCGGCCAGCCTTCGCTACCCCATCGCGAAATCCGAGAGCGACAAAAGACGTCGTGCGCGGGATCGCCGTGTGGCGTTCATTCTCAATCGTATGGAACGGTCAAAGCGCAAGGGCGCGTCTGGGTCCGTTCGGTCAAGTCAGGAATTGCTGTGATGAACGTGGCGGATCATAGCCTGTCTTCGATTGCCCATGTGACGGGCAAACGTGATGTAACCCCTGAGGGTCAGCCTGAAACACTGATCGCCTACATCACCCAGTTGGTCGAGGCCAATCCCGATGGGCGATTTGTTGAGGTCCTGCCCAATGGTGATGAGCGCAGCGAAACCTATGGTGCCCTGTTCCAAGAGGCGCGCAGATTGGCAAGGCACATCGCGCATGTGACACCTGGGCGCGATCAATACGTGGCCTTGTGCTGTGAAAGCGTGCTCAATTACGTCCCTGCGGCCTGGGCCTGTTTCATGAACGGGTTTTCCATTCTTCCGCTGTCTGTCTCTGGTCTTTTTCGCAACCGCGATGCGATGATCCAAAAGATGGAGCGGCTGACCCAAAATGCAGGGGCCTGTCTGATCCTGACGGAAACCCAATTCAAACCCACCTTTGATCAGGTCAAGTCCGCCCATGATGTGGAGGTGGTGGACATCACCCGCCTGCCGGATGTGGACGCAGATCACAGCACGTCGTTTCCGCCTGATGCCCCGAGCGAGATATTCATTGAAACCTCTGGCACGACCGGCCTTCCCAAACTCGCACGTCTGGGTGCATCCGAGATTATGATGCGGTTCTTCAGCGGGTTTGGCGGCGCCGATGCCGTGGGTTTGGCCTTGCTGGGGCAAGGCACAATTGGCGGTGTGCGCCTTTTGCTGCCGCTTGGTGCCAAGTCAATCTTCATGGACCCCGGCCGGATGATGTCCGATCCGAAAACATGGCTGGATCTGGTCGCCCGCTTTGGGGTGCAACAGGTGGGCATGGGCAACTCCATGGCGGCCAAGCTGAATGAATGGTTTGCAGACAATGCCCCTCAGCACGATCTGTCATCGCTCAAGGGGCTATATTTTGGCTCTGAGATGATTGTCCCTGACAACATCAAAAGCCTCATCCAAAACCTGAAGACCTGCGGGATGAAAGAGGCGCGCGCGTCTCTCGTCTATTCGATGACGGAAACAGGCCCGCTCTTTGTCACGTCAATGGATGCGGATGCCCTGTGTGACACATGCAAGATCCAGAACGGGTATTTCACCCTTCAAAGCTGCTTTGTGTCCTGGAGCGTTCGGATCGCAAATGAGGACAATGAAACCCTGCGGATGGGGGAGGTCGGCAGCATTCAAGCCAAATCCCGCACC
>JBCCDT010000117.1:0-12311 GCA_039030635.1 Pseudomonadota bacterium
ACACGCAGGATCTGACCCATTTTCTTGGCCTCTTGTGACGGCCATGCGGCAATCCGCGCGTGGTTTGCATGCCCGCGCAGACCGACATATGTGTCAGGCAAAGGGTGACGGCATGGGCATTTCAAGCTTTGACATTGTAATCTCCGGGGCGGGCGTGGCCGGCTTGTCGGCGGCCTGTGTGTTGGGCCAGGCCGGGTTTCGCGTGCTCTGCGTGGACCCCGCAGCACCGGTCACCGATCAGCACGCGCAGGGGGCCGATTTGCGCACCACCGCGATCCTGCAACCCGGGCGCGGCGTGCTGGAGGAGGCGGGCGTCTGGGCCCGGCTTGGAGATCAGCCGAGCGCGCTGCAGATCATGCGCATCATAGATGCAGGCGGCGCAGAACCCGAGCCCCGCGTCGTCCGGGAATTTGACGCCGCCGACATCTCTGACCACCCATTTGGCTGGAACGTGCCCAATTGGCTGTTGCGTCGCGCCATGGTGGCCCGCGCGTCCGAGCTTGAGACGGTTGAATTGCGCATGGGCGTGGGCGTCGCATCCGTCTTGACCCGAGAAGCGGAGGCCCGCGTGCGTCTCAGCGATGGCACCTCGCATCGATGTCAGTTGCTGATTGCCGCCGATGGTCGCGCCTCCCCTGTGCGCGAGGCTGTGGGCATTGCGGTGCGCACCACGCGCTACGGCCAAAAGGCGTTGACCTTTGCCGTCACGCACCCGGCCCCGCATGACAATGTCTCAACCGAAATTCACCGCTCCGGCGGGCCGTTCACTTTGGTGCCTTTGCCCGATCACGAAGGTCAGCCATGCTCCGCCGTCGTCTGGATGGAGCGCGGGCCAGAGGCGCAACGGCTGATGGGTCTGTCCGTGGCAGAGTTCGAGGCCGAGATGACCACGCGCAGCTGCTCCGTCATGGGGCCCTTGACCCTTGCGTCGCGTCGCACGATCTGGCCCATCATCAGCCAGATTGCATCGCGTATGTCGGGTGAGCGCGTGGCGCTGATGGCCGAGGCCGCGCACGTGGTTCCGCCCATCGGGGCGCAAGGTCTCAACATGTCGTTGGCGGATTTGGGGGCCATTCTGGATCTGGCCCGGTCCGATCCCGACAGGTTGGGCCATCGCGATATGCTTGAGGCTTATCACAAACGCCGCCACGCTGAGATTGCCGTTCGGGTGACCGGTATCGATGTGCTCAATCGTGCGTCCATGGTCGACGATCACATGTTGCGCGATGCCCGGGCGCGTGGTCTGGATGCGCTCTACGGTCTGGCCCCGGTGCGCCGGATGCTGATGCAGCTTGGCCTCGGGATGCGCCGCCAAGACGCGTGACGGGCGTGGCGATCAGGCGGCATCCTCATCGGGCAGGGCGGGGGGCCTGTCGCCCGCCTCGGTTTGGAAAAAAGCAACTTTTGACAGCATTTCCTGCGTTGTCTGCGCCAGAATGACGGCCGTGGATTCGTTGGTGTCGGCCATACGCTGGTTGGTTTCCGCGTTGGCCTTGAAATCCTCAAATTGCGCCGCGACGGAGGCCACCCCCGCGGATTGTTCTTGGCTCAACGCGGCGATGGATTGCATTGCCGCCACCACGCTTGCGATCTCCTCGCTGATATGGCGCAAGGAGGTGTTGGCCTCTCGCACCGATCCTGCGGCATCGCGCACTTGGCCCGCGCTGGTGCTGATCAGCTCCCCGATGTTCATCGCCGCCTCAGAGACCCGCCGCGCCAGGGCCCGCACCTCTTGGGCCACAATGGCAAATCCGCTGCCAGCGGACCCGGCGCGCGCGGCCTCGACCGAGGCGTTCAGCGCCAGAATGTTGGTTTGAAATGCGATGTCCTCGATCAATGCGACGATCTCAGAGACATCTTTTGAGCTTTTCTCGACGTGCGCCATGGTTTCCGCGGTGCGGTCTATCATTTTGACGCTGTCCACCGCGTGCTGGGACACGGTTTGACCGGCTTGGGCTGCGTCCTGTGCGGCGTCCGAGTTGCGCGCCACGCTGTCCGACAGATCCGTCATTGTGGCGCGGCTTGCCTCGACCAGGGCGTTTTGCTGGGTCGCGCGGGTGGACAGATCGGCCGCGCCTGATGAAATCCCCTCCACCGCCTGACCCATCCGGTCTGCCATGGTTTGGACATCACCCACTACATCGCCCATACGCATCATCGCATCGGTCACCCCGTTGGTCACATCCCCAAAAAGCCCGTCATAGCTTTGCTGCGAGCGATGCATGAGATTGCCACTCTTGAGGGCCATCACGGATCTGTCCACGTCATGGGCAAAATGTGACACGATCTCACAAAGCTGCGTCACCCCGTGCACAAGGGCCTCTGTCCCTGCGTCCACGCTTTCATCTGCGCCCTCATCCGCGCCTTTCTCCGATCCGTCGCCCGGCAGGGAAATCGTGTGACTGAAATCCCCGATGGCCGCCGCCGACACCACCTTGTCCACATCCGCGATCAGCCGCTCATTTGTGGCCATGCGCGCCGCGCGTCTTGCGCGGGCCTGACGTTCGGCATCTCGCAAGGACTGGATCGCGGTGGTCAAAGCGCCAAGCTCATGGCCCCGCGCAAATCCGGCGAGGGAAAAATCCACATTTCCGGCCGCCAACTCTTCCACCACGGACACGGTTTTCCAGATCGGGCGAACCACCATGAACGTCACCACCAGATAGGCCGCGACACTGCCCAACAGGGTCAACACGATCACCGCAGCCGAGATCACCAGCCGGTTTTGCGCCTGTTCCATCCGGGCCTCTTCGATCTGGATGGCAAGATCGAACGTGTCGTTGCGAAAGGCTTCGACCGCCTGCAACGTCGCCGTGGTGATCTCAAACCATGTCTCGGGATTTGCGAAATCGGGGAATGCGCCGCCAAGGGTGCCCGCCTGCAAAATGGCGGCGCGGGGCGTCTGATACGTGGTCGCGACCGTCTCGGTCACGCGGTCCGCGGGCCCGCTCAATGCAGGCAATCGCGAGGCGGTCAGCTGGTCAATCTGCGTCAGGGACAGGCGAAAAGTGGCCTCATATGCGGCCATATCGGCCACGCTTTGGGTCTCAAAACTGCGGCGCGTTGCCAGCACGGCGGCCAGAACCACGGCGTCATCGGCCAAGGCGGTTTTCAGCCTCTGGGTTTCTTCGAGCGCGCGCGCGATGCCTGGATTTATCTGCTCAAGCAATGTCGTTTTATCGGTGATCGCGCGCTCAAAGTCCCGCGCCGCGGCCAGCCAAGCCTCCGCCACTGACATATCGCGGATCAGCGCGGGCTCAACGCTTGCGCGCAACGCGTTCATGCGGGCATCGCGGTAAGGTTCGATCGCCTGCTGGACGCGCTGCTGCACCGCGGCGGTGGTTTTCGAGGTGAGGACCGCATCGACCAAGGCATCCGTTTCCGCAAACCCCGACACAAGATCCGCGCTGGTCGTCTCATCTATGTGGCGCGTTGACATGAGCATGGCATAAAGCCGCAACCGTTCTGCGGTCAGCGCCGCATTGACCTCGTTGACATCCAACAGCGCGGGCACCGCGTCTTTCGCGCCTTGCGCGAGCGTGCGGTTGGTCACGGCCGTGCGGAACTGAAGCGCGGCCAAGGTGATGGCTGCTGCGCATAGTCCAAGCGTCAAGAGCGTCAGCGTGGTTTTAAAGGACATGCCTTTTCCTGTTCATGAGCGTCATCAGAGCGCGGCGTACATGGACACCGCCTCGTTCATTTCCTTGAGCAACGGAATGTTGTCGCGCGCGACCCGTTCGATGTCGGCCGCGCTGGGGCGGTCTCCGGCAATCATGCCCTCGAACACGGAGCGGAGCGGCATCCAAAGTGCGTCGACGCGGTCGAGTTGGGCCGCAATCTCGTCATTTGGGGCAGGCGGCAGACCCAACGCTTCATTGCCCTCTTGCAGCGCGCGCAAAGAGCTGTCGAAAAGCGCGATGGTCTTGGTCAATGCCGTGCGATGCATCGTGATGTCCTGCACCGCCAACAGCATACAGAACTCCTTGGCGGCCTTTTGCGACAGCATGCGTTGTCGGCCCGCCACGTTCAGCGTTAGGGCAAGGGCAGGATGGATCTCACCCGACCCGCCATAATGGCCTTCAAACGCGCCGACGGCACGGTTCATCTGCCGCAGTACCGGCAGGTTCAGCGCAGCGATCAGCGATAGCATCTCGTCGGCGGCGTCACTGTCTTGGGCTGCGCGGTTCACATAGGTGCCATAGGCGCGCCAAAGCTCTTCCACCCCGTCCAGCTCCATCAGAATGCGCGGGGTCGTTTCAACACGCATCCCCAAATTCGCGTCCCCGTGGCGCAATCGGTGCAAAGTCGCGCCAAAAAGCCTGTGGGCGTCCCGCGCCTCTTGCAGATGATCCTCGGATTTGACACCGATTGCGGCAAAACACGCGGCCTTGGCCATGCGTTGTGACAACATGCGCTGCCGCCCTGACAGGTTGATCTTGGTTTTGCCATCTTGGGCGGTTGAAATCTCATCGGCCTGTGCCGCCACGGGCGAGATCACGCCGGATGCCAACCCGCACATCATCACAGCAAAAAACACTATTCGTCGCATAAAGCACCGTCATTGGATCCGGGATGGGTTTCGCGTACCGCAAAATCCTTACGGAGCGTGAAAGAGCGCGTGGTAAGGCCCGTACAACTTGTCGAAAATTGTCACGATCCATGCTGCGAGAGGGCACCGGGTTCCGGGCCAGAGGGTGCCTCTGGCGCGCCGCCTGGAAATTCGCGGGATTTGGCCAAAAAAGTCAATTCAGCGGCGATTTTTGTCTATTCACGCCGCAACGCGATGGGCAAACTGCGGATAAACCTGCCCGCATTCCCATGCAGCCAGCCTTACACCCAGGAGGTCAGCCATGACAAACATGCCCCCTCGCGAAGATTTTGAGCGCATCAAATCCGGCTATTCGTCCAATTCCGGTCGGTCGATGTCGCTGAACGCAGAAGCTTATGTCTCGGATGCGTGGTACAAGGCGGATCTGCAAGCCATTCTCGCCCGCACCTGGCAATGGGTGTGCCACGTGGAAAAGCTGCGCAAGCCCGGCTCCTACGTGACCGTCACGATCGCGAGCATGCCTGTGGCCGTGGTGCGGGATCGCGGTGGCACCCTGCGCGCCTTCTACAATGTCTGCAAACACCGCGCCCATGAATTGTTGCAAGGCGAAGGCCGCACCACGCGCATCATGTGCCCTTACCACGCCTGGACCTACAAGCTGAACGGTGAACTGATGATCGCGCCTGAGACCGATCACCTTGAGGCGTTCGCGCTCTCGGATATCTGTCTCGATCAGGTGCAAGTCGAAGAGTTTTGCGGCTTCATCTACGTCAATCTCGATCCTGAGGCGAAACCGCTGCGCGAGGTCTCCGGTGATCTGGAAACCGAGATACGCCATTGGGCGCCGGACATTGATCAGCTCACCTTTGGCCACCGTCTGACCTATGACATCAAGTCGAACTGGAAGAATGTCGTGGACAATTTTCTGGAATGCTACCACTGCCCCACCGCACATAAGGACTTTTGCGACCTGGTGGATATGGACACCTACAAGGTGACCACCCATGGCATCTATTCCAGCCATATGGCCGATGCGGGCGGGTCCGCCAATTCCGCCTATGACGTCTCAAATGCCACGGTGCGCACCCATGCGGTTTGGTGGCTTTGGCCCACGACCTGCCTCATGCGCTATCCGGGGCGCTCCTCGATGATCGTGCTCAACATCATCCCCATGGGCCCGGATCGCACGCTGGAGACTTATGATTTCTTCCTCGAAACACCTGAGCCTGACGCGATGGAGCTCGATGCCATACGCTATCTCGACGAAGTGCTGCAGGTCGAAGATATCGGCCTGGTCGAAAGCGTGCAGCGGGGCATGAACACGCCTGCGTTCAGCCAAGGTCGCATTGTGAATGACCCGTCGGGCTCTGGCAAATCCGAGCACGCAGTGCATCACTTCCACGGTCTGGTGCTGGACGCCTATGAAAAGGCGATGCCGTGAGGTGCGACAGACCACCCGCCCCGGGCTTGATCCGGGGCCTCGCGCCACATGTCGACAGGAGGCCCCGGATCACGTCCGGGGCGGGTTGAGTTGGACAGACCCAATATCGTCGTGATCATGGCCGATCAACTGGCCCCGCATTTTACCGGCGCTTACGGGCATGCGGTCGCCAAGACGCCCCATATCGATGCCCTCGCCGCGCGCGGCATGCGCTTTGATGCGGCCTATTGCAACTCACCGCTTTGCGCGCCCTCGCGCTTTGCGTTCATGTCCGGCCAGTTGATCAGCCGGATCGCCGCTTATGACAACGCGTCCGAGTTTCGCGCCAGCGTGCCGACCTTCGCCCATTACCTGCAAGCCTTGGGCTATCGCACCTGCCTGTCGGGCAAGATGCATTTTGTCGGGCCCGATCAAAAACACGGGTTTCAGGACCGTGTGACCACCGATATCTACCCGTCCGATTTCGCCTGGACCCCCGATTGGGAGGCCGCGGATGAGCGGATCGACAAGTGGTATCACAATATGCAGACCGTGAAGGAAAGCGGCGTGGCCGTGGCCACCTTCCAGACCGATTATGATGACGAGGTGGAATTCGCCGCCCGCCGCTGGCTCATTGACCGAGGCCGCGATCGCGGGGCGGGTGATACCGCGCCCTTCTGCATGGTGGCCAGTTTCATTCATCCTCATGACCCTTATGTGGCCAAGCCGGAGTTCTGGGATCTCTACACGGATGATGAGATCGACATGCCTGAGTTTGTCCCCGCGTTGGAGGATCAGGACCCGTTTTCCCGCCGCGTCATGGACGGGATTGAGGCGAGCTATATCCCCCTGACCGACGAAGAAATCCGCCGCGCGCGTCGCGCCTATCTGGCCAATGTCAGCTATTTCGACAGTAAGGTGGGGGGCGTGGTCAAGGCGCTGGAGGACATTGGCGAGTTGGACAACACCATCGTCATTGTCACAGCAGATCACGGTGACATGCTGGGGGAACGTGGCCTTTGGTACAAGATGAATTTCTTTGAACATTCCGCCCGCGTGCCACTGATCATGGCGGGTCCGGGTGTGGCGCAGGGCCGTGCGTCCAACGCCTGTTCGCTCTTGGATCTGGTGCCCAGTTTTGTGGAGATCGCGGGCGGGGACGTGTCCGTCTTTGGGGAACCCGTTGATGGGCGGTCCTTGATGCCACTGGCGCGCGGTGAGGACGACCCAGAGGACGTGGCCATTGGCGAGTACTGCGCTGAGATGACCCCTTATCCCGTCATCATGATCCGGCGCGGCACGCTGAAGTACATTTACTGCGATATTGACCCGCCGCAGCTCTATGACCTTGCCAATGATCCGCAGGAACGCCTGAACGTGGCCCAGGATCCCGCCTATGCTGAGGCGGAAAAGGCGTTTGCCTCGGAAGTGGCCGCACGCTGGGATGGTGAGGCGCTGCGGCGCGACGTCATGGCCACGCAGAAATCGCGCCGCGCGCTGCACGCGGCGATGGCGGCGGGCTCTGGCCAGCATTGGGATTACAATCCGCCATCCGAGGCCTCTGAGCAATATGTGCGCAATCACATGGACTGGACCGAGGCCGCCGCGCGCTATCGCTTTCCGCCGGTGGAAGATAGCGGCGCATGATGCGCGTCACCGCCCAGCGGTTGCCCGGCAACCCGATCCTGACCCGCTTTGCGGAGCGGCGGGTGGGCGTCAACGTGAACGGGCCGTCCCTGATCCGCGTGCCGGATTGGGTGCCGGCCCCGCTGGGGCGGTATTATCTCTATTTCGCCCATCACATCGGCGGGTTCATTCGCATGGCCTTTGCCGATGACCTCAATGGCCCTTGGCGGGTTCATGCCCCCGGCGTGCTGGACCTTGCAGAGGTGCCGCATCTGCATGATCACATCGCCTCGCCGGATGTGCATGTGGATATGCGCGACCGGGTGATCCGCATGTATTTTCACGGCGTGTCGGATCCCACGCCGTTTGAGGACCCCCCGCAGATGACCGGCCTGGCCACCTCGGCGGATGGTCTGGCCTTTCACGCCCGGCCAGAGCTTTTGGGCGCGTCCTATTTCCGCGTTTGGGCTTGGGAGGGCTGGCACTATGCCGTGTCGCTGGGCGGCAGGCTCTGGCGGTCGCGCGACGGGGTCTCGCCTTTTGAGGCTGGGGCAGGGTGTCTGGGGCTGCCGCAGGGCACGCGGCATCTGGCCGTTCTGGTGGCAGGCGATACGCTCTGGGTGGCCTGGAGCGTGATCGGGGACGCGCCCGAGCGGATTTTCATCGGGCAGGTGGACCTGCGCGCGGATTGGACGGCGTGGCAGGTGGGCAATATCCAAGAGCTTTTGCGCCCGGAACGGGATTGGGAAGGGGCCGATCTGCCCATTGCGCCGTCGCGCGCGGGCCTCGCCGACACGCGGGTCCATGAGCTGCGCGACCCAGCGTTTTTCAGTGAGGATGGGGTGACATACCTGCTCTATGCCGTGGCCGGTGAGGCCGGTCTGGGCATGGCGCGTTTGACGTTTGAGGAGGAGCGGACATGACGGGGATGCTGGACGGCAAAGTGGCGCTGGTCACTGGCGGGCGCGGTGGGATCGGGCGGGCCATTTGCGCGCGGTTTGAACGCGAGGGTGCGCAGGTGTTTGCCGCGGATCTGACGGCAGCGGGCTCGCTCGTCCCGCCTGAGGGCGTGTCTCGCTTTTTGCAGCTGGATGTGACGTCTGAGGACAGTGTCACAGCGGCAATGGCGCGGGTCGGCGACGAGGAAGGCCGGCTTGACATCTTGGTCAATGCCGCGGGGATCGAGATTGAAAAGACCATCGAAGAGACCTCATTGGACGAGTGGAACCAGTCCTTTGCCGTCAATGTCACCGGCACGTTTCTCACCTCCAAACATGCGCTGCCCTTGATGCGTGCAGCGACGGGGCAGGGGGCCACCGCCTCGATTATCAATTTCGGCTCCTATGACGGATTCATCGCCGATCCCGGTCTGGCCGCCTATTGCGCCACCAAAGGCGCGGTGCACGCCCTGACCCGCGCCATGGCTTGCGATCATGGGCCAGAGGGCATCCGCGTCAATGCTGTCTGCCCGGGCTATGTCGACACGCCGATGCTGCAAAGCTTTTTCACCGGGGACGGGTCGGGGGGCGGCGGCAAAAGCATTGATGAACTGCAGCAGGCCGTGCGCGATGTGCATCCGATGCGCAGCTATGGCACGCCCGATGACATCGCCAACCTGGTGAACTGGCTGGCCTCGGATGAGGCACGCTACGCCTCCGGGCAGCTGTGGGTCATTGATGGCGGCCTAAGCGCCCAGGTGCAGCAGATGCGCCTATGAGTATTTCTGGAAAGATGAAACAGGGGACAAGTTCCCATGTCACGCGGGGTGCACAATGGATCGGCTCATAGGCAAACGCGCTTTCGTCACGGGGGGGCGGCAGGGCATTGGTCGCGCGATTGTGGAGGCCTTTGCCGCGGAAGGCGCCGTCGTCACAACCTGCGGGCGCGGACCGGAACCGGATGACCTGCCGGAAGGCGTTATCTGGTACAAGCTCGATGTGACGGATCCTGAAGCTGTCGAGATGATGGCCTTTACGACCGATGGCACCGATATCCTGGTCAACAATGCAGGCGTCCAGGTGGAAAAGACGGTGGCCGACAGCACGGATGCGGATTGGGACGCGGTGATCGGCCCCAATTGCCGCGGTGTGTTCAACATGTGCCGCGCCTTCATCCCGGCCATGGACTCGGGCGGGTCGATCATCAATATCGGCTCTATTTCCGGTCAGGTCGCAGATCCCTCCATGGCGCTTTACAATGCCTCCAAGGCGTTTGTGCACGGCCTCACTCGCTCCATCGCGGTGGATCACGGGCCTGCCATTCGCTGCAACGCGATCTGCCCGGGCTGGATCAACACCGGCATGTTGGAGGCGGGGTTTGATCTGGCCCGCGACCCAGATGCGGCGCGGGCGGATGCCATCGCCCGCCATCCCGTGGGCCGCTTTGGTCAGCCCGAAGACATCGCCGCCATGGCGGTCTGGCTGGCCTCTGATGAGGCCGCGTTTGCCACCGGTCAGCTGTTCACCGTAGATGGCGGCATGACGGCCGCGTCACCGCTCAACCCAGGGCTTTTCTGATGGAGATCACGCAAACCGCCGTTTTGGGCGCCGGTGTCATCGGCGCGAGTTGGACCGCTCTGTTTCTGGCCTCGGGTCGGGATGTCACCGTGTTCGATCCTGATCCCGAGACCGAGACGAAGGTGCGCGCCTACATTGACCAAGCCTGGCCCATGATGGCCGCACTTGGCCTGACAGAACGTGGCGATCCCGGTCGCGTGCGCTTTGCGCCCACGGCGGCAGAGGCGGTCGAAGGCGCGGGCTTTGTTCAGGAAAACGTCCCCGAACGCGCTCCGATCAAGCACGCCACCTTTGCCGAGATCGAACCGGCTCTTGCTTCTGGTGCGCTGGTCGCCAGTTCGGCCTCTGGTCTCACGCTGGGGCAGATGCAGGCGGGTTGGCAAAACCCCGCGCGGTTTATCCTGGGCCATCCGTTCAACCCGCCGCACCTGATCCCTCTGGTGGAGGTGATGGGCAATGACCACACCGATGCCGATGTCATCCCCCAAGCGGAGGCGTTTTACGCAGATATCGGCAAGGTCACGATCCGCGTGCAAAAGGAGGTGCCGGGTCACGTGGCCAACCGCTTGCAGGCCGCCGTCTGGCGCGAGGCGATCCACCTGGTGCAATCCGGCGTAGCAAGCGTCGGCGATGTCGACAAGGCGATGCGCGCGGGCCCGGGGCTGCGCTGGGCGGCGATGGGGCCGACCACGCTCTTTGGTCTGGGCGCGGGGCCGGGCGGGCTGCAATCCTTTTGCGATCACTTTGCCGATACGTTCAACGGTTGGTGGGCCGATCTGGGCGATCCCACGCTGAATGCCGAGACCGCCGATCTTTTGGTCAAAGGGTTGGAAGAGGCCACAGAGGGCCGCTCGGTTGATGCGCTGTCAGCAGAGCGCGATGCGATGATCCTGGCGTTGTTACAGGCGCTGAAATCTCACGGTGCGTAAGCGGCAAAACCCGCCGCAGAGACCGCTTCCCAAAGCGCGTCCACGGCCAGGCCCGTTGTGTCAGATCCCGGTGGCATCAGATCGGCTAGGCGGCAATGGACATCACGCTGAAACGCCGTGTCGTGGCCCAGCTCCTGGCTGAACCGCGCCACTGCCGCGACGCTGCCCTCCAGATCGATATCGGTCATCAGCAGCGCATGGATCAAACAGGTGCTGCCGCGCCACCGTTGCGCCGTGCCCACGATCTTGCGGCCCGCAATGGCCAGATTGTAATCCCCGTCGCAAAAACTGCCCTGAACCGGGGTCGCTTCGGCCTCAAGCCCCAGCTTGGCAAAGGCCGCGCGCATCGGGTCCACGATCTTGGCATAGCTCGACAGGATCGCCCGGGACTGCCCCGGGGGCACTGTAAAACACAGCGCAAGGTTGAGAACGCCCGGACCTTGCGGCGTGATCCCCCCGCCGGTTTTGCGCGCGAAAACGGGCCAGCCGCGCGCGGCGCTGGCGTGTGCGGCGCGCTCAAACTGCGCCTCGCGCGTGTAGCGTTCGGGCAGGACAAGGGCCCGCGCGCTCGCCTGCCACAAAAACGCTGACGCCGTCCCCGTGTCCACCACCGCGTTGAGCATCGCCATTTCCCGGGCGAGGCCATCCTTGGCATCGGGCACATCCATGAACGGCAAAGCAGTCAGAGCGCATGTCCTTACGTTTCCCACCCATCGATATCGCACGACTTCGGCGACGCAAAGGGTGTATGAGTCCGGCCCGCTTCCCCTAGGTCACCCGCATTTGCCGAAAACCACCCGAATTTGCATCAAACTCGTCATAAATCGGTCGCAAATAGGAGGAGGGGGTCTTGTTTTCTTAACCAAAAACCTGAAATAGACACCCTAAGATTGCGAAGTCCCTCTGGCGAGAGGCGGTGGCGCAGTACACCTGATCGTTGGGGCACGAAGTCCAGGGGCTGAAGACATGTCGCTTTTTCTTATCGTCGCTCTGCCATTCATCGGGGCCCTGCTGCCGGGGCTGATGTACCAGGCCGGGCGTCAGGCCTGCGCGATGGCCACGTTTTTTGTCACGCTGACGGCGTTTATCGGTCTGATGACCCACCTTCCTGCCGTTCTGGCCGGAGAGGTGGTGCAAGCGCGGGTGGAATGGCTCCCCTCGCTGGGCCTCAACGCCAATTTCTTCATTGACGGGCTGGGCTTTTTCTTTGCTGCGCTGATCCTCGGGATCGGTCTGTTGATCATCACCTATGGTCGCTTCTACCTGTCGCG
>JBCCDT010000118.1:0-12293 GCA_039030635.1 Pseudomonadota bacterium
ATGCCAGCCTGTTCGCGCGCTCCGGCCAACCGATCCCCAAAGGTTGTGGCAGCAGGATCGTACCAGTCTTCTTTCAATTGGGCGGTCATTTTTCGTCCTTTCGGCGCAAATGGGTTTACATCTATCTTTGGCTCCGCTTTGACAGCGGTATCTATTCATTCCAAAGCCACGTCCAACCGGAGCGCGACATGATTGACCTATCCACGACACTTTCGCGCGTGAAACCCTCCCCAACGGTGGCGATATCAACTCTCGCCATGGACTTGAAGGCCGCGGGACAGGATGTCATTTCCCTGGGCGCTGGTGAGCCGGATTTCGCCACGCCGGAAAACATCCGAGAGGCTGGAAAACGCGCCATTGATGACGGTCACACCCGCTACACCGCGCCCGATGGCATTCCCGAACTGAAACAGGCCATCTGCGCCAAGTTCAAACGCGACAACGGGCTGACCTACAGCCCCAGGCAGATTAGCGTTGGCACCGGTGGCAAGCAGATACTCTATAATGCCTTCATGGCCACGCTGAACCCCGGGGATGAAGTTGTCATCCCCGCGCCCTATTGGGTCAGCTACCCCGACATGGTGCTTTTGGCAGGCGGCGAACCGGTGATCGCGGAGACCTCGCTTCAGACGTCTTTCAAACTGACACCGCAAGCCCTTGAAGACGCCATCACGCCCCAAACCCGGTGGTTCATCTTCAACTCCCCCTCCAACCCCACCGGCGCGGGCTACACCTGGGAGGAGCTGAAGGCGCTGACAGACGTGCTGATGCGCCATCCTCATGTCGCCGTGCTGACAGATGATATGTACGAGCATCTGGCCTATGACGATTTCAAATTCTGCACCCCGGCAGAGGTTGAGCCACAGCTTTATGAGCGCACGCTGACCGTGAATGGGGTGTCCAAGGCCTACGCGATGACCGGGTGGCGCATCGGATATGCGGGCGGGCCGGAGCATGTCATCGCGGCCATGCGCAAAGTTCAGTCGCAATCGACATCCAACCCCTGTTCCGTCAGCCAATGGGCAGCGGTGGAGGCCTTGAACGGCCCACAGGATTTCATCGCACCCAACAATGTCATGTTCACACGGCGCAGAGATCTGGTCGTCAAGGCCCTCAACGCGATCCCCGGCATCACCTGTCCGACGCCAGAAGGGGCATTCTATGTCTACCCGTTCATCTCTGGACTCATTGGCAAAACCTCTGCCGGGGGGGCGTTGATCGACAGTGATGAGGCCTTCGCCACAGCCCTCTTGGAAGAGCAAGGCGTAGCCGTCGTCTTTGGCGCGGCATTTGGACTATCGCCCGCGTTTCGGGTCAGCTACGCTACATCCGACGAGGCGTTGAGCGAGGCCTGCGCGCGCATAACGCGCTTTTGCGAAGGGCTGAGGTAAGGTACGAGGACCCATGTCCGACGATTTGCCAGAGTACTATTTCCGGGTGCGCGAGAACGGGGCGTTCGTGTTTCACGTGGACACGACCAACCGTCAGGCGCGGATCGAGATGGACCAGATCGCGGTCGTCAATATCAAGAACGGTCAAATCAAGCCCCATGGGGATCGCGACCTCACTGAAAAGGATATGACGGTCATTCAGGATTGGATGGCCGACCGTGTGGAAACCCTGGCTCGCCGCGATATTGAAGATATTCACCGGGCGGTGGATTACCTCAATATGACAACCCACTGGGCGCAGTCCAAGGCGGATGAGGATCAGCTGGAACAGGTCACCGACGCGCTTTTGCTGGCCATGCATGATCTGCGCGGCGTCTTGGTGCGCAAAAAGGCCGAACGTCTTTTGAAAGAACGCGCCAACAGCTAGCTTGCGCGGGCTAAAGCGTGCGAGACTGCCCGCAAGGGAGGACGAGCAGGTGCTCAGACGCCCAGATCGCGCAACACCCCCGGCAGCGCCTCGGGCAAATCCTCGGCAATGAGCCCTGGCCCAAAGGCCCGTGCGCATTCCACATGCAACCACGCCGCCGTCTCTGCCGCCTGCATCGGGCTGAACCCACGCGCCAAAAGCCCGGTGACGAACCCCGCGAGCACATCGCCGGATCCGGCCGTGGCCAGCCAGGGTGCCGCGCGGTCATAATGGGCCGAATTGATCGAACACCGCCCATCCGGGGCGGCAATCACCGTATCGGGCCCTTTAAAGAGCACCACACACCCCGCCCGCTTGGCCGCCGCCCGCGTCGCATCCACTTTGGAATAGGCCGGGCCTTTGGTGGGCGTGGCATTGAGCTTTTCCGCAATGTCCGGAAAGAGCCGCGCAAACTCACCCCCGTGCGGCGTCAACACACAATTCTCATGGAGCATCCCAAACAGCGCCTCAGGCTCTCCTTCAAATGCCGACAACGCATCCGCATCCAACACAACATGCAACCCGCCCCGGACTTGATCCGGGGCCTCGCCAGTTGAGGCCCCGGATCGGGGTCCGGGGCGGGTGTCCTTCAAAACCACCTCAACCAACCCTCTCGCCCGCTCAAGCCCCAACCCCGGCCCCAAACACACCGCATTGATCCGCTTGTCCGCGAGAGCCGAGGCCACCTCATCCTCCGTCCCCGCCCGCTTGAGCATAATCGCCGCAACCTGTGAGGCCACCTCCATCTGCGCCGCCCCAGGCACCCCCAGTGTCACCAGCCCGGCCCCAATCCGTAGCGCTCCCCTTGCCGCCAACCGCGCCGCCCCGGTTTTGCCAGAACCACCCGCCAGAACAAAGGAATGGCCATTGCCAAACTTATTGTTTGCCAGCTTGCGCAGCCCGCCGAATGCAAACTCATTGGGGTCCATGAAACGAAAAGGTTCAGGCAATTTTTCGGCATATACGGTAAAAACTGCCTCATCTCTTTTGGTGTAGCCTTTGTAAGACCCGCGTAGGTCTTTGAACGGGTCACGCAAAGACAAACCTATATCCACGGTCACGAACTGATTGGAATAGTGCGGCCCTTGCTCTATGAAATGACCACGCTTCGGAAGGTGAAATGTCACGGCCAAGTCGCAACCAACCGCAAAATTCGTGTCAGTTCTCGGGGTCTTGATCAATGGTTTGCCACTGTCAGCACAAAGCCCTGTAGGCAAGTCAATCGAAACCACCCTGTGGTCGTCACAAGAGAACGCCAACGCTATGAGCGCATCATGCAACACGCCCTTGGGTTGCCTGAAAGTACCGGTTCCAAACAGCGCATCGAAGACAACATCGGCGCCCCAACTATTGGGCGTCCACCATGTTTCATTAGATTTCACTAAGTCGGCCACGCTCTCATAATTCACCCGCGCGTCAGGCGGCAGCTTGTCGGCATCGCCATAGAGAAACACCTCCACCTCCCAGCCCCATTCTTTGAGAAGCCGCGCAACCACAAAGCCGTCGCCGCCATTGTTGCCTGGCCCGCACAACACCACCGCCTTATGTGGGGCCGCAGCCAACTCGGGCCATTCTTCAAACACCGCCTCCACAACGCCCCGGCCTGCGCGTTCCATCAGCTCCAGGCCTGTCACCTCGCCGGCCTCGATTGCCGCTTGTTCGATGGCCCGCATCTGCGCGGCGGTGAGCAATTCTGTCATGGCTCAAAGCCCTCCGATTCACTTTCGCTCAATCCGTCAGCGATTTGCATAAATTTTAAGCAACGTGAAAAACCGCCTGCGCAATCCCTCTCTGCGGAACCCTATACGATTGTACACGGTTAACAGAAATGGTCTCTCGCCGTGCAGAAATACGCGCAAGGAGGATGGCACGTGAAAAAGATCGAAGCGATCATCAAGCCTTTCAAACTCGACGAAGTGAAGGAAGCTCTTCAGGAAATCGGGGTGCAGGGGCTCTCTGTCATCGAAGTTAAGGGCTTTGGCCGCCAGAAGGGCCATACCGAGCTCTACCGCGGTGCAGAATATGTGGTCGACTTCCTTCCCAAGGTCAAAATTGACGTCGTTCTCGACGATGATCAGGTGGACGCGGCGATCGACGCAATCACAGCGGCGGCCAAGACCGACAAAATCGGCGACGGCAAGATCTTTGTCAGCCCGGTTGAACAAGCCATCCGTATTCGAACCGGTGAGGCCGGACCAGACGCGCTCTGACAGCGCATTTAATTCACTTACCCACTCCAACAGAACCAAGGGGACTACATCATGAGCGCAAAAGACCTGCTCAAAACCATTGCGGACGAAGACGTCGAATATGTGGACATCCGCTTCACCGACCCGCGCGGCAAGCTGCAGCACGTGACAGTTATGGCCGATCAGGTTGACGAGGATTTCCTCGAAGAAGGCTTCATGTTTGACGGCTCCTCCATCGCGGGCTGGAAATCCATTGAGGCGTCCGACATGAAGCTGATGCCCGACACCGAAAGCGGCTATATCGATCCGTTCTACGCGGAAAAAACGCTCTGCGTGCATTGCTCAATCGTGGAGCCGGACACGGGCGAGGCCTATAACCGCGACCCCCGTGGCACAGCGCAAAAGGCCGAAGCCTATCTCAAGGCGTCCGGCATCGGTGATGCGGCCTACATGGGCCCTGAGGCGGAATTTTTCCTTTTTGACGATGTGCGCTTCTCCACCTCGATCAACAAAGTGTCCTATGAAGTGGATGCGCTTGACGCGTCCTGGAACACGGACACTGAGTACGAGATGGGCAACACAGGCCACCGTCCGGGCGTCAAAGGCGGCTACTTCCCCGTGAACCCGATTGATGACGGCCAGGACATCCGCTCTGAAATGCTGTCGACGATGAAGCGTCTGGGCATGAAAGTGGACAAGCACCACCACGAGGTGGCCTCTTGTCAGCACGAGCTTGGCCTGATTTTTGACAGCCTGACCAAACAGGGTGACGAGCTGCAAAAATACAAATACGTCATCCACAATGTGGCGCAAGCCTATGGCAAATCGGCGACCTTCATGCCGAAACCCATCGCAGGCGACAACGGCACGGGCATGCACGTGAACATGTCCATCTGGAAAGACGGCAAGCCGCTCTTTGCCGGCGACAAATACGCTGATCTGAGCCAGGAAGCGCTTTACTTCATTGGTGGTGTTCTCAAGCACGCCAAGGCGCTGAATGCCTTCACCAACCCATCCACGAACTCTTACAAGCGTCTGATCCCGGGCTTCGAGGCACCGGTTCTGCGCGCTTACTCTGCACGCAACCGCTCTGGCTGCGTTCGGATCCCGTGGACGGAGAGCCCCAAGGCCAAGCGTGTTGAGGCCCGTTTCCCCGATCCTTCGGCGAACCCCTACCTCTGCTTTGCAGCGCTCTTGATGGCGGGCCTTGACGGCATCACCAACAAGATCGATCCCGGTGAGGCGATGGACAAGAACCTCTATGACTTGCCGGCAGAAGAGCTGGAAGGCATCCCAACCGTCTGTGGATCCTTGCGCGAAGCGATCGAAGAGCTGCAAGCCGATCACGAGTTCCTGCTCGCCGGTGACGTGTTCGACAAAGATCAGATCGACGGCTACATCGAGCTCAAGATGGAAGAAATCGAGGCGTATGAACACACGCCGCACCCGATGGAATTCCAGATGTATTACAGCTGCTGATCCGCAGCTGAGACCAAAACATCAGACTTGGGGCGTCTTCGGGCGCCCCTTTGTCATTTGGCGGTTTTGTGGTGAGGTCGTGACGGCCACAAGGCGGGGATGCCCCCGAAAACGGTCAAAACAGCTTGGAAAACCTGATCGCAACCGCCGGAAATTCATGCGTTGCGCGACAGGCAGGTCACGAGGCGGTTGCCCCATTCGTTCCAAATTTGAAACATACTGAGCCCTCACTTTGCTGCCATTTTACGAAAATGAACCCGGTAAGCACCGCTGAGAGGGTCGAACATGGCAAACGAGTTGACATGGGGAAAGGCCGGACTGGTCTTTTTGGAGGATCGCGACATCGATATTGTCGCGACAGCCAACCATGTGGCCAGCGGGTTTGAGGCCATGGGCCATACTCTGACGGGTGTGCATATCCTGTCAGACACCAGCGCCCAGATCAGCACGGACAGCCATGACCTGACGCTGGACCTGCGCGACACCGTGTCGTCTGACCTGCTGTCAGAGCCAGGGCAGACCTGGCTGTGTGTCAAACTGGCGGGCAACTGTACGGGCAAAGCCTCACAATTTGCCACAGACGCGATACTTGCCCGGTGCCTTCAAACGTTGAACGCCACGCTCTGCCCGGATTTTGTCCAGTGGAAGGACGCGAACTTTTTATTGCCCAGCGACAGGTTCGCCACGGCCACGCAATGTGAAGAGGTCTCGACCCCTGATCATACGGCGGTCACCGATACCGGATCGCTGCAGACCCTCCCGGATGTTGAGACGACGCACATGGTGCTGCAGGATCGATTGAGCAACCACGATCCGGACATCTTTGATTGCCAGTCTGCGCCAGAGCGTCTTCGCGAGATGTTCTCAGATGGGTGGGTTGATCCTGCTGTCCTCGCAGCTGAAGAAGCTGCTGAAGCGCATGCGCGTGAAATGGAGGACATCGAAGAGGCCGCGCCGCTGCGTTTGTCCGCCTGGTTTTTCTCATTTGCGGTGCTTCTGTTCGCTTTGCCGGTCGGTGTCGCCTTGTTGATCGTGAATATCGCAAAAGGCGAAAACCTGCGGTTATCGTCGCAAACCGCAGCATTGACTGGGGTTTTTGTCGCCTTCCAATCCATGGGAACCACGGCCAACGCGATGGCCGCATTGCAGCAATTTGTGCAGTAGCGATCAGGTTTTTCGCCTGTTCCAACCCACCGCACCTATATTCAGGACCGCATTGATCCTAAATCAACGACAGTCCCTGCCTTAAAAGATGCAATTTTCCATGAATCCGCCCCAATTTGTCCCAACAACGTTCAGATTTTCTTAGTTAATTGGGTTTGTCGCTCCCCTGAGAAGGTATTGGACACATGACACCGCAAAGCTACGGATCCGTCGTTGCAATGGAATTCAAGGCCCGTCCCAGCGTTTCGTTTGAGGACATTGTCGAAGAGTTCGACGTTGCATTCCAGATGGTTGATTCCCAAAGCCGCTCCCTGACCTGGGAGCGTGAAGACACAGCCATCATCGATCGCGACTATGTGCGCGTCGCGATGGGGTGGCTTCCGTCCAAGAGCAAAGGCCAGCCATGGCATCTGATCATCGCAGTGGGCTCATCCCCTGACGAGGATCTGACCAAGATTGAAATGTCCTCATACGATTTTCTGGCTGACCGCATCCTGGATCGCACCAATGAATTTTTGCCGTCCACGGCCGTGTTGCGGGGCGACGCGAGCCAACCGGTTGGAAAACCCTTGATCGACACGCTGTTTGATCTTCTTCGCGCCGACACCGCGGACCTGCCCGGCGACACCGATGCGCCAGAGGATGTGATCCGCGAAGACGAAGAAGCCGATTACGCGGATATGGTCGACGCGCTGCTGCCCCCGTGGGAGCGTGACGACACCAAAGAGGTCTACTCAAAGGCTGTGTTTGATCAGGCTGAAGCCAAAATGGTGGAGCGCAACGCGCGCTTCCAGTTTGGGCAAAGTGAGTGCTCTGAACCGATGCGGCTGACCATTCATACGCTGGCTCTGTCGATGTGCCTTTACGTGCCACCGCTCGGTGCGGCGATGTTTGCCTACACAATGATGCGCGACATCTTCCCCGTGGCGGCATCCGCGCTCTGACGCATCAGCGGTAGGCCTCTGCATGGGCTGCAAAAATCTGGCGCAGATCGCCGCTATCTTGTGGTCCGTTGAGAATGCGCACAGGCCGCCCATCGGGGTCCATCAGCATCAGTGTGACATGCGGCTGCCCATGGCGGGCCGCAAACGCGCCCCCCTCATCCGTTTTCACATTGGCCACCACGTAGTCCAGCTCTGACGCATCAAACCCCTTGAGCGCTTTGCGCGTCTCTTTTTGCAATGCCGTGCAGAGCGCACAATTGGGATCGTGGATTTGCACAACGGTCGGCACGCCCTGCCCCACCCGGCTGATGTCTTGCTCATGGGCCGTGGCGCGCACGGCTGTGACGGCAAAAACCGATCCTCCGCCCACCACTGCCACGCCAATCAGCAGTTTGGCCGTGCCTGTCAAAACGCGACGACGCCCGATATCCGGGGCGGTTTGCGCGTCGACGGGTTTCGGCTGAGCTTTGCGTTTTTGCGGTTTGTTGCGCTTCTTTTTCATGGTCCAACGTCTTTCCCTCTCCCAATACGGGAAGGGTAGCACGTGATCCGGCCAGACTGCGGTCACTTGGGCGTGAGGATCACTCTGCTGCTTTGAGCGGGCCACCACCGGGCCGGTCATCCAAGACGCGCTTGAGATCGTCCAGCCCCGGCGCCTCATCTCCTGTTTCGCTGGCATAGGGGCCAGCGGGCATTGCGCCATCATCCCAGATCAGCTCAGAGCCTTGGGTCGCACGCGCCTGCCGACGCAGCGCCCAATCCCGGGCGGCCGCACTGGTCCGCCCAAGGGAGAGCCGCTCCAAAAGGTTGGCGATCCAGAGGACATAGGTCGTGGCCCAGATCCGCATGGCCAGCATCGAAGGCGTGAAAATCAGCGTGAGGCCCGTGGCCACGCCCAGACCGAACACCACGGCCGTCGCCAATTGCTTCCACCAGAGCGCGGTCGGGCTGTCGACAGTGTAGCCGCCATCGGCAAAATTCAGGCTGAGCCCGAACATCATCGGTGCCAGACCCGCCATCGTGGTGATCGTGGTCAAGAGAACCGGCCGGATCCGCGCCTCTGCGGTGCGGGTGATGGCCTCTGTTCGGGGCATGTAGCGGCTGTATTCCTGATAGGTGTCGATCAGCACGATATTGTTGTTCACCACGATCCCGGCCAACGCCACGATCCCCGTCCCGGTCATGATGATGGAAAACGGTTGCTGCATCACCAGCATGCCGACCAGAACCCCGGTGGTCGACAAGATCACGGCAAGCAGCACCAAAACAGCATTGTAGACGGAGTTGAATTGCGCCAGCAAAATGATGAACATCAGCCCAAGCGCCCCAAGGAACGCCTGGCTGAGGAAAGCGCCGGATTCTTCTTGATCCTCGGTGTCCCCAGTCCATTCCCAGTTCACACCGTCGGGCACAACGCCGCTTTCAAGCCATTTGGTCAGCTCGGCGATCCGTTCGTTGGGGTTGATGGCCACTTCGGTTTCGCGACCACTGTCATCCACGACCGTTTTGGTCAAACCGGCCTCAACATCCGCCTTGATGTCAAAATACCGGCTTTGATTGATCCGGTCGATCTGGTCGCGCCCGCGCACCGCCTGCCATGTGACAAAGTTCGAGAGCGGCACCAGCCCCTCTTGCGTGCGCACCTTCAGCGTGTCGAGCGTGGATAACAGCCGGTCTTCCTCAGGCAGGCGCACACGGATTTCAATCTCATCCTCGGACGTGGGCACGCGCATCGTGTCCAGCATCAAGCCGCGCGTGACCAGCTGCACCATCGCGCCCACAAGCCCCACATCGGCACCAAATCGGCCGGCAGCTTCGGTATCCACATCCACTTGGAAATCAATCACCGGCAAGGGTAGACTATCCTCCACCTGGATCATGCCCAAAGTGTCATCGAATTGCGCGCGCGCCAGCTCGGTAAAGTCATAAAGCGCGTCGGGGTCATTGCCCGTGAGGCGCAGATGCACGGGCTTGGCGGCGGCTGGGCCTTGATCCACGGAAATGATCTGCACCCTGAGGCCAGGAAGCTGCTCAGCCACCTTGCGGATCTCTTCCAGCGTGCGGTTGCCGTCGGCCGACGATGCGGTGACCGAGCGTTGCACCTCATATCCAAGCACAGGAATGGTGAACCATGTCTCAAGTTGCTGCGGACGGTCCTCCCATTTGATCAGCTCGAACTGGACCTGGCCGATCGTGTCGATGGGCGGATCAAGCCCGCCTGTGTTGTTGTTGAGCCCGCCTTCTCCGGCGAAGGCAAAGACGGAATCGACATTGGGATGGGCGCGCACCACGTCTTCGACGTCGCGGACCAATTCGTCCTTTTGCTCAATCGACAGGTTCCCGCGGGCCAGCACATAGGCCAGGGCGTTTTCGGGCTCAGATTCCACAAAGAATTCAACGCCGCGGTTGTTGTTGGTAAAATACATGGCCACTGAGCCGACAAAGACGAACACAAAGCAGCAGGCCAAAATGGGTGCGATGGGGTTCGATGCAATCAGGTGGATGAACCAGCCAAACGGCGTGCGCTGATGGCCGGCATGCACCCGTGTGGGCCGCTCTGGTAGGACTTTGGTCTTGAGCCATGCAAAGCCCAGACCCACCCGTTTGAACACCGCCATGAGCGCAAGCAATGCGGTCACCGCCCCCGCCAAGGCCAACGCGCCCAGCATCACGGCGCCCAGGATCATGCCGAACACGGCCACAAGCGTGGGGATCACAGAGCCCAGAATACTTGTGCTGTCCATCGCACCAAAGCTGTCTCCCGCCGCCCCAAGCGCCACGGGCAACAACGACCCTGCCGCGCCCAGCGCGACCACGGCCAGACCCAAAAGGGCGATGTGCCAAGGCCAGAACAGGCGCGCAATCTGTTGAATGCGGGTGTTGAACCACTTCTCCAGACGGCCCGTGACCCCGCCCATCACAGGCAGGTAAACGAGGGCGACGAGCAAGGACGCAGACAGCACGAAAATGAGCGTGAAGGGCAGCATCTTCATGAACTGCCCCGGCACGCCCGGCCAGAAAAGCATGGGCAGGAAGGCGCAAAGCGTTGTGGCCGTTGAGCTGACTACCGGCCAGAACATGCGCTTGGCCGCGCTGACATAGGCCTGCATCGGGCCTTCGCCCTCAGCGATTTTCTTGTCAGCATATTCGACGACCACGATGGCGCCATCGACCAGCATGCCCACGGCGAGGATAAGACCGAACATCACGATGTTTGAAATGGCCACGCCCATGATTGCCAACAGCGCAAAACAGAGCAGGAACGAGGTGGGAATGGCAAAACCGACCAAAAGCGCGGGCCGGATGCCCAGCGCCGCAAGGGTCACGATCATCACCAGCGCAATGGCCGTCAACACCGAGCCTTCAAGCTGTTTGACCATGCTGTCAATCACGCGGGACTGGTCGATTGAGGTGTCCAAGGTTACCGCGACCTTGAGCTGTTCCGGCCAGGCCTGTTCGGCCTGAGCAATCGTTTCCTTGATCAAGGCGGCGGTGTCGATGATGTTAAAGCCTTTGCGCTTGACCACCTGGAGGGCGATCGTCGGCTCCCCATCAAAGCGGGCGGTGCCAACGCGGTCCTCAAAGGTCAAATTGATCCGGGCCAGATCGCCCAGCGTGATCACCCGGTCGCCGTTTGTTTTGATCGGCAGCGCGTAGATGTCTTCTGTGGTTTTGAAATTCGATCGCATGGTGATCGAAAACGCCCCGCCGGCATTGTCCACCTCGCCCGAGGCCACCAGCACGTTGTTGTTTTGGACCGTGGTGATCAGCTCCGTCGCGGTGACATTGTACGATTCAAGGCGCAGCGGATCGATCAGGATCTCCACCATCTCTTCGCGGTCCCCCGCGATCCCGGCCTCCAGCACCGCATCCAGCGTTTCCAGCTCATCCTGCAAATCCCGCGCCAATCGGGCCAGCGTCCGCTCCGGCACGTCACCGGACAAGGTCACGATGATCATCGGAAAGGTGCTGAAATTAAGCTCTTCCAGCGAATAGGTCTCAGCGCCTTCTGGAAATTCTGCTTCGGCCTTGGTCATGGCGTCGCGCACATCGGCCATGATCTGGGTCTTGTCCCAGCCAAATTCGAACTCCATGCCGATCCCGGCATAGTTTTCCGCCGCCGTCCCCCAGAGCGTTTTCAGCCCGTCGAGATCGGCCAATTCGGTCTCCATGACCTTGACCAGCTGATCCTCACTGTCCTCGGCCGAAATTCCGGGGAAAACGACAGAAACAAACAGCGCCGGGATCTCAATATCAGGCTCGCCCTCCTTGGGCAGGTTCACATAGGCCAGGGACCCCGCAAGGATCGACAGAACGATAAAGGCAATGACCATCCGCGCCCGGGACGCGGCCCAGTCGACGATGCCGATCATTGTCCGACCTCCTGCAGGTGTGGTTTCACCTCAACACCGTCTTTGACGAATTCCTGACCGATGACGATGACCTGCGCCTCGTCCGGCAGACCAGACAGCCACATGCCGGTGGGCGTGTCACGGACAAGATCGACCGGGAAGAACTCCACGATATTGCTGTCACCCACCGTGCGCACGCCCAGCTCTCCATTATCGTTGAGGGTCAGCGCCGAAGGCGGCAGCAAGTGACCAGTCGTGCCTTGGCCTGCAATGGCAATTTCAGCCGTTTGACCATCCCGCAGGCGCAA
>JBCCDT010000119.1:0-12267 GCA_039030635.1 Pseudomonadota bacterium
CCCGTCGAGAAAGCCATGCAAGCCCTCGAAGGCGTCGCCATGGAGCTCGACGACTGCGCCTTCCCCCAGCTGGAGCCGCTGACGGGCCCGTATGATCTGATTTTCGTGGCCACTGGCGCGCTCGAAATCCAAGGCGCGACGCCGGAAAAATCCCTCAGGGAGTTGAACGCGCAAGCGATGCTGAATCAGTTCGCGCTCAATTGTGTGGGGCCGTCCTTGGTGCTCAAACACAGTGTGCGGCTCTTGCCACGGGACCGACGGGCCGTGTTTGCCGCGCTCTCTGCCCGTGTGGGCTCTATCGGGGACAATCGGCTGGGCGGATGGTATTCCTACCGCACGGCCAAATCCGCGCTCAACCAGATGCTGCACGGGGCGGCGATTGAGCTGGGACGCACCCATAAACACGCCATTTGCGTGGCGCTGCATCCAGGGACCGTGGCCACGTCGTTCACCGAAAAATACGTGGGCAACCGCCCGACCGTGACCCCTCAGGAAGCGGCCAGCAATTTGTTGGCTGTGGTAGACGGTCTCACCGAGGGTGAAACCGGAGCGTTTTTTGACTGGCAGGGTGAACCTGTGCCCTGGTAGGCCCTATTCGGTCTGCGTGTCTGTTTCCTCAGCTGCGTTGGCCAGCGCGCCATCCTGCCAGTTTCCTGTGGCCTCTTCGCCGGTGGCATAGCGCATGGTGCCCTCGCCCTGACGTTTGCCGCGCAGGAACGTGCCTTCATAGACATCGCCATTGGTGTAGGTCGCCACGCCCGTGCCTGAGATTTCGCCCTCAAGCCACTGGCCTTCATAGGTGAACCCGTCGGGCATAGTGATCTTGCCGGTGCCGTCGCGCTGGCCGCTGGCAAAGGTGCCTTCATAGACCGTGCCATCGGGGTATGTGGCTTTGCCTTGACCGTGCCGCTGACCATCACGCCATTGCCCTTCATAGCGATAGCCATCTTCATAGGTCATCACGCCGAAGCCTTCGTTGCGCGCGTTCACGAATGACCCCTCATAGACCAGCCCGTTGGGGTAGCGTGCCACACCTTCGCCGTCGATCACGCCATTTTTCCATGCACCGTCATATGTGGACCCGTCTGGATAGGTGATCTTGCCCGTGCCATTGGCCAGGTCATCGGCGAACTGGCCCACATAGACCGAGCCGTCGGGATAGGTCACCGTGCCGGCGCCCGCGATTTTACCTTCGGACCACTCGCCCTCATAACGGTAGCCATCGGTGCCCACGAATGTGCCTTGCCCGTGGCGGCGATCATCGAGGAACGCGCCCTCATAGGTGTCGCCATTGTTGTAGACCACGCGCCCCTGGCCCTGGCGCTTGCCGGAGACCAGATCGCCCTCATAGATATCGCCATTGGGCTGTGTCAGACGCCCCGTGCCGTCAATCTGGCCGTTTTTCCAAAGCCCCGCATAGATCAGCCCATCGGGCATGCGCAGCGTGCCTTCGCCTTCGCGGGCGCCATTGCTGACCTGACCTTCATAGACCGCGCCATCGGGATAGGTGATCGTGGCCGCGCCATCCTTGACGCCCTCAGACCAATCGCCCTCATAGGCATAGCCGCCGGGGCTTTCCATGCGGCCTTTGCCATGGTGCATCGCGTTGAGAAACCCGCCTTCATAGCGCACGCCATTGGCATAGATCGCCAAACCATTGCCGGTGATCTTGCCGTCGAGCCATTCGCCCTCATAGGTGCCGCCATCGGTGAAGGTGATCTTGCCCACACCCTCTGGCTTGCCCTTGGCAAATTGCCCCTCATAGACCGATCCATTGGGGAACACCGCGCGGCCCTGACCGCGGATTTCGCCGTCGACCCACTCGCCCGTATATTCATACCCGTTGGGCAGGGTATAGGTGCCAGTGCCATGCTGAAGCCCGTCCTTGAACGTGCCCTCATAGATGCCGCCATCCTCATATTGTTTGGTCTGGACGGTGCCATCCTGCGCGGCGGCAGGCAGCGCAAATACAAGACCTGCGCTGACGGCAATGGGTGCAATACGCCTGTAGGTCATCTCTTGCCTCTCCCGTGGCAGTCCTTCGGTTCGGTCCGAAAGTTACCCCAAGCCTAATTGAGCCACCAGAGGCTGACAACGGGTTTTGGGCAAATCGGCTTTCCCTCGCGCGCGCTTCTGCTAAATCTTCGCCAAAGCAGGAGCACACCCAACCCATGATGGACCGTTTCCGCATCACGCTGGCGCAACTTAACGCGACGGTGGGTGATATCGAAGGCAATGCCGCCCTGGCACGCAAGGCGTGGGAGGAGGGGCGTGCCGCCAAGGCGCAGCTCGTCGCACTGCCCGAGATGTTTATCCTTGGCTACAACACCCAGGATCTGGTGATGAAGCCTGCGGTGCAACAGGCCGCGATTGCAGCCATTGATGCGCTGATGGCAGATTGCGCGGATGGCCCGGCCTTGGGCATTGGCGGCCCGGCCGTGATCGACGGTAAGCTGCACAATGGCTATTACATCCTCAAGGGCGGACAGCGGCAGGCCTGCATTCTCAAACACGAACTGCCCAATGAGACCGTGTTTGACGAGGTGCGCATCTACGATGCGGGGCCTCTGGGGGGGCCGTATGTCATTGATGGCGTGCGCGTGGGCAGCCCGATTTGCGAAGATGCCTGGCACGAAGACGTGGCCGAGACTCTGGCGGAAACCGGGGCGGAATTTCTTTTGGTGCCTAATGGCTCACCCTATTACCGCAACAAGATGTACACGCGGCAGACCCTGATGGTGTCTCGCGTGGTCGAGACCGGGCTGCCGCTCATTTACCTCAACCTGGTGGGCGGGCAGGATGATCAGGTTTTTGACGGGGGCTCTTTCGTGTTGAACCCCGGCGGGGCTTTGGCGGTGCAGATGCCAGTCTTCGAAGAGGCGATCACGCAGCTAGATCTGGTGCGGACAGACAGTGGTTGGCGCGCAGAGCAGGGCGCGTTGGCCACACTGCCGGATGAGTATGAGCAGGACTATTTCGCCATGGTGCTGTCTTTGCGCGATTACATGCGCAAGACCGGGTTTTCCAAGGTTTTGCTGGGCCTGTCAGGCGGGATCGACAGTGCCATCGTGGCCACGGTCGCCGCCGACGCGCTGGGGCCTGAGAATGTGCGCTGTGTGATGTTACCGTCTGAGTATACGTCTGAGGAGTCCCTGGACGATGCCAAAGAGGTCGCCGAAAACCTCGGCGCGCGGTATGACTTTGTGCCCATCAAAGAGGGGCGTCAGGCGATCACCAACACGCTCGCCCCGCTCTTTGAAGGCACAGAGCCGGATGTGACTGAAGAAAACCTGCAATCGCGCTTGCGGGGGCTGTTGCTGATGGCACTTTCCAACAAATTTGGTGAGATGCTTTTGACCACGGGCAACAAATCCGAGGTCGCGGTGGGCTATGCCACGATTTATGGCGACATGTCGGGGGGCTACAATCCGATCAAGGACATGTACAAAACCCGTGTTTTCGAGATGTGCCGCTGGCGCAATGCCAATCATCGCGATTGGATGATGGGGCCGGGGGGCGAGGTCATCCCCGAGCGTGTCATCGACAAGCCGCCATCGGCCGAGTTGAAGCACGATCAGAAAGACAGTGATTCCCTGCCGGACTATCCTGTGCTGGATGCGATTCTGGACATTTTGATCGATCAGGACGGCTCGATTGAGGATTGCGTGGCGGCAGGCCACAGCCGCGAAGACGCCAAGCGGGTGGAGCATCTGATCTACATCGCCGAGTACAAACGCTTCCAATCCGCCCCCGGCACGCGGCTGTCCAAACGGGCATTCTGGCTCGACCGGCGCTATCCCATTGTGAACCGCTTCCGCGACAGCTCCTAATCGCGCGGAATCAAGGGCGTCAGCCCGCCGCGCTTCGCCAGGCCCCACCCAGGGCATGGCGAATTGGCCATTGCAGAGCGTCATTCGAAAATACGGCGGTACTGCACGATAAAGTGCCATGTCGAAAAGCCGGATCGCCACGCCGGGGCCTAGCAAAGCGCGGCTCGGTCACGCTTTAAAAACACAGGCTTTGCAATGCTCAAAACCGCGCCTATACTCGCCCCCATGACAAAGCAGGACCATATCGCACTCAAGGCCCCCGCCCACGCGGCTTGCCTTTCTGCCCTGCTGCTCCTAAGCCGCCTCTGAGCGTGCCCTGATCCGGCGCGACCGCTCAGAGGATCGAGTTTCGCGCCACAGGCTTAGGACAAACAAACGAGATTACCCATGACACAGACCGATAAAGACCGCGTCGTCATCTTTGACACCACGCTGCGCGACGGCGAACAAAGCCCCGGCGCGACCATGACCCATACCGAAAAGCTCGAGATCGCGGGGCTGCTCGACGAGATGGGCGTCGACATTATCGAAGCGGGCTTTCCCATCGCCTCTGAGGGGGATTTTCAAGCCGTCACCGAGATCGCCAAACGCGCAGACACCGCCGTGATTTGCGGTCTCGCCCGCGCCAACATCAAAGATATTGACCGCTGTTGGGAAGCCGTGCAGCACGCCAAACGCCCGCGCATCCACACCTTTATTGGCACCTCGCCTTTGCACCGCGCCATTCCCAACCTCACGCAGGATGAAATGGCCGACCGCATTCATGAAACGGTCACCCATGCGCGAAACCTGTGCGACAACGTGCAGTGGTCGCCCATGGATGCCACGCGCACCGAATGGGAGTACCTCGCCCGCGTTTGCGAGATTGCGATCAAGGCGGGCGCCACAACGATCAACATTCCCGACACGGTAGGCTACACGGCGCCGGTCGAAAGCGCCGACCTGATCACGCGTTTGATCGAAGAGGTGCCGGGCGCGGATGAGGTGGTCTTTGCCACGCATTGTCACAACGATCTTGGCATGGCGACGGCCAACGCGCTGGCCGCAGTGGCGGGTGGGGCGCGTCAGATCGAATGCACGATCAATGGCCTCGGTGAACGCGCCGGCAACACCGCGCTGGAAGAGGTGGTGATGGCGATGAAAGTGCGGGGCGATATCATGCCGTACTACACTGATATCGACACGACCAAGATCATGCATGTCAGCCGTCGCGTGGCCACGGTGTCGGGCTTTAACGTGCAGTTCAACAAGGCCATCGTGGGCAAAAACGCCTTTGCGCATGAAAGCGGCATCCATCAGGATGGCATGCTCAAAAACGCCGAGACCTTTGAGATCATGCGCCCCGAAGATGTGGGCCTGACCGAGACCAATATCGTCATGGGCAAACATTCTGGCCGCGCGGCACTGCGCTCCAAGCTCAGTGATATGGGTTACGAGATGGCCGACAACCAGCTCAATGATGTGTTTGTGCGCTTCAAGGAACTCGCGGACCGCAAGAAGGAAGTCTATGACGAAGACCTCATCGCGCTGGTGACCGCTGGAGAAGATGTGGAAAACGACCGGTTGGTGGTGTCGTCTCTGGCCGTGACCTGCGGCACATCCGGCAAGGCGAAGGCTGAACTGACCATGACCATCGACGGCGTGGAGAATACGGCCACCGAGAGCGGTGATGGCCCGGTCGATGCCACCTTCCGCGCGGTGCGCGCGCTGCATCCCAACACCGCGCGGCTGTCACTCTATCAGGTGCACGCGGTGACCGAAGGCACCGATGCCCAGGCCACGGTGACTGTACGGTTGGAAGAGGATGGCTACATCGCCACCGGTCAATCCGCGGATACCGATACGGTTGTCGCCTCTGCCAAGGCCTATGTGGTTGCGCTCAATCGCCTTGTGGTGCGGCGCGAGAAGGTCGGTGGGCCAGACAAGCGCGAGATCAGTTACAAGGATGTGTCATAGACCGCGCGATCACGTGCAGGCCTCCTGGATGCAGTGTCTTGGCCCTGCGCGCAGGGATCGCCACGCGCAGGGCGATCTGTGCGTCAAAGCACTGGTCACCCGGCCAAGCTCGGACTAGCTTTGACCTCTCACAGAACCCATCCGAGACCCGGTAGGCACGCGTTGAACCCCACTCCACCACCCGACAATGGTTGGCACGTTATTCAAGAGGTCATCCCGTACCTCTGGCCCAAGGATCACCCTTGGGTCAAACGCCGCGTTATCGCCGCGCTGCTGGCGCTGATCCTGTCCAAGGTGGTCGCGGTTGGGACGCCATTCTTTTACAAAATGGCGGTCGATAGCCTGTCCAATGAGGCCAGTGGCGCGGCCTGGATGCTGGCCATGGGGGCCGTGGGTCTGACCATCGCCTACGGCATGGCGCGTCTGTTTAATATCGGCTTCCAACAGCTGCGCGATATCATCTTCGCCCGCGTGGCGCAGCGCGCCTTGCGCCAACTGGCCCTGCGCACATTCCGCCACATCCACCAGATGTCGCTGAGCTATCACATCACGCGCAAAACCGGCGGGCTCTCGCGGATCATCGAACGGGGCGTGAAGGGTGTGGAATTTCTACTTCGCTTCCTGCTGTTTTCCATCGGGCCGCTGCTGCTGGAGCTGTTGATGATATCGGTCGTGCTCTGGGTGATGTTCGATTTTTGGTATCTCGTGGTCGTCGTGGGGGTGATCACGCTTTACGTGGCCTTCACCCTCAAGGTCACTGAATGGCGAGTGAAGCTGCGCCGCGAGATGAATGATCAGGACACGGATGCCAATCAAAAGGCCATCGACAGCCTGCTCAATTTTGAGACCGTCAAGTATTTCGGCGCGGAGGATCGTGAGGCCCGCCGGTATGACGGCGCGATGGAGGGTTATGAAACGGCCGCTCTCAAGACCTCTTATTCGCTGGCCTTCCTGAATTTCGGGCAGGCGTTGTTGATCACCAGCGGGCTGGTGATTGTGATGGTCATGGCCGCCATCGGCGTGCAGAACGGGGCGATGACGGTGGGCGATTTCGTCATGGTCAACGCCTACATGATCCAGATCACCATGCCGCTAAATTTCCTCGGCACGGTCTATCGTGAGATCCGGCAGGCCCTCGTGGATATGGGTGAGATGTTCACCTTGCTGCGCCAGCCGCCGGATGTGTCCGATCGGGCGGGGGCCAAGGCGCTGAAGGTTGAGGGCGGTACGGTGACGCTTGACCACCTGTCCTTTGCCTATGCGCAGGAACGCCCCATTCTCAAGGACGTCTCAATCACCGTGGAGGCCGGTCAGACAGTGGCCATTGTGGGCCCGTCCGGCTCTGGCAAATCCACCATTGGGCGGCTGCTCTTTCGGTTCTACGATGCCGCAGGCGGGGCGATCCGCATAGATGGTGTGGACATTCGCGATGTCACCCAAGAGAGCCTGCACGCCGCCATCGGTGTGGTGCCGCAGGACACCGTTCTGTTCAACGACACCATCGGCTACAACATCGCCTATGGCCGCGACGGGGCCACCCAGGCGGATGTGGAAGAGGCCGCCAAGGCCGCGCAGATCCATGAGTTTATCGCCGCCTTGCCTGAGGGGTATGACACTCAGGTGGGTGAGCGGGGCCTGAAACTCTCCGGCGGGGAAAAACAGCGCGTGGGCATTGCGCGCACCTTCCTCAAGGACCCGCCAATCCTGCTTCTGGATGAGGCCACAAGCGCGCTTGATACCGAGACCGAACAGGGCATCCAAGACGCGCTCGCCCGTGCCAGCGAAGGCCGCACCGTGATCACCATTGCGCATCGCCTGTCCACCGTGTCTGAGGCGGATCGGATCGTCGTGCTGGAGGCCGGCGAGATCGTCGAAGAAGGTCGGCATGACGAATTGCTCACCCGTGATGGGCGCTACGCCGCGCTTTGGCGGATGCAAACCAGCGAAGACCTGGATCCAGTGGCGTGAGAGGTGACTGAGATGTCGTTGATCGAAAACACCATTTTGGTCGTGGGCGAGGTTCAGGTCTGTTTGGAATGTGGCACCGAGGCCGCCGCGCCCGGGGACGCGCCTGCAGGCGAAAAGCTCTTTGATCTCGTCACAGAAATCCTGCGCGATCCGGCGCTGGCCAGGCTTCAGCCGCGCAAGGTAGCCTGTCTGGGCAATTGCGATTGCGACTGCCGTTTGGCCCTGGCCGATCCAGACCGCTGGTCGTGGATGCTGGGCGATGTGGACCCAAGCCAGGATGAGGATCTCTTGCGCGAGCTGATCCGGTTGTGGGTGGAGGCGCCGAACGGCCTCATCCCCAAAGCCGAGCGACCTCCTGCCCTCAAAGACAAGGCGCTGGGACGGATGCCCCCGGTTTTAAAGCGCAGTCGTCCCGCTTAACGGCCGCGCGGAATCAAGGCTGCAAGCCGACGCGCGTTCGTCAGGCCGTCCCCACGGCATGGCGAAGTGGCAACGTAGGCCACCGTTCTGATGGACGGCGGGTGTGAGCGATAAAGCGCTGCCGATCAAGGAGCTGTTCGCCAAGCCACGGCCTGACGAACGCGCTCTGTTACGCCTCTGCCGCGATCTTGCGCAGCTCGTATTTCTGAATCTTGCCGGTCGATGTTTTGGGCAGTTCTTGAAACACGACCTTCTTGGGCGTCTTGAACCCGGCCAGCCGCTCGCGCGCGAAGGCGATGATCTCATCGTCGGTCACCTCCGCCCCCGCTTTCAGCTCAATGAACGCGCAGGGCACTTCGCCCCATTTCTCATCGGCCAGGGCGACCACAGCGCAGAGCGACACCGCCGGGTGATGCATCAGCGCGCCCTCGACCTCCACGGACGAGATATTCTCACCGCCCGAAATGATGATGTCCTTCGCCCGATCCGCGACCTTCAGATACCCGTCCGGATGCTGATAAGCGATGTCGCCTGAGTGAAAATACCCGCCTGCAAAGGCCTCCGCCGTCGCCTCTGGGTTCTTGAGATACCCTTTCATCACCGTATTGCCCCGGATCATGATCTCGCCCTGGGCCTCGGCGTTCATCTCAACTTGCGTCATCGCGTCGGGATCCATTGAGGTGATCTGTTCCATCATGGGCATCAACACGCCGGTACGCGCCTTGATGGCGTAGCGTTCTTCTTCGGGCTCCGCGTCCCAGGCTGATTGCCACAGGCATTCGGTTACATGGCCATAGGTTTCCGTCAGGCCGTAGACCTGCGTGACGTTGAAGCCGAGCGGTTCAATCGCTTTCAAAGTCGCCGCAGGCGGCGGGGCACCTGCCGTGAATACTTCGACCACGTGATCAAAGGGGCGACGCTCCTCATCGCTGGCATTGATCACAGTGTTGAGCACAATCGGGGCGGCCCCGAAATGGGTCACGCCTTCATCGGCAATCCCGTCATAGATATTCTTTGCGGTCACATCCCGGCAGCACACAATCGTGCCCCCCAGCATGGGCATCGCCCAGGTGTGGTTCCAGTTGTTGCAGTGAAAGAGCGGCACAATGGTCAGATACTTAGCATGGCGCGGAATGGGCCAGGTGATGGCCGTGCCCATGGTCATCAGATACGCCCCGCGATGGTGATAAACCACGCCCTTGGGCCGCCCCGTGGTGCCTGAGGTATAGTTCAGCGCAAGGCTTTCCCACTCATCCTGTGGCATGATCCAGTCAAACTCCGGGTCGCCACCGGCCAGCACATCCTCATATTCCGGGTAATCGGTGATCGCGGCCACACCGCCTTGGGGGTCGGCCACCTCGATGATCTTGGGCGCGGGCCCTTCCATCATCTCAATCGCGGCTTGCACCACGCCCATGAACTGCGGATCGACCAGCACGACCTTTGCCTCACCGTGGTCAAAGATGTAGGCGATGGTGTCCGCCTCAAGCCGGATGTTGATGGCATTCAGAACTGCGCCGCAGGCCGGCACGCCAAAATGCGCCTCCACATGGGCGGGCACGTTGGGCAGGATCGTGGCCACCACATCGCCCGGTTCCACACCCATTTTGACCAACCCGGAGGCCAGCCGCGAGCAGCGCGCGTAATACTCCGCATAGGTTTTGCGAAACCCACCATAGACCACCGCCTCATGATCCGCAAAAAGCCCTGCGGCACGGCGCAGATGCGATAAAGGGGTCAGTGGGACGAAATTGGCGGCGGTTTTCTCCAACCCGGTTTCATCACGCATCCATCCCATGGCCAACCCTCCCTCGCGGCATTCATGACATCCAATCGCATATGCCGCATTTGTTCAGACTTGGGAAGAGTGTGCGCACAGGCTTGCCCCCCATCGCGCGCGGTTTTTTTTGCGCCCGGTTTGGCATAGCGTGCCTCCTATGATCATCTCGTCGGGCCGCAATTACATTTTCGTGCATATCCCCAAGACCGGGGGCACATCGCTGGCCTTGGCGCTGGAGGGGCGTGCGATGAAAGATGACATCCTGATCGGCGACACACCCAAAGCCAAGAAGCGGCGACACCGCCTCAAGGGCGCGCAAGCAGCGGGGCGGATCTGGAAGCATTCAAAGCTCAGCGATATCGACGGGCTGATCCCTCCGGACCAAATCGCGCGCGCGTTCACGGTGACGCTGGTGCGCAACCCGTGGGACCGGGTGGTGAGCTTTTATCACTGGCTCCGCGTGCAAGAGTTTGATCACGCCTCTGTCCGCACGGCCAAAGCCGTTGGATTTTCCGATTTTCTCAGGAGTGATTATCTGCAAGCCGCACTCCCCGCCCATCCTTACACGCGCTACATGACCCGCGCCGATGGGGTGGAGGATTGCACGCTTTACATCCGGCTTGAGTATTTTGAGGCGGATGCCGCGCCGTTTTGGGACCACCTTGGGTTTCATTTGGATTTGCCGCAGGTCAACCGATCTGAGCGGCCAACGGACTATCGCGCGCTTTACTCTGATGCGGATGCGGAGGTCGTGGCAAATCTCTGCCAATCGGACATCGCCCGTTTCGAATACCGCTTTTCATGACAGATCGGCGGCGGTTCGCGAACAGACCCAAATTGCGGCGCAAGAGTGTCACGGATTTGGAAACAGTGCCTCAGGTCTGCCTTATTTCGGACGCAGACTCGGCCAAGGCACCCGTCAAATTTTAACCAATTAACGACGATCATGGGGACGTCGTGTGATTCGTAGGACGGCGAACATGTTTGAAGGCTTTTCTTTTTTCTCGAAATCGTTCGAAGTGTTTTCGAACGCTGGTCAGGATGAGGACGAGACGCTCAGCGGGGGCACACAACTTTCGGGGCTTGTGGCGACCACGAAAGTGGCCACATCGCGCGGTTGGATGGCCGTGGGCGATCTCAAGCCCGGTGACCTGGTTTTGACCTTTGATGCAGGGCTGCAGACCGTGACGCAAGTGACGCGGGAGACGCCATGGATGGATGCCTCTGAGTGTCCGCTGGCGCTGTGGCCTTTGGAGGTGCCGGCGGGTGCCTATGGCAACGCCAAACCGTTCCACCTGCTCAGCAGTCAGAACATCATGGTCGAAAGCGATGCGGCCGAAGACATGTTTGGCGATCCATTTTCGCTGATCCCCGCCAGTGCGCTGCTCGGGCTGCGCGGGATCGAACAGGTGCCGCCCAAGGACGGGATGGAAATCGTCCATTTGCATTTCGCCGAGGACCAAGTGGTCTTTGGAGAACATGGGGCGCTTTATCTCTGCCCGTCCTCGCGCGACATGGTCGAAGTGGCTTTGGAAGGTGGCACTGATCCGCTCTATTCGATCCTGCCTTTGGCGGAAGCGCGGGTGGTGGCGTCATCGCTGGGTGAAGACATGGCGTCCATCAGCGGCGAGGTGCCACAAGGGATGTTTGATGCAGCCTATGCTTGAGAAAGTGGCGCGCGGTTGAATGCACCGCAACGGTGCGCCATGCTGGCGGGGTCAGTGAGAGGGGACCCCGCCCATGAAAATCGCAACCGCCGCCTATCCGCTTGATCCGTTTGAGCGCTGGGGCGATTACTCGCGCAAGCTCGAGACTTGGGTTGCCGACGGGGCCGGGCAGGGGGCGGACCTGTTGGTGTTTCCCGAATACGGCGCGATGGAGTTGGCCACGCTGGCCGGGGCAGACGTGGCCGCGGATGGGGAGGCCTGCATGCGCGCGGTCTCTGAAATGATGCCCGAGGTGGATGCCCTGCACGGGGAATTGGCCGCCAAACACGGGATTATGATCTGCGCAGGGTCGGCGCCGGTCTTTGACGACGAGATCGGCCCGCGGCCCGTGAACCGGGTGCGGCTCTTTACGCCTGAGGGTGGGGCGGCCGTGCAGGACAAACAAATCATGACCCGTTATGAGCGTGATGAGATGGACGTGGTCCCCGGTGGCCCGCTGCAGGTGTTTGACACCGGTGCCGCGCGCATCGGGGTGCTGACCTGCTATGATGCTGAATTTCCCCTGTTGGGTCGGGCGCTGACCGAGGCAGAGATCATTCTGGTCCCGTCCTGCACCGAAGTGCTTTCGGGTTACTGGCGCGTGCGG